>JANNBP010000446.1:0-111654 GCA_031385555.1 Deltaproteobacteria bacterium | reverse complement strand
GGTGGCCGTCCAGGCATCGGGCGTCGGGCCCAAGAAGGTCCTCGCCGTCGGCAAGGAAGCGAAGGAGATGCTCGGCCGCACGCCGGGCAACATCGTCGCGATCCGACCCATGAAGGATGGCGTGATCGCCGACTTCGAGGTCACCGAGGCGATGCTCCGCTACTTCATCTCCAAGGCGCACCAGCGGCGGACGCTCGTCCGCCCGCGCGTGATCGTCAGCGTTCCGTCGGGGATCACCGAGGTCGAGAAGCGCGCCGTGCGTGACTCGGCACTCGCTGCCGCGGCGCGCGAGGTCTACTTGATCGAGGAGCCGATGGCGGCGGCGATCGGCGGCGGCTTGCCGATCACCGAGCCGACCGGCAACATGATCGTCGACATCGGCGGCGGGACGACCGAGGTCGCGGTGATCGCGCTCGCGGGCATCGTGCTCTCGAAGTCGATCCGCGTCGCCGGCGACAAGATGGACGAGGCGATCGTCCAGTACATCAAGCGCAAGTACAACCTCCTGATCGGCGAGCGCACCGCCGAGATCATCAAGAAGGAGATCGGCAGCGCGTATCCGCTCGAGGAACCGCTGACGGTCGAAGTCAAAGGCCGCGACCTCGTCGCCGGCGTGCCGAAGACGCTGCTCGTCAACTCCGACGAGATCCGCGAAGCGCTGCAGGAGCCGGTCAACGCGATCGTCGATGCCGTGCGGTGGGTGCTCGAGCGGACCCCGCCCGAGTTGTCGGCCGATATCGTCGACAAGGGCATCGTGCTCTCCGGTGGCGGCGCGCAGCTCAAGAATCTCGACGTGCTGCTCCGCGAAGAGACCGGCCTGCCGGTGATGGTGTGTGAGAACCCGCAGCTCGCTGTCGTGCTCGGGACCGGTAAGGTCCTCGACGAGCTCGGGCTGCTTCGCGAGATCGCGCTGAAGTAGGCGGCCGTGAGCGCAGCGAGCATGCTGTACACGCTGCGCGAGCCGATCAACAAGGCCGCCGGCCCGTGACGACGATGCGCCGGCGGATCATCGACTGGGTCCTCACGGGCCTGCTGTTGCTCATCCCTGCGCTCGTGCTCCGCGCGTCGCTGTCGCGGGGCGAGCCCTCGGCGGTCGACGAGACGGTGCTGCGCATCACCGCTCCGCTCCAGACCTTCGTCTCGTGGATCACCGACGGGGTCGGCAGCATCTGGAGCGGCTACGTCGCGTTGATCGATGTCGAGAGCGAGAACCGAGAGCTCCGCGAGGACAACGAGAAGCTCCGCAAGGAGCTCGCGACGATGTCGCGCAAGGCGTACGACGTCCAGGCGCTCGAGGAGCTCGCGCTCGTCAAGAAGCGGATCGCCGCCGACATGATCGGGGCGCGTGTGATCGGTGCACCGCTGACGCCGTTCCGCGTCTCGCGCCTCCGGATCGATCGCGGCACGAGCGACGTCCAGCCCGGCATGGCGGTGATCGCGGGCACCGGGCCGGTCGGCGTGCTCGACAAGGTGTTCGGCGACTACGCCGATGTCGTGCTCGTCAGCGACACGCGCTTGCGGATCGATGTCGCCATCAAGCGCACCGGGCGGCGTGGCTTCTTGCGCGGGCTCGGCAGCAATGACTCGTACGCCTGCGAGATCACCTCGCTCGAGCTCGCGAGTCAGGCCGATCAACGCGCGCAGGTCGGCGACGAGGTCGTGACCTCGGGTGTCGGTTCGATCTTCCCGCCCGGCCTCGTGATCGGCAAGGTCACGAAGCTCGACGGTGACACCGGCATGTTCCAGAAGGTCGTCGTCGAGCCCGCGGTCGATGTCTCGCAGGTTCGCGCGGTGATGGTGCTGCTCGCACCGCCACCACCCGCCGATCCCGACGCGAAGACCAAGAAGCGCAGCGAGCCCGCGTACGGAACGAGGGCGCTGTGAGAACGGCCACCCTGGTGATCGTCGCGTACCTCCTGTGCGTCGTCGTCGCGACGGTGTGGCTCCGGTTACCGACGTCGATCATCCGCGAGTCGGTGCCCGATGTCGGCGCGCTGACGGCGGCGTACCTCGGCCTGACCGCACGTGGCAACGTCGCGCCGGCGGTCGGTGGCTCCGTCGTGCTCGGCTACTTGATCGATCTGATCTCGGGCACTCCGCCGGGCCTCGCCGCGCTGGTGCTCGGGCTGTCCTGCTTGATCGCGCGCGCGGCCCAGCAACGGATCCTCGTCCGCGGCACCGCGATGACGATGGGCTTCTCGGCGTTCGTCGCGCTGATCAGCGGTGTGGTGTCGCTGATCACCAGGATGGTGTTCGGCGTCCCCCGGCCCGGGGTGATGATCGACCTCCCTCACCTCGCCCTGGTCGCGCTCGCGACGGCGATCACGGGCTCGCTGGTGTGGAAGGGCTTCCGCCGGATCGATGCGGCGTTCGCTCGCACCCACCGCGAGCGCGATGCCGCGCTGGAAGGGTTGGCGCCCTGATGCTGCTCAAGGGCGGATCTGGGTCCGATGGCGGCGTCGGGCTGCCCGAGCTGCACCGCCGGTTGCGCTGGGTCGCGCTCGCCGGCATCGGCGCCCTGTTCTTCCTCGTCGCGCGGTTGTGGCAGCTCCAGGTGATGAAGGGCGAGGGCTACTACGAGCGCACGGTCTCGCAGGTGGTCAAGGAGCGCTACCTGTCGAGCGTGCGCGGCAAGATCCTCGACGCGAAGGGCGTGCCCCTCGCCGACAACCGGCCCGCCTTCAACATCTACATGACGCCGGGCAAGCCCGATGCGCCGCAGCCGGCGCGCGACGAGCTCGCTCGCCTGCTCGCGCTGTCGGGCGACGAGATCGAGCAGGTCGATCAGCGCCTCGCGATCGGGCGCCGGCGCGATCCGAAGAAGCTCGTCCTCGTACTCGAGGATCAAGGGCGCGATCGCGCCTCGCAGGTCGAGCAGGCGGGGGCGCGGTTGCCCGGGGTCGAGGTGCACCACGAGCCGTATCGCTACTACCCGCAGGGCGACCTCGCCGCGCACCTGGTCGGCTACATGACGCAGATGACCTCCGAGGAAGCGGAGCGCATGTTGTCCACCGAGACCAGCGAGCTGGTCGGGCGCTACGGGCTCGAGAGTGCCTGGGAGAACTACCTGCGCGGCAAGAAGGGCATCGAGCGCTACGCGGTGGATGCGCGCGGTCAGCGGCTCGACGAGAAGACCGCGGCGACGCTGATCCAGGGAGACCGCGTCACCGAGGCAAAGCCCGGCGCGAACCTGATCCTGACGATCGATCTCGAGCTCCAGAAGATCGCCGAGAAGGCGATCAAGGATTCGCGCGTGCCGGCGGCGGCCGTCGTGATGGTGGAGCCGAAGACGGGCAAGGTTCGAGCGCTGGTGTCTCGGCCGTCGTTCGATCCGAACACGATGACCGGTCACCTGACGCGGCAGGAGTACGAGATGCTCCGCAAGGATCCGCGCAAGCCGTTCGTCGACAAGGCGCTGCGCGCGACCTACGCGCCGGGCTCGGTGTTCAAGTTCGTCACCGCGCTCGCCGCGCTCGACGACGGGCTGTCCGCCGACGAGACCCACACGTGCCAGGGCTACTACGAGCTGTCGGGCACCACGTTCAAGTGCAACGGTACGCACGGCAAGCAGGACCTGATCGGCGCGATCCAGCACTCGTGCAACATCTACTTCTGGAAGCTCGCCGAGACCATCGGGCTCGATCGGATCGCCGAGGTCGCGCGGCTCTACGGCTTCGGGACGCCCACGAACCTCGGGCTCAACGGCGATGGCTCGGGGCGGATCCCGACGAAGGCGTGGTACGAGCAGCGCACCAAGTACAAGGTCGGCTACGCGACCAACGCGGCGACCGGGCAGGGCGATGTCGAGGTCACCGTGCTGCAGATGGCGATGGCCTACGCTGCGCTCGCGAACGGCGGGACGCTGTACGTGCCGCAGGTCGTCGAGCGCGTCGAGGGGAACGACGGCCACGTGATCAACGCGTTCCAGCCCACGGTCCAGCGCCAGATCTCGACCGCGAGTGAATCGCTCGACGTCTGGCGCAAGGGCATGTTCAAGGTGACGAACGAGGCTGGCGGTACGGCGTTCGATCACGGTCACGTCGATGTGGTGCAGGTGCTCGGCAAGACGGGGACCGCCGAGATCCGCACGCACGCGCGCAAGAAGGACGCAGAGGAGCGCGACATCGAGAACTGGAACCCGCGCCGCTCGCACGCGTGGTTCGCGGGCTGGGCGCCCGGACCGGATCCCGATCTCGTGATCGTGGTGTTCATCGAGCACGGCGGTTCGGGTGGTCGCGTCGCGTGGCCGATCGCGAAGCAGATCATCGAGACTCACTACGGCAAGCGCACCGTCGGCACGCCCACCGATGATGCGCAGCCGATCAAGGTGAAGGGGGTGGCACCGTGAGAGGTACCGGGCTCCAGCTGCCTCGCGCCACCATCGGGGTCAGCCGCTGGCGACGGTTCCGCGCCGCCGTCGATTGGCCGCTGATCACGACCGTGCTCGCGCTGTGTGGGATCGGCCTGCTCAACCTCTACTCGGCGACGCAGGGCACCAAGCACCACGCGAAGTTCGACACCCAGGTGAAGTGGATGGTGTTCGGCACCATCGGGTTCGTGGTCGCCACCGCGATCGATTATCGCGCGCTCGTCCGGCTCGCGTGGATCGGGCTCGGGATCGCGATCGTGCTGCTCGTCGTGGTGCGCCTGATCGGCGAGGACGCACACGGCAAGGGCAGCTATCGCTGGCTCAACGTGTTCGGGATGGGCATCCAGCCCAGCGAGCTCGCGAAGCTGATGGTGATCCTCGCGCTCGCGGAGCTGTTCAAGGAGAGCGATTTATCGAGGACACCTCCGCTGATCCTCGCCGGCAAGGGGCTGGCGCTCGCGATCCCGGTCGGCCTGATCGCGATCCAGCCCGACCTCGGCAGCGGCGTGCTGCTCGGCCTGATCATCGTCACCGCGGGCTTCCTCGTCATGGACTCGGTGTGGCCGATGGTCCACATCACGCTCGGTGCGCTGCTGTCGATCCCGATCCTCTGGGAGACGATGCACGACTATCAGAAGAACCGGATCCTCGCGTTCCTCGATCCGAGCAGCGATCCCACGGGCAACGGCTGGCACACGCGGCAATCGATCTTCGCGGTCGGCTCCGGCAAGATCTGGGGCAAGGGCTACGGCGAGGGCACCCAGAACCAGTTCGACTTCCTGCCCGAGCACTGGACCGACTTCCCGTACAGCGTGTGGGCCGAGGAGTGGGGCTTCGTCGGCTCGGTGTTCCTGCTCGCGGTGTTCACGTTCCTGCTGGTCTGGATCCTCAACGTCGCACTGAGTGCGCGCGATCGCATGGGCGCGGTGATCTGCGTCGGCGTCGCGGCGATGACGTTCTGGCATGTCGCCGTCAACATCGCGATGGTGCTCGGGCTCGCGCCCGTCGTCGGCGTGACGCTGCCGTTCGTGTCATACGGTGGCAGCTCGCTCGTCATCTTCTTGTGTGCGATGGGCTTCGTCGCGAACGTGTCGCTCCGCAAGCACGGCTATTGAGCAGGGAGGTACATCAGCTGCCGTGGGCGGGCCGATCGATCGGGTCCACGCCGCGCTGCGCTCGAGCAAGACATCTGGGACGTCCGACGTTCAACATTCGTTCGACGAGAACGCCCAAGCTCGTCCTAACCGCCGGACGAGACCGCTCGTGCAGCCCGCAACATCGTCGCGAGCAAGATGCTCGGCAGCAAGCGCGCTACCGCCTCTAATTGGCTGAGCGAACGCGTGTCTGCGCTGCGCTCGAGCAAGACGTGGGAGCTGCGCTCCAGAATGGCGCTTCCCTACGACGCCGCAGGATTGCGCTCCAACATCACGTGGTCAGAGGGTCGCCAAATCGCCAAACCCGCCAAGGGGCGCCAAACGATCTTTCAACCGGACGTCCGACGTTCAACATTCGTTCGACGAGAACGCCCAAGCCAGACCGGCGCAAACACCGGTCGAGACCGCTCGTGCAGCCCGCCTTCTGTCGACGCCCTCAGCGTCGACAGAACTGGATAGGTCTATACGGCCGGTCGTCGCGGCGCGGACCTCTTGATGGATCGATCAATTGGCGAGCCTTGGCGGGCCTCACTTGGCGATTTGGCGACCCTCTGACCACGCAATGCTCGAGCGCAATCCAAATTCCAAAGCGCCAGATAGCGCGTGCATGTATGGACGAGCGGATCCGGAACATGCTGCCGGATTCGCAGGTTGCGAGATCCTCGTTGCCGGCCTGGCAATCTTAGTGTATATACGACACCAACAATGCCAGCCGGCAGTTCGCCATGTCCAAGCACAAGTCCAAGTTCCTCTCGCTCGTCCTCCGCCACCAACCCGAGCTGATCGGCATCGTCCTCGACGACGCCGGTTGGACCGACGTCGAAGCGTTGCTCGCCAAGGCGCGGGCCAAGGGCACCTCGATCACGCGCGACGAGCTCGCCGAGATCGTCAAGTCGTCCGACAAGCAGCGGTTCGCGCTGTCGCCGGATGGCGCTCGCATCCGCGCGAACCAGGGCCACTCGGTGGAGGTCGAGCTCGATCTCCCGCCGATGCCACCACCTGCCGTCCTGGTGCACGGCACCGTCGACAAGTTCCTCGACTCGATCCGCAAGACCGGGCTCGTCAAGGGCTCGCGTCACCACGTCCACCTGTCGGCGGACCTCGAGACCGCGTCGAAGGTCGGCGAGCGTCGCGGCAAGGCCGTGCTGCTCGAGATCCGCGCGGACGCGATGGCGGATGCTGGTCACGTATTCTACCGCTCGGCGAACGGCGTCTGGCTCGTCGATCACGTACCGCCCGAGTTCATCGTGTTCCCCACGGTGCCAACAGCGGATCGCTTGAACGACATCTCGCGTGGCGCGAAGTCGGGCATCGCGAAGTCGACGCTGACCGCGTGCGAGCAGGGCGAGTACCAGAACGCGCGCGGTGAACGCGTCGCGATCGGCGATGCCTTGACCGCGGCGCGTGCAGGCACCGAGCTCCACGAGCTTGGCGAGTCGCTGCGTGCACCGTCGCGGCATCCTTCGACGGCGATCACCGTCGCGCGCGAGACCACGAACCAGGCGCTCGCACGGCTCGCGGGCGGCCGTCACCTCGCGTGCCTCAACTTCGCGTCGGCGAAGAACCCGGGGGGCGGGTTCCTCGGCGGTGCGCAGGCGCAGGAAGAATCGCTCGCGCGATCGAGCGGGCTCTACCCATGCTTGCTCGAGCAGCGCTCGCACTACGAGCGCAACCGTGCCGAGGCGATGCAGATCTACCTCGATCTCGCGATCTGGTCGCCTCACGTCCCGTTCTTCAAGAACGATCGTGGCGATCTCCTCGACGCGCCGGTGCTCGCCTCGGTGATCACCTGCGCGGCGCCGAACGCGAGTGCCCTGCGCCAGCAGAAGCGGTTCGACAGCGCGCAGGTCGAGGCGGCGCTCCGCAAGCGCGCCGTGCTGGTGCTCGCGGTGGCCGCACATCACAGCGTCGAGCGGCTCGTGCTCGGTGCGTGGGGTGCGGGCGTGTTCGGCAACGACCCGGTGATGGTCGCGGATGCGTTCGCGGTCCTGCTCGCCGGGGAGTTCGCGACCGCGTTCCCGGAGGTGATCTTCGCGGTTCCCGGTGATGGACCGAACCACGAGGCGTTTGCAAAGCGGTTCTCCTGAGCTAGCTGTTCGTGATCGAAAAACGGCAGGCCGGTTCGGTGAGCCCCGGCCACTCCATGGTGGAGCACTTGTCCCGTCACAGAGAGGTGTGACCCCGATCGTGAGCGGACTCGCGTCCGCAGAACGGTCAGACACCCTGCAGCTCAATCACCTCGATCTCCAGACCCACGACGTTCAAGCGCTCGCCGCGTTCTTCGTCGACCACTTCGACTTCATTCGCCGAACCAACGATCGCTCCCCCGCGATCGCGGTACTCGCCGACGAGGCCGGGTTCACGCTCGTGCTCCAGCGGCACGATGCGCCGGTGTATCCCGACGGCTTCCACATCGGCTTCATCCACGCCGCGGTCGCGCCGGTAGTCGCGCATCGCGAGCGGCTCGTCGCGCCGGTAGTCGAGCCGAGCCCGATCGACGTCAACAACCGAGGAACGCGGTTCTACCTGCGCGGTCCCGGCGATCTGTTGATCGAGGTCTCGACGTCGGTGAGGATGGACTGAGCGTCATCGTGGTCGCCTTGCCAAGATCGTCTCCGGCTACAGCGTGACCAATGCGAGCGCCATTGGGCGGCAGGGTGTCCTGCCGATAACCGCTGTTCAACCAGACCGCGCCGACGTGCGCGTTCTCGATCTCTATCCAGTAAACCCAACCCCTCCCGACGCGCGTCGTAGCACCGCCGGAATGGGGCTCGGCGGTGCGTGGCGCCGGCCACAAACGTTTGATCTCATCCCGACATGCGCCGTCACAGCGGCCGCTCGCGTTATCTCGTGAGCTCATCACGGTTCGCGCGGCTCGACGACGAATTGGCGGTGCGATCGCAATCCTTCGATGGCGTTGCCGTGCAAACGCGGGAACGACTTCAGCCAAAACAGGCGACCGCCGTGACGGCGCATGTCGCAAGGAGCACGATCGTCGGTGGACCGGGCACCACCCACCGCCGAGCCCCCATACCTGCAGTGCCATGACCTCCCTCCCGGGAGGGTTTACTGGATAGAGATCGAGAACGCGTACATCGGCGCGGTTGGGTTGTGTTCGGCAGTCAGGAGCTCGCGTTCAAGGCCGCGAGTGCAGATGCTCGGCGATCATCACCAGCATCACCTTCGTGTGCACGGCTAGTAGCGGCTAGTAGTGCGACGACGTGTTGCTGCTTTCGACGAGGAATCGTCGGGCGCCAACTGTCAGAGGTGCCTGCTGGAAACGTCGACGAATTCAAGCGCTCGCATCGGGCGGTCGCGAATTCCGACGAGGAATGCCATGGCGCGTGCCCGCAAGCCCATATCCAACAAGCGTTCGAGTTCCGTCCCCATGGCGGCAAGCGCAAGGGTGTCGGTCGCCCGCCGAAGGGCAAGCGCTCGAGCGAACCGCACAAGGAGCGCAAAGACATCGATCCGCGCCATCCACTTCACGTGGTCTCGCGCGTCGTCGATGGCTTGGGATCGCTACGCAAGCGCGACTTCTATCGTGCGATCTGGTGACCGGCTCGTACGCGTAGAGCTCGCGGGAGTTGAAGCCGCCCGAGACGAGGAGCGTGCCGTTGTGGATCGCGGGCGTGGGCACGGGTGAGTGCGTGGCGAACTGGATCTGGTAACCCGTCGGGGTGATCGTCGCCGAGGGCGCCGTCGTCGGTTCGCCATGCCCGGGCCGTTCGCTCGGCAGCGGCGCGGCACCACGATTGATGGCCAGCACCGGCGACGTGCCACCACCGGGAGGACGCGCATACGGATCCGAGATGTCGGGAAGGGGTGCGACGACGGGCTTGGCCGTGTCGGGCTCCGGCTTTGGCGCGTTGGTCGGATCACCGCACCCGAGAAGGAGCAGGGCGCGCTCCGGCGTGCCGACACCGCAGCCCGACACCGCGATCACCATGCGCTCGGCTTGGGCATTCGCGAGCCGCTCGAGTACTGCCAGCCGGTTCGTGATCGTCATGTGATCTCCCCGCCAGGTTCTGGCACTGGAGATGTCGGCGTGCTCGACGGAAGGTGTCGACGACAACCAAACGTGTAGCGGTCGACCCGGAGCTGCGAAGTGCGGCTATTCCAGCGCGTTCTTCGCGGCGACCATCCGGGCCTGCATCTTGTCCTGCAACCCGGGCGGCATCCGCTGGTTGCACTCGGCGAGCTGGCCGGGTTTGGCGTCGATCGCGCACTGCCTGACCGCGTCCGGCCACCGATCCTGTTCGCATGACTCGCGGATCACGCGCTGCGTGATCTCGAACCAGCGCGCCAGCTTCGGGTTCTTGTCGAATGCCTCGCGCTGCGCGTCGGTGTAGCTCGCGCGGATCCTGTCCGCGACGGTGGCGCAATCGAGTGCGCCGGCGGCCGGATCATCGAGCATGCTCTTCGCCGGCTCGCAGGCAGCAAGCGAGGCGAGCAAGATCAGCCAGCGCACGGCTTACAGGTGCTTCTGGATCTCGGCTTCGAGCTTGCTGCGCGGTGCCGCGCCGACCAGCTGACCGACCACCTTGCCGCCCTTGAAGATCAGCAGGGTGGGGATCGAACGGACGCCATACTGCTGCGGGACGATTTGATGGTGATCGACGTCCATCTTCGCCACCTTGAGGCGGCCCTTGTACTCGTCCGCGAGGGCGTCGACGGTGGGTGCGATCTGCTTGCAGGGGCCACACCAGACGGCCCAGAAGTCGACCAGCGTGGGCACATCTGCCTGTAGAACCTCGACTTCGAAGTTCTGATCCGTGAGCTCTTTGACGTTCGCGCTGGCCATCTTCGGTACCTCCAGAAGGTCCTCTTACATAACCCTTGGCGCTGCCGCTGACAACCTAGGCGGCCGGTTGGGCAGGGCGTAGAATTAGTCCCCAGATGTCACGGCTCTTCATCTCGATCGAGCGCCTCGATACCTGGACGGCGGAGGGGCGCGCCGCCCTTGAAGGAGATCGGATGACCCTGACCGAGCTCAACCGCTCGTTCCTGATGAAGCCGGGAGTGTGCTTCGTGAAGGCGACCGGCGGCGACCCCGACCCGAACGAGCTGGTCGGCCTGGTCAAGTCCAAGGAGTGGCTCGAGGAGAACGGCGGCGAGCAGTTCGAGAGCTCGGTGATCTTTCGCGACACCGCCTACGACGTGATCGACGGCTTCATCGGCGAGCCGCTGCTTCCATGAGTCAGCATGCCCCCGGATAGCGCCGCCGAGCGCCTGCTCTCGGTCGCACCCTCGCCGGCGTTCTGGATCGCAGTCGGCGCCTATGCCGCAGCGACCGCCGCGCTGTTTCTCGTGCTCGCGGGCCGGCAGAAGCTTCGTCCGACGGCGATCGCCCTCGTCGCGGTCGCGCTGATCGCGCACGGCACGGATATCGGCTGGCGCGGCACGCTGCACGTCCATCCCGCGCAGTCGGTGCGGGAGGCGATCGGCTTCCTCGCGTTCATCCTCACCGGTGGCTACCTGCTCGCGAGCGTGCGCTATCGGCTGACGATCGGCGGCGTGGTCGTGATGCCGGTCGCGTTGATCATGCTGGTCGTCGCGCGGCTGTCGCCGGCAGGGGACGTGCCCGAGGATCTGTCCACGCTCGGGCGGATCCACATCTCGCTCGCGACGATCGGTGTCGGCGTGTTCGCCCTCGCGAGTGCGCTGTCGGCGATCTATCTGGTCGAGGAGCGCGCGCTCAAGAAGAAGAAGCTCGACTCGCTCGCGTTTCGCGACAAGGGCACGCCGCTCGAGTCGCTCGATCGGATGAGCCACCGGCTGACCTGGGTCGGCTTCCCGATCTTCACCGTCGCGCTGATCCTCGGCGCGATGTGGGTCGCGAAGCTCGGCGAGTCGCTCGATCGCCCGGAGTATCCGCTCGCCGCGGTGACGTGGCTGGCGTTCGCGGGCTTGTTGCTCGCACGGCAGGTCTACGGCTGGCGCGGCCGGCGTGCGGCGCGGCTGACCCTCGCCGGGTTCGCGGCGGCCGTGCTGGTCCTCGCGATCTACCTGCTCCGGAGGATCGTCGAGTGAGCGAGCTGTTCGTCGTCGGCATCAGCTGGCGAACAGCTCCCGTGGCGGTCCGCGAGAAGCTGGCGTTCCGCGAGGAGGAGATCGCGGACACGTTGCGCGCGCTCGTCGCCGCGCAGCCGGTCGCCGAGGCGCTGCTGGTGTCGACGTGCAACCGCGTCGAGGTCTACGGGGTCGCGAAGCCGGGTGCGGATGCCACCGGCGGCGTGCGGAGGTTCCTGGCCGAGCAGCGCGGGCTCAAACCCGCGGATGTCGCCGACGTGATCTACGACCACCGCGGGTCGGCGGCGGTCCGGCACATCTTCAACGTCGCGAGCGCGCTCGACTCCCTGGTGCTCGGCGAGGCGCAGATCCTGGGGCAGCTCAAGGAGGCGTACGCGGTGGCCGGTAGCGCGGGCACCTCGGGCTCGGTGCTCGGGCGCTGCCTCGAGCGTGCGTTCAGCGTCGGCAAGCGGGTCCGCACCGAGACGTCGATCTCGCGCGGTGCCGCGAACGTCTCGACCGTCGCCGTCGATCTCGCGAAGCGCGTGTTCAATGATCTCGCCGGCAAGCGCGTGCTCGTGGTCGGTGCCGGCAAGATGTCGCGGCTCGCGGCGCGGCACCTCCGCACGTCGGGTGCCCACGAGATCGCCGTGACCAATCGGTCGCCAGAAAAAGCCCAGCGCCTCGCCGACGAGATCGACGCCGTCGCGAAGCCATGGGAAGAGCTCGAGCAGCTGTTGATCGACAGCGACATCGTGATCAGCTCGACCGGCGCACGCGAGCCGATCCTGACCAAGAAGCTGTTCAAGAAGGTCGCGAAGCAGCGCAAGTGGCGCTCGATCTTCGTGATCGATATCGCGGTGCCGCGCGATGCCGAGCCGGCGATCGGCGAGCTCGACGGCGTGTTCCTCTACGACATCGACGATCTCGAGAAGGTCGTCCACGCGAACCTCGCCGAGCGCGCGAAGGCCGGCGAGCAAGCGGGCCGGATCGTCGAGCACGAGGCCGGGCAGTTCGAGCAGTGGATCCGCACGCAGGGCGTGGTGCCGACGATCCGCGCGCTGCGCGAGCACTTCAACGCGATCGCGGGAACCGAGCTGCAGAAGGTGCTCGACCAGCTGAGCCGCAAGGAGCACTCGCCGATGCAGCAGCGCGAGGTCGCGCAGCGGCTCGTCGAGCTGGTCGTCAACAAGCTGCTGCACGCGCCGACCACGGCCTTGCGCGCAGCCGGCGCCGACGAGGCCGCGCTGCGCGCCGAGGTGTTGTGCGACCTGTTCGGGATCGAGCCGAAGGCCGGCGAGCCGGAGGAGAGTGCCCGTGAATCGGCACAGGGGCGGACGGAAGTGGCAGAGTCGGAGCCGGTGAAGCAGTCGAAGGCAGCGCAGTGAGCCGAACGATCACGATCGCCACGCGAGGCAGCGCGCTCGCGCTGTGGCAAGCCGAGCACCTGAAGGCGCGCCTCCTGGGTGTGGATCCGTCGCTGACGATCACGTTCAACGTGATCACCACGCAGGGCGACAAGATCCTCGACGTACCGCTCGCGAAGGTCGGCGGGAAGGGCTTGTTCGTCAAGGAGATCGAGCAGGCGCTGATCGACGGCACGGCCGACATCGCGGTGCACTCGATGAAGGACGTGCCCGCCGAGCTCGAGGCCGGCCTCGTGTTGTCTGCGGTGTCGACGCGCGAGGTGCCGTGGGACGCGCTGTGTGCGCGCGAGCCCGTCACCGTCGACACGCTGCCGCACGGTGCGACCGTCGGGACGTCGTCGATGCGACGCCAGTGTCAGCTCCTCGCGCGCCGCCCCGATCTGAAGATCGCGATGCTGCGCGGCAACGTGCCCACGCGCATCCGCAAGCTTGACGACAAGGAGTTCGACGCGATCGTCCTCGCCGCTGCGGGGCTGACCCGGCTCGGGATGGCGAATCGCATCACGCAGCTCCTCACCCTCGACTTCGCGGTGCCCGCCGTCGCACAGGGTGTGCTCGGGCTCGAGACCCGCGCGGACGCCGATCCAGAGCTGCTCTCCGTGTTGCGGCGCGCGATCCACGACGAGGCCGAGGCGCGTCGCGTCGCCGCCGAGCGAACGTTCCTGCTGCGCATGGGCGGCAGCTGCCAGACGCCACTCGCCGCGCACGCCGTCGACGAGGTGGGTGGGCTCAAGCTGCTCGGGCTGTGCGGCATGCCCGACGGCACGAAGATCCTGCGCGGTGAAGTGCGTGGCCCGGCGGCCGATGCAGAGCGCCTGGGTGTGGAGCTCGCCGACGATCTGCTCGCGCGCGGTGCCGCCGACATCCTCGCCGCGACGAAGTAACTTCGTCCGAAACACGGACAGCGAGGTGGCAACCGCCATCGTGCACCATCGTGCACGACCTCGCGGATCCCCGCACCGGGGTTGAGGGAAACGCGACCCAAGTGCGCATTGTTGCGCAACGGAAGCGAGGTCGAATCTCGCTTGTCCGGATCGCGGACAGAGTTCGTCCAGCCGCCGGACAGCGACTAGAAGCCGCCCTCGACGCCGACCCCCGGGACCGTGTCCTGCGGGCTCGAGACGACGACGGGAGAGAGCACCAGGGAGAACTTGTTTTCGGGGCGGCGGGCGACCCGCTCGTAGGTCGGCAGTCGCGAGTAGACGTGGGTGCGGAGGGTGACCCAGATCCACGGCATCTCGACCGCCGCCCGCTTCGGCGCGACGTGAGTCGCGAGCGAGGCCTGGAGCCGCGCCGGCTCGGTACGGTCGGCGAGCTTGATGCGGATGGTCGGGATCTGCAGCGGCGACCGCGGCCGAGCCGTCTCGGCGGCAACCACGGTGCGTGTCCCCACGGAGACGCATGCGATGCCGTGCGGACACGCCTGGGCGCGTGGCGCCATCGCCATCACGAACATCGCTGTCAGGAGCAATCGCATGACGACGGCTAACGCAAACGACGTACCGCTTCGATAGGCGGCTAACCCCGCGACGAGGCTCGAACGGCGACGGGTGCTCCGCAACCATGGATGCCGCACTGGTCGGGACCGCGCGCCCGGGCAACAGGAAGGATCGCAGCCGCTGTGCGTAGGCGCGCCAACCCTCGTATCCTCGCCGCCGATGAAGATCTGGGTGGCTGTCGCGATTGCGCTGAGCGCGTGTGCTCACGCGCCAACCCTCGATCTGCGGCCTGAGAATCCCGCTCCGCAGGGACAGGAGGTCGGCTCGTTCGACGCGTTCGATGGCACCAAGCTGTGGCGCCGCAGGTGGGTACCGACGGGCACGCAGAAGGGCGTGCTGATCATCCAGCACGGCCTCCGCGATCACTCGGACAACTACGATCACCTGGCGCGTCGTGCGGCTGCCGCCGGCTTCGCGGTGTGGGCGATGGATCTGCGTGGCCACGCGCGCTCCGCCGGCCCGCGGGTCTCGCCGACGCCCTGGCACGACTACGTCGAGGACATGGACCAGTTCATCAAGATCGTCGCGGCCGCCGAGCCGAACCAACCGATCTTCGTGATGGGCCACTCGATGGGGGGGGCGATCGCCGCGCTCATCGTCGTCGAGAAACGGCCACCGCAGGTCAAGGGCCTCATCCTGTCTGCTGCCGTGCTCAACCTCGGCGTGCCGCCCTTCGTGCTCGCGTCGGTGCGGATGCTCGGCGTGATCGCCCCCAGCCTCGGCGTGCTCAAGCTCGACCCCAGCGCGTTCTCCACCAACCCGGCGATCGCGCCTGCCCTCGTCAAGGACGAGCTGGTGGAGCAGGGCGCTGGTCCCGCGCGCACCGCCGCCGGACTCGCGAAGGGCGCCGCCGACATCTGGAAGCAGCTCGACAACCTCACGATCCCGGTGCTCGCGCTCCACGGCACGATCGACAAGCTCACCGCGCCCTCGGGCTCGCGCGCCTTGATCGAGCGCGCACCCTCCACCGACAAGACGCTCAAGATCTACGAAGGCTTCTCCCACGATCTCGTCCACGAGCCGAAGGGCGAGCAGGTCGAGGCCGACATCCTCGGCTGGCTCGACGCGCACACCGGAGGCGCGGCGCTCGCCCCGACCCCGATCTACCAGGGTCCGCTCCACGGCGATCCGGCAGGCCGCATCGTCTCCGTGCGTTTCGGTGGTGGCCTCGTTGGCCTGCCCGACAACAAGACCGGGCTCGGCGAGCTCGCGGTGCACTTCCAGAAGAAGGCACCGGTCGGCTACGGCGCAGCGTTGACGCTCTCGGCCTCGGGCGATGGCTTCACCGGCTCGCTGATGCCGGTCGGGTTGAGCGCCCGGTTCGGTGCGGGTGGCATCGGCATCGCCGGCGGCCTGTCGTACTTGACCGATGGGCCCACGCTGGCAATCCCCGCACGCGCCTGGGTGGAGCTGCCGCTCGGCCCGCTACACGCCACGCTCGATGCCCAGCTCGACTTCGGGCTGACCGACGCTCCGGCGCGGCTCGGGCCGCTGTCGTCAGATCTGATGCAGACCGGCCTCGCGCTCCGCTTCCCCGGAAATCGGGCGTACTGGCCGAAGGCGTTCGCGGGCGTCGGCCCCAACGTCCGCGGGGCGCTGCTCGACCTCGGGGCCGGGGATCCGATCTATCAAGTCACCGTAGGTGTTGCGCTTTACGGCGCGGACTAGCCCACGCGTAACCCACTTCACATCACTTTCGGCTAGGCAACTGAACCCGGATTTCGTAGGGTGCGCGCCGCGCACGATGATCAAGGTGACCTGGCGCAATCGACGGAACACGCGCACGCCGACCAAGGCGTTCGACGTGAGCGACGTGCGTCGAGTGGCGGTCTCGATCGATGCGGCGCTCGTGCAAGAGCTCGAGCGCGTGACCAACAAGTTCCAGCGCATCGACACGCAGAGCGAATAGCTCGGCGTTGTCGTTCAGCCCTGCTTGTAGATGAACGTGACGTACGTGCAAACCGGCACCGGCTCGTCGTTCACCTGATACGGCGAGTCGTCGAACCACAACCCGCCGTTGACGACGCCGTTGCGAAGTAGCGCCGTCATCTTCGCGACGTCGGTGACCGCAGCGGCGAGCTCGTGACCCGCGGCGAGCTTGGTGTCTTTGCTCGCGAGCCCCGGACCACACGCAGCCCGTGCGAAGCAGGGAGGTCATCTTCGCCACGTCGTCGGCGGCGGCGACGAGCGCGTCTCGCGCGACCAGCTTGGGGCTCTTGGGCGTGAGGCCGGGACCACACGCAGACGCGAGCAACAACAACCACGCCACTCTCATGCGGAGCAGCGTACCTCAGCGGCAGCGCACCACGCGCGGGATGCCTTGCTCCAGCCGCGCGACGTTGAAGTTGATCAACAACCCGAGCTCCCGCCGGCTCGCCTGCAGCTGCGTGATCACCTCGGCGCGATGAACTCCGCGAGGCGCTCGACAGACTTCAGCAGCAGCACCGGCTCGTCCTCGACCAGCACGTCCAGCTGATCAGACGGGATCGGTTGGTTCGCGAACAGGAACGGGTTGAAGCGCCATGCATTGGCAGCAGCGACGAACGGAGCGACCAACACGCCGCCCACCGAGATCTGCGGAACCGCCGCGTCCTTGCGAGCCGGAGCGCACGCCACCGCGAACAGCAACAACACCGCCACTCTCATGCAACGCAGAATACCTCAGCGGCTATGATGACCGCGCGATGGAGAGCTTCGTCCAAGGCTGGGGCCTGACCTTCGCGTTCTGCGGCTCGATCGTCCTGGTGTTCCTGTTCGCCTGGTGGCACCTCCACAGCGAGCTGACCTGGATCCGCGCACTCACCGACCACCTCGGCTTCGAGCTGGTCGCCGACGAGCCGGGGACGAAGAAGCAAGCCGGCACCCTCGAGATGCAGGTGATCCGCGACGAGGCGCACTCGATCCTCACCGCGACCGATCCGGCGTGGGCGCAGAAGCAGGTCCGCAGCTGGCAGATGCGCGCGCAGCGCCTCGAGCCCGCGCTCCAGTTCTGGACCGATCTGCTGCGTCAGCTCGGCCTGCTCGGCACGGTGGTCGGCATCGGCCTCGCCCTGAGCTATACGGGCACGGACATCACCAAGCTGCTCGCACCGCTCGCGCTCAAGGTGTGGACCACCGTGGCGGGATTGGCGTGCAGCATCCTGCTGTCGGCGCTGTTCGGCATGAAGCTGAACGCGTGGGTCGACGCCGCCGAGAAGAACCTCGAGGCGTGGGACGCGCATCGCCTCGCCAAGAAGGCGACATGAGCCTCGCGCCGCGCAAGCGACGGGTTCGACGGCCGCCCGACCTGACGTCGCTGTTCGACGTGCTGTTCATCGTCGTGTTCGTCGCGCTGATCCGCGCCGCCGCGGCCGAGCACGAAGTGGCCGAAGCGGCGAAGGACAAGGAACCGCCGAAGCCCGTCGTGCCGCCGAAGCCGCCGCTGCCCGTCGATGTCTCGAAGCTGCAGAGCCAGGCACTGAAGAACGTCACCGCCGAGCTGGCGGGCCGACAGCCGCTGGTGATCCGGATCAGCGACAAGGGCGTGATCACGAAGATCGAGTCCGGCGACAAGCAACTGCCGCTCGACGTGCCGCTGCTGGTGCCCGATCCCGATCCGACGATCCGCGTGGCGTACCAGGGCGATCGATCCGAGCAGTTGCGCGTGTGCCGGATCGCCCTGCTGCAGCTCGGCGTGAAGGACCTCTCCTCGCACCTCGTGATCTTCGCGCCCTCGCGAGCGCGCGATGACTTGCCCCACGCGCTCGTCAGCGGGCTCGATCGCGATCTGTCGCGGTGTCTCGCGGATCAGCGTGCGATCGCGACCCTCGTCGAGCCCACGCCATGAGTAGTGACATTCCACCGGTCCCCACCGCCGCTCCGAAACTCCCGACCGCGAAAGCCGTCGCGAAGGCGCTCGATCGACGGCAGCGCCGGCGCAAGCTCGTCATGCTGCTCGCGCTCGCGGCAATCATCGCGGCGGTGATCCTCTACGGCACCTGCGGCGGCGGCTTCGGGCTCGGCAGAGGAACGGGGGAGGGACCGGGAACCACCCAACCCGTCGTCGATGCCGGCCCGCGCCGCTGCAAGCTGGTCGTCTCCGCCGACGGCATCACCGTCGACGGTGCGAAGGCTTCGCGCGACGATGCGGTGAAGGCATGCAGAGGCGGCAGCGCCGAGGTGATCGTCACCGGCGATGCGCGCGAGGGCGACTGGAAGCAGCTCGAGGCTGCGCTGACTGTGGCGAAGATCGAAGTCTTCGTCCGGAAGTGAGTTTGGACGAGATCAGCGACGGATCCGGATCACCGAGCCGGGGTTGTCCGGCGTCGCGCCCGTCTGCCACCAGCCAGGTACCATCTTCGGTTCCATCTGATCGAAGATCACGCGGATGTCCGCCGACGGAATGTCGACGCAGCCGAGGCTGACGTTCGCGCCGAAGCCGCGGTTCCACCACGCTCCGTGCATCGCGTGGAGCCCGGTGAAGTGCATCGCCCAGGCGACATCCTTGATGTGGTACTCGATGAGGTCTGGACGCGGGCTCTTGAACTCGGTGACGAGCGTCTTCTTGAGCACGCGATAGATGCCCGGCGGCGTCGGGTACTTCTTGCGCCCCGTCGAGACCAGCGTCGCGCGAAGCGGCGTGGTGCCGCGGTAGAGCACGAGCGTCTGCTCGCCGATCGCGACATCGACCCACGGCTCGTCGGTGCCGGTCACCTCGGCGGGCGGCGTGGCGATGCGCGCGATCCGGAGATCGCGGCGAGAGATCCACTCGTTGTCCGCTACTCGGACGAAGCCGTCGCGCTCTTCGAGGACGGCGATACGACTGCGCAATGGCAGCGTGCGCGCGACCACGGCCTTGCGCGAGGGCTCGGCACGCACCGGCGTGGGCTTGGTGTAGTTGTCGTGGTTCCACGTCCACGCGACGGGGAGCTTGATCGAGTCGTCGAGCGGCGTGCCCGCGATCTCGTCGCCCCAGTACTTCGGAACCGCCGTGGCAGGCACCAGCTCGCCGGCGGTGGTCTGGAGGAACTTCTTGCCATCGATCTCGACGGCGAACGTGGTCTTGAACGACCGCACGATCTCCGGCGCCCTCGCCGTGACGTGACCGCCGCCGGCGCGAACGTCCGCGGCGTCCTTGAACACGCGACCGTCGTAGCCGGGCATCCATAGCGCCGGCGCGGTTTGCTCGCCGGGCGGCAGCTTGCTCGGCTCGCCACGCGCGCAGATCCAGCCGCGCGGCGCGAGCTCCATCCACTGGCAGTCGGAGGTCTTGCTGCCGAGGCTCGTCACCACCACCCGCGCGCGGCGGTTGAGGTAGCCGACGTGATGCTTCTCGTCGCGGCGCGGTTCCGCGAACACGTACTCCTCGTCGCGGACCTGGAAGCTCTGGAAGCCGTCGCCGAACACCGACGCCTCTTGCGCGGGCAACGCGAGCTTGCTGATCGCGCGCGGTGCCTCGACTGTTGGCTTCGACCCCGACGGTGCGATCGCCGGGACCGCGACCGGCGAGGCCTGCGAGGCCACATCGAGATCGCGTAGCGGCACGGTCGATGCCGACGGCCCTCCACACGATACGAGTGCAACGGCGCTCAGCCGCAGCACGACATCTCCCCTGCGCACTGACCCCAGCGTAGAGGATCGCTGGTCTACCCGGAAGTCACTCTTGCCGCACAGTCAGAGTGCGCGCGAGTAGTACATCATCGCTACGACGGTGACCCGATTCGTTCCCGGTGCTGTGCGCCGAGTAGGCGGGCCAGGTCGCTCAAGAGCCTCCGGGCGCGGGCGTCCTCGATGACAAGCGCTGCGGGCAGCGCCTCGACTCGCTGATCCTCTTCGTCAGTCAAGCGTGCCGTCCTGGAGGACGATGAGAGCGGCGCAGGCGAAGGCGAGCTCGCGCGCACCCATTGGCTCGAGTGCGTCGCCGATACTCGACAGCCTCGACGCATCCACCTGTGCCGTGGAGTCAGGCATCGCTGTTCCGGACATCTCGCACAGCAGCTGTGTGAGACCGATCAACATCGACGTCTCACCGACATCGCTGCGCTTGTCGGCGGCGGCGGCGAGGCGCGCGACATCGATGATCGCGGGGCTTCGTCGGCCGTGGGGTTGGCGTGGATCAGGACAGCGCGTTCTCGAGGCGAGCGTCGAAGGTCACGCACCCGACGCTACACCGGGTAGACTTGCGGCATGTGCCTGATCTGCGTCGAGATCGCGAAGTCGAAGATGAGCGTGAAGGAGGCGCGGGCGCAGCTCCGCGAGATGCGGCTCGGCCTCGACCAGGGCCACATCGCCGAAGTCGAGGCAAAGCTCGATCAGGTCGAGAAGGCGACCAGCGGCAAGCCGTGACTATCTGTTGATGCGAGCGCGCGGGAGCGTGCTCTTGGCTTCCGGTCGCAGCGTCAGGAAGATCGCGGTGAGGCACGCGAGCACGAGCAGGGCAGCGACCAGCGGGTTGTCGAGCACGTAGGGCGTGGCCATCACCCCGGCGAGGATGATCACCAACACGATGCCGTGACGGCGACGGCGCTCGGAGCGCTCGGCCGAGATCGCGGCGAGCTCGCGGTCATCGTCGGCATCGGCCTCGCGATCTGCATCGCTCTGGTGATCCTGCGTGCGCAGGTCCGCGAGCAGCGCCTTCGCTTCTTCGGCGTGATCGGCTTCGACGTAGATATTGAGTGGCGTCAACGCACCGCCGAGCCCGGCGAGCATGCTCGCGTGCTGCTCGGCGTTGATCAGCACCGGGACGCGGTGTGCCTCGAACGCAGCCTTGACCAGCGCGGCATCCGCGGGCCCCGAGCACGTCCCGATCATCACGCGTCCCATGTCGATGCCCATGGTACGCGTCACCGGCGTTTTGCCGCCAGCACGATCGCGATGCCGCCGAGGATCACCGCGGTCGCGCCAACGAGGCGCAGCGTCACGGATTCTCCGAGTACGAGGGCTCCGCCCGTCGCCGCGAGCACCGGGACCGAGAGCTGCACGATCGCCGCCCGCGTCGGCGCGAGGTGAGGCAGGGCCGCGTACCACAGGGAATAACCGAGCCCGCTCGCGACCGCGCCCGACGCGATCGCGAGACCCACGCCCGTCGGCGAGATCACCCCACCGGCGAGGGGAAGCGCGATCAAGAGCGCCGCCGCGAACGGCACCGCACGGAGGAAGTTGTCGGCGGTGACCGCGAGCGGGCGCGAGGCACCACGGCCGCGCAGCGAGTAGGCGCCCCACGCGATCCCCGCGCTCGCCATCAAGGCAAGCCCGATCGGATCGGGCGCTTCGAGGCCCGGCAACACCAGCACCACGAGCCCACCGATCGCGGTCGCGATGCCGAGCCACTCGATCGCGCCGGGCCGTTCTCCACGCGCGATCGCGACACCGAGCATCGTGATCTGCACGGAGGCGAACAGGATCAACGCCCCGGTGGCCGTGGTCAGCCGGAGGTACGCGAACGAGAACGCGGCGGCATACGCGAACAGTGCGAACGCGGAGGCCCAGCTGCCCGCGCCACCAAACGAGCGGGCATGCCGCCCTCGGCCATCACCGCGCACGAGCGCGATCAGCGCGAGCATCGCGGCGCCGGCACCGATCCGGATCGCGGTGAAGCTCGCGGCGTCGATCGAGCCATCCGCGAGGGCGGTTCGACACAGCAACGAGTTCGCCGCGAAGCCGAGCAAGGCGGCAAGCGTCAGCGCGACCACGGGCACGTCAGGAGCCTATCCGCGTAGCTGGTTTCACGGGGCGCGGCGTCAGCCTCGCGCTGTCATGGTGTGGAACACCGTCGGAAGCTTGGCGGTCGGACCAGAATCCGGATGCGGGGTTAGCTCCGGCATGTCGATCGCATCTCGTCGGGGGGTGACCCGAGCCAACGGCATGCAGGCACCACGCGTGTTCGCGACACGTGCGATCCAGCCGACGTGCGCCCCGCACGTGTTCACGGCGCTCGCCTTCGCGACCACGATCGAAGTGCCGGCACCTCGCCGTCGCCGAAAGGCCGAGCGTGTCCCGAGCAAGCCGTGGCAACCGTGGAAGTCGTTCGGGCTGATCGGTGGTGCGCTCGTCGCGGCGATCACGGTGGCGACGATCGGCCTCGTCGAGGCGCTGGCCTGCGCGCCGATCACCATGCCCGCGTTCGCGGTGTCGTCGAGTGCGATCAGCCCCGAGCTGTCGAGCAGGACGGTCGCCCACGAGGCAGTTCCCTAATCACTTACCGAAGCGCGGTCACGATTTTTTGCGCGACACGCACGCACACCCTACGATCAGGGTGCCGTGAAGGGACACGCTCCATTGATCTTCGTCGCGCTCGTCGGGGTCGGCTGCTCATCGCCGATGTCGAACCTGCGCAACGACAACCACAGGTTGACGCAAACGGTCTCGGAGCTCCGCACGGAGCGTCGGGCACAGGAGAGGAAGCTTCGCGATCTTCAGAAGCAGGTCGACATGGCCCGCGCGCAGACGGTGACCGCTACGTTCGAGGGTGTGCCGCAACTTCCGGTCGAGGTCGCGGGGCCGGACAAGCCGATCGGAGCTCCCACCACACCGGGGTCACGCGTCGTCGGGATCACCGATGACGGCGAAGAGATCGTCTATGAAGGCGATGCCGCGGCAGGGAAGGTCGCGACGCTCGAAGACGATCCGCCGGCACCGCGCATCACACGCGGCAACCCTCCTCCGCAGAGCGATCGGGTCGAGGTTCGCCGCACCCCACCCGTCGCAGCTCGCAGCGCGCGGTTAGCAGTTCGCGAGCGCGAGTTGCCGACCGAGCGCGGTGGGGACGCAGGCACCGACTACAAGGCCGCGGTCGAGCTCGTCAAGAGTGGGGACCTCGACAAGAGCGTCGCCGCGTTGCGCGCGTTCATCGGCAAGTATCCGCGCCACGACTTCGCCGACAATGCGCAGTACTGGCTCGGCGAGGCGTACTACGCCGCCAAGCAATTCCCGCAGGCGCTCGTCGAGTTCCGCGGCGTGATCGAGACCTACCCGCGAGGAAACAAGGTCCCCGACGCGCTGCTCAAGGTGGGATACTGTTACCAGTCGCTCGGCCAGGCCGAGAAGGCGAAAGCCGTGTTGGAGCAAGTCGTGAACTTGTATCCGAAGACCGAACCCGCAGCGCTTGCCAGCAAGCGACTGGAGACCCCGTGATGCGTCCTCGTACTGCCCTCGCCATCGCGGGCGCGTGGCTGTTTCCGATCGTCGCCAATGCGCAGGTGCCGACGACGGCCGACGCACCAGTCACGCTCAACCCCGGTGTCTCGGGCAATCAAGGCAACACGCCGGCACCCGCGCCGACGCAAGGTGGTGCGCCCGCGCGCCAGCCGGTGATCACCGTCGGTCCCGACGGCAAGGTCACGACGGAAGGCGGCGAGCCGCAGCGCGGCTACTACGTCAACAACGACGGCGATCCGTATCGCGAGCCCGCGGTGATCCACAGCGGCGTGGTGCCCGAGCTCCACGTCGTTCGCAGCGGCGACACGCTGTGGGACATCTGCTGGTACTACTTCAACGACCCGTGGCAGTGGCCGAAGGTCTGGTCGTACAACGCGCAGATCACGAATCCGCACTGGATCTATCCCGGTGACCTCGTGCGGCTGTTGCCGCGCGGCGCGTTCACCAACGGGAACCCGCTGCCGCAGGAACCGAATCGCGACAGCCCGCTGCCGTCGCCGCAGCGCCGCATCGAGTCCGCGGTGACGACGACGGCGTTCGTCGAGAAGGCCGACCTCGACAAGTCGATCACGATCGACGGCGCGGTCGAGGAGAAGCAGCTGCTCGGTCCCGGCGACGAGGTCTACCTGGCCTATCCCGAGGGCAAGCCGCCGAAGGTCGGCAATCGTTACTCGGTCTACAACCCGGGTCGCGTCGTCAAGGGCGCGGGCGCGTACGTCGAGCTACTCGGCTCGATCGAGGTGGTCAGCGTCAAGCAGGACAAGCGTGCGCGCGGCAAGATCCTCGAGGCCACGCACGAGATCGAGCGCGGTGCGAAGGTCGGCCCGCTGGTCACTCGGTTCAAGAACGTCCCGCCGGTCGCGCCGAAGATCGATCTCCAAGGATCGATCGTCGCGATGCTGACCAAGGATCAGCTGATCGGTGACAAGGGCGAGGTCGTGTTCGTCGCGCTCGGCAAGAACAGCGGCCTCGAGAAGGGCAACCGGATGTACGTCGTGCGTCGTGGCGACGGCTATCCGGGCACGATGAACAACAACATCGGCAAGGACGATCGGCAGTTCCCGGCGCGTGCCCTCGGTGAGGTCGTGATCGTCGAAGTCGGCGAGAACATCTCGATCGGTGTCGTCACTCTCTCCGTCCAGGAGATGAGCATCGGCGACCTCGTGATGATGCAGAAAGCCAAGTAGGGCGGCATTGCCGCTGAGGCCGGCCGCAGCTCCGGCCAAGGTCCGTAGCGACCTATATATATAGAGGGCGGCCGGGAGTGGGTCGTCCATCTAGCTGAAACTGCTCGGTCCGTGCGAGGCGCACTTGACGGCGGTGGCCCAGGTCGCTATTTGCATTGCCCCTGTGACCCCGGTTTGTCTCGCACCGTCCGCACTCCCACGCCGCCTGCTGGCGGTCGGTTGGGATGGATCGCTGTGCGTTCGTGGGGAGATTCCCGAGGGTCCGAGCATCGCGATCGTCGGTGCACGCGCCGCGTCCCGCAAGGCGATGGACCGCGCGCACGCCTTCGCGAAGCATCTCGGGAGCCGGCGGATCCACGTGGTGTCGGGTGGTGCGCTGGGAGTCGATGGCGCGGCGCATCGCGGTGCGCTCGCCGGGCACGGCCTCACCACGGTGGTGCTCGGCACCGGCATCGACGTGCTGTACCCGCTGCGCCACGCCCCGATGTTCGAGCAGGTCGTCGCCGCGGGCGGCGCCCTCGTCAGCATGTTCCCGATCGGCATGCAGCCGCGTCGCACCACGTTCGTGCAGCGGAATCCTTTGATCGCCGCGCTCGCGGATCTCGTGATCGTGATCGAGGCGGCCGTACGCTCTGGTTCGCTGTCCACCGCGGCAGCCGCGGCGAAGTACGGCCGCACGCTCGCGGCCTGCCCCGGGAGCCCGGGCTGCGACCAGCTGCTTTATCAAGGAGCCGCGGTGCTCGAGGACCTCTCGGATCTCGACGCGCTGCTCGCGGACACCCCGCGCCAGCGCACCGCACCCGTGCTGAGCGCGGAGGGGATCGCCGTGCGCGATGCCATCCTCGCGGGTGCTCGCGGGATCGATCAGATCGTGCAAGCCACGCAGTTGTCCGTGCCGGTCGTGCTTCGCGCGATCGACTCGATGAGAGGAATGAAGTGAGTAAATCCGACGACAAGAAAGCCAAGCCCAAGGCGAAAGCTGCTGCGAAAGCAAACAAGACGTCGTCGCCCAAGACGAAGGCGGAGCCGAAGAAGCCCCCAATCGTCGACAAGAAGCCGGCGAAGGCGAAGGCCAAAGCCAAAGCCAAAGCCAAGGCCAATCCCAAGGAGACCGCGGCCAAGAGCGCGGCGACGCCCGTCAACGCGGACGAGCAAGCGCCGGTCACGCTGATCGATTCCAAGCGCGCGAGCGAGGCTGGCAAGAAGCCGGCGAAGCCGCTGACCAAGCAACAGATCAAGCGGCAGAAGGCGAAGCAAGACGCGGCCGAGGCGACCGCGATCGAGGAGGCCGAGAAGGTCCGCAAGCCGAAGAAGGTCAAGCCGGGCTCCGCGCTCGTCGTCGTCGAGTCGCCCGCGAAGGCGAAGACGATCGGCAAGTACCTCGGCCCGATGTACGTCGTGAAGGCGTCGGTCGGTCACGTCCGCGATCTGCGCAAGAAGGACGGCGTCGACATCGAGAACGGCTTCGAGCCGGCCTACGAGGTGATCGACGGCAAGAAGAAGGTCATGGCGGAGATCCGCAAGGCCGCGCGCGAGAACGAGACCGTGTACCTGGCGTCCGATCCGGATCGCGAAGGGGAAGCGATCGCGTGGCACTTGTCCGAGGAGATCAAGGACGTCAACACCAACTTCACGCGCATCCTGATCAACGAGATCACGAAGAAGGGTGTCACCGAGGCACTCAAGTCGCCGCGCCCGATCGACATGAACCTGACGGATGCACAGCAGGCGCGCCGCATCCTCGATCGGCTCGTCGGGTTCCAGATCTCTCCGATCCTGTGGGAGAAGGTCCAGCGCGGCCTCTCGGCAGGCCGCGTGCAGTCGGTCGCCGTGCGGCTGGTCTGCGAGCGCGAGGAAGAGATCAAGGCGTTCAAGCCCGAGGAGTACTGGACGGTCGAGACCACGTGCCAGGGTCCGCAGCTGCCGCCGTTGCCGTTCGATGCCAAGGTCATCAAGTGGCACGGCGAGAAGGCCGGCGGCGTGGTCGATGGCGTGGGCTTGTTCCCGAAGGTCAAAGACGAAGCCGACGCGATCGTGGCCGAGCTCAACGCCGGTCCCGCCACGGTGACAGGTGTCGAGCGCAAGGAGCGCAAGCGCAAGCCGCAGGCCCCGTTCATCACGTCGCGGCTCCAGCAGGATGCCGCGCGCAAGCTGCGGTACTCGGCGAAGCGCACGATGGCGCTCGCGCAGCGGTTGTATGAAGGCGTCGAGCTCGGGGATGAAGGCCCGACCGGCCTCATCACCTATATGCGTACGGACTCGACGCGCGTCTCCGACGACGCGATGGCGGCGGTGCGGCAACACATCCTCGATTCGTACGGCGCCGACTACCTCCCCGAGGAGCCGAACGTGTACGCGAACAAGGGTCGCGCACAGGATGCCCACGAAGCGATCCGCCCCACGCTGATGGAGTGGACACCGGATCGAGTGTCGGCAGCGCTCGCGAACCATCCCGAGGGGCCCGAGCTGATCAAGCTGTACACGCTGATCTGGCAGCGCTTCGTCGCGTCGCAGATGACGCAAGCCGTGTTCGATGCCACGACGATCGACATCGAGCGCGGCGCGGCGCACCTGCGTGCGAACGGCCAGATCCTGAAGTTCGCGGGTTACAAGAAGGTCTACGAGGTCTCGGAGACCGACGACGCGAAGGCCGAAGCGGCCGAGGAAGCGGATCGCACGCTGCCCGAGCTCTCCGTCGGTGACTCGATCATGTTCGAGTCGATCCGTCCCGAACAGCACCACACGCAACCGCCGCCCCGGTTCTCCGAGGCGTCGCTCGTCAAGGAGCTCGAGGAGCGCGGCATCGGCCGGCCGTCCACGTACGCGGCGATCATGTCGACGATCGTGGATCGTGGGTACGTCGAGAAGAAGGAGGCGCGGTTCTGGCCCACCGAGCTCGGCATCCTGGTCAACGGCCTGCTCGTGGAGAGCTTCCCGGAGATCGTGTCGTCGGACTTCACGGCGCAGATGGAAGGCAACCTCGACAAGGTCGAAGACGGCTCGGCGCAGTGGCGCAACGTGCTCGGCGACTTTTACGCCCCGTTCAAGGACGAGCTGGAGAAGGCGCGCTCCGAGATGCGCAACGTCAAGCGCGAGGAGATCCCCACCGAGTGGGTGTGCGAGAAGTGCGGCAAGCCGATGGTGATCAAGTGGGGGCGCAACGGCAGCTTCCTCGCCTGCCAGGGCTATCCCGAGTGCCGCACCACGATGGAGGTGGTGAAGAACCTCGACGGTACGTGGGAGAAGGTCCCGCCCCAGACCACGGACGAGATCTGCGAGACCTGTGGTGCGCCGATGACGATCAAGCGCGGTCGGTTCGGCAGCTTCCTCGCGTGCACCAAGTACCCCGAGTGCAAGACCACGAAGGCGATCTCGCTCGGCGTGAAGTGTCCGCGGCCCGGCTGCGGTGGCTTCATCGCGGAGAAGCGGTCGCGTCGCGGCAAGCCGTTCTACGGCTGCTCGAACTGGGCGAAGAAGCAGTGCGACTTCGTCGCGTGGGACAAGCCCGTGCCGCAGCCGTGCCCGATCTGCCACGCCAAGTTCGTGGTCAAGAAGGAGAACAAGAGCGGCACCACGCTGCGCTGTGTCGAGTGCGACTGGAAGCAAGGTGTCGACGAGTCCGAGGAGAGCGCCGCGTAGATGCCCGACGGCGCGCTCTGGTTCGTCGTCATCGTGCTCCCCGCCGTGGTTGTGGTCCTCGCGTTCGTCGTCTATCGCGTGTTTCGGCTGCGCTGTCCGGCGTGTCGGAAGTCGCTGACTCGCTCGGACGAACGGACGAGGTCCGCGAAAACATTCCGCTGCCGGGCATGTCGCGGGGAGTTTCGGCGCCAGGACGGCGGGCCGCTGATCGCGAAAGCCGCGTGGGACGCGGGTGCGCGTGACGCGCTGCCGCAAGCAAAGGTGCATCGATGATGCGCGATCGGCTCGGTCGCGTCGTCCGGCGAGCGGTCGAGCGCACCTCGCAGCTCGTCGAGCCGCTGCTCGCCCGCAAGATCTGCCCCACCTGCCATCACCGGCAACTCGAGCCCGATCCGCTCGCGCCGAGCGATCACGGGTATGTCGCCGGCTATCGCTGCCGGTCGTGTGCGGGGCAGTGGCGTAGCCTCGAGGGTGGTCCGTTGATCCCGGTGTCGGCGTGGGAGGCCGGCGTGCGCGATGACGGCACGGTCTCCACGCCGCTCGTGCGTTCGCTATGGCGGGTGGCGAAGCGAGCCACCGCGCTGTTCGAGCCGTTGCTGGCTCGCAAGGTCTGCCCGGCCTGTCACGAGCGCATGCTCGAGCCCGATCCCGAGCAGGTGACCGAGCAGCTAGGCGGCTCGCATGTCGCGGCGTATCGCTGTCGCGGGTGTAGTGGGCAGTGGCGCAGCCTGGATGGCGGGATGTTGATCACGCGTGCCGACTGGGAGGACGGCGTGCGAGGAACGACCGTGCCCACCGCCACCGCGAGGACCAAGCGATGACCCCGCTGTGAGGGAACCCGAGTTGGTGGGGTGGCGCGCCTACAACGGTGGCGGCCTGGTGACCACGCAGGCCTTCGAGGCTGGGGCGAACACCCCGATTCCGACGGCGACCGCGCGGAAGTCGTAGCCGCAGATCGCCCTGTTCCAGGTGCCCCTCGTCGGGCATGATCGGGACGTGACGTTCGGTGTCCTCGCGCTCGTCTGTGGCATCGAGGTCGGGATGATCTTGACGATCATCGCGATGGATTGGCGTGCGAACCGTGCGCTGCGCAGCAACCTGCCGGTCGCGACTATCCGGAGGATGCGGCCATGAGCCTGGTGCTCCTCGCGCTCGTGATGGCGTGCCTGATCGGCTTCACCGTCGCCGTCGAACGCAGTGCGCAGCCGTCGCCGTTGCCGAAGGCGATCGCGCAGAGGTCGCGGCGATGACGCTCGTCGGGTTCGTGGCCGTGGTCCTGATCGGCATCGCGGTGCTGTCGATCCTGTTCGCGATCGAACGCAAGAAGTGCCCGAGCTGCCAGCGCCGCGCCGTCGCGATGCGGTTCACGGACGGGTACTCCAACGGCGAGATCAACATCGTCAGCTTTCACTGCAAGCAGTGCCGGGAGGAGTTTCGCACCCTCAACGGTGGGCCGCTGATCCCGCGTCACGCGTTCGATCTAGGTGCGCGCGAGCCGGTCCCGCAGGCGAGGGTCGTCGCGCGATGATGACGGTGACGGCGCTCGCGATGGCCGCGTTCTTTCTGGTCTTGGGGCGCCAAGCGCGGAAGCCGAGCAAGGACAAGCTCCGGCGGCCGCTCCCCCGCGCGGTCCTCACCAGAGGCAAGCGATGACCCGGGTCACCGTCGTCGGTGGCGGGATGGCCGGCAGCGAAGCGGCGTGGCAGCTCGCGGAGGCCGGCCTCGAGGTCTCCCTCGTCGAGATGAAGCCCGCGGCGATGTCACCGGCGCATCAATCGCCGCTGCTCGGCGAGCTGGTCTGCAGCAACTCGCTACGCAGCGATGATCCGGTCGCGCCCGCGGGCCTGCTCAAGTACGAGCTGCGGCGGTGCGGCTCGATGGTGATCGCGTGCGCGGATCAGCATCGCGTCCCGGCGGGGCAGGCGCTCGCCGTCGAGCGGTTCGGCTTCGCACGCGCGATCACGCAGCGGCTCGCCCTCCACCCGCGGATCCGGATCGAGCGGCGGCGGCTCGACGAGCTCCCCGACGGTCCAGTGATCGTGGCCACGGGACCACTCACCGAGGGCAAGCTCGGCGAAGTCATCCGTGCCGAGCTCGGCGGCGATCGGATGTACTTCTACGACGCGATCGCCCCGATCGTCGCGGCCGACTCGATCGACTGGGATCGCGCGTTTCGCGCCTCGCGCTGGGATCGCAACAGCGAGTATCCCTCTGCGGACGCCGCGTCCAATCCGGGGCCAGATGACGACAGCGCGGCAGGCGGGGATGTCGGGGTCGGTGACTACGTCAACTGTCCCCTCAACAAGCTCGAGTACGAGGCGTTCGTCGAGGCCGTCAACGCCGGGCGCAAGGTGCTGCCGCACGACTTCGAGGAGCCGAAGTACTTCGAGAGCTGCATGCCGATCGAGGTGATGGCGGAGCGCGGCCCGCAGACGCTGCGGTTCGGACCGATGCGACCGATCGGCCTCCGCGATCCACGCACCGGCCATCGGCCGTGGGCCGTGGTCCAGCTGCGCCCCGAGAACAAGTACCTGACGGCGTACAACCTCGTCGGGTTCCAGACCCGGCTCGCGTATCCCGAGCAACAGCGGATCTTCGCGATGGTGCCGGCGCTCGCGAAGGCCGAGTTCCTGCGCTTCGGCTCGATCCATCGCAACACGTACATCGACGCGCCCGCGAAGCTCGGCACGCGGTTCGAGCTGGTGACGCGTCCGAACATCCGGTTCGCCGGACTGCTGACCGGCGTCGAGGGCTACATCGAATCGTGCGCGATGGGGCTCGTCGTCGCGTGGCTGCTCGCCGGCGAGCTCGCGGGCAAGCCGGTCGCGGCACCGCCACCCACCACGATGCTCGGCGGGCTCTACGCCCACGTCACCGCGGTGCGGCCGCCGAAGTACAAGTACGGCCCGACCAACGTCAACTACGGGCTGCTGCCGCCGCTCCCCGGCACGCGCAAGGACAACAAGAAGCCGCGGATGGCCGAGCGTGCGAACGCTGACCTCGAGACGTGGCTCGGCGAGATCGGGATGCGCGATGCGTCGTAGCTCTTAGAAGCAGTTCAGTTGCTCGACGTCTTGCATGCCGAGCGAGAAGCCGGCATCGAGATCCACGGGCTGCCCGATCACCATCGCCTGCAGGCCGGGCGAGAGTGGATTCTCGAACGTCGCCGTGAACTGGTGCGTGATGGTCTGGGTGACCGGCTGACTCGCGAACGCGCGCTCGCACCCCTTCGCGCTCTGGCCCGCGCCGCTCTCCGTCCACAGCCCGCAGCTGAAGAACGAGCTCTCGGCGATCTGGGCGCCGCCTCCACCGCCATCGAGTACCAGCACGTCAGACTCGATGCCCTGACGGACGTCGAGCTCGACGTCGTAGGTGACGTCGAGCGAGACCATCCCACCGGTCACCTGGCAGTTCGAGCTCAGGATCCGGGCCGACGGATCGACGGTGCCGCCGACGCTCGGTCCACCACCACAGGCTGCGAGGAACAAGAGCGCGGTCCGCTTCATGGCACGACGCTACCACTCATCTAGTTGCAGTTGACCGTGTCGGAGTCCTCCGCCACCACCGCCGAGCCGGAAGGTGACGGAAGCACGCGCGCGGTGACGGTGACGGTCACCGGCGGTGGGAGCGGCGACGGGAACTCGATCGCGAGGCTGTGGACCACGCTCTGCGAGGTGGGGGCCTGACCCGGATCGCGCTGGCAGCCTCGTGCGTCACCTCCGAAGCCGGTGTTCGTCCACGCGCCGCAGTTGTAGATGTTGCTCTCGTTCTGCGGGGCCTCGGCGGTCGGGAACGCGAACACGGCGGTGAACGCCTGACCCGAGTCGAGCGTGACGCCGTACTCGGCATCGATCATGAAGCCCGTGCCGTCGGGTCCGAGCCGATCGCACGCGAGGCTCGCGATGCCGGCGGCGGGATCGCCACTCACACTCGCACCACCACCACACGCAGCCAGGAAGAAGACGACGAGCAGGGTGCGCATGCGTGAAGACGCTATCACCGCGCGACGAACACGGCGAGCGAGCGCGCGGCGAGGTCGTGTTGCCTGCGCCATCCGTGGCTTCGAAGGCCTGCCCGAAATCGAGCGTGACATTGTACTGGACGTCGACGACGAGAACCCCGCCCACTTGCACCGAGCACTGACTCGACAGGATCTCGACCTTCGGCTCGATCGGCGCGACGCTCGGACCACCGCCACACCCGGCGCCACCCCGACGAGGACAGCGATCGGCAACGCGCGCATGGCGTGACGCTAGTGGTAGCGTCGCCCCCGTGAGCAAGCGTCTTCTCGGGAAGTTCGCGATCGTGACGGGCGGCACGAGCGGCATCGGCGCAGCCTGCGCGGACGCTCTCGCCGCCGAAGGTGCCGGCGTGCTCGCGTGCGGGCGCCGCGTCGTCGGCGATGCAGGGCAGGTGCCTCCGCTCGGCGAGGTGTTCGCCTCACATCTCGATGTCACCGACGAGGTCGAGGTGATCCGCCGCTTCGCGGAGCTGCCGTCGCTCGATGTCGTCGTGCTGTCTCATGGCACCGGCACGTTCGGCCCGCTCGCGAACACCAAGACGGTCGACCTGCGCGAGATGCTCGACGTCCACATCACCGGCACGATGCTGTGCGCGCGCGAGGCGATTCGCCGGATGATGCCGCGGCGCAAGGGCCACATCATCGTCATCAACTCGCACGTCTCGCATCGCGCGTTCACGGATTGCAGCGGCTACACCGCGGCGAAGGCCGGCCAGCTGGGGCTCGTGCGCGTGCTCGCCGAGGAAGCGCGGCCGTACGACATCCGCGTCACCGCGCTGCTCCCCGGCGCCACGGATACGGCGATCTGGGACGACCGCCCGGGCTTCGATCGCACGAAGATGATGAAGCCCGAGGATGTTGCCGGGTTCCTCGTCTCGATCGTCGCGAGACCGGGCATCGCCGTCGAAGAAGTCACGCTGACGCCGCCGGCCGGCGTGCTGTGACTGGCGGACTGGCCACTGCAACCTGATCGGTGCGGCGGTTCTTATCGTGTTCGTGATCGACCGAGTCGTGCGACACGAGCCGCATGACGAAACTCGCGCTCGCGTTCGTCGTCGTCGTCGTCGTCGTCGTCGTCGTCGTCGTCGTCGTCGTCGTCGTCGTCGTCGTCGTCCAAGCCTGAAGAGGCGAACCTCGGAGAGCTCCGGCAGCTCGCCGATCAGCTGTGTGCGTGCACGACGTCCGAGTGCGGCACGCTCGCCGACCAGCGGTTTTCGTCGCGGCTTCGCGAGCTCGGTTCCGCTATACCCGAAGCCGCCGCCCTCACCGATCAGGTGTACCGCTGCAAGTCGAAGCTCCTCGAGACCGCCTGGACGACCGAGCAGTGCAGCTCGAAGCTCCAGATCTCGATGGAGCGTGTGCTGATCGACAAGCACCTCGCGGAGCCCGCGCCCTACCAGAGCACCGAGGGGCATCCGTGGCCGAAGAGGATCTACGACCACTGCTACGCGGATCACTGGCCGGTCCCCGTGATCCGCTGCATGACGGCGGCCGAGACCGTCGCCGCGTATGACCGCTGCGTGGCGGAGATGCCGAGCGCGCTGCGAGCCAAGCTCGGCGCCGACGGTTCGTTGCAGGCCCGCAAATAGCTAGAATCTGGCATCCGGCCGGCGATCGGGTGATCGTCGGGCATGGAGTGGGATGCTGCCCAGACCGCCTTCGCGACGTACCTCGCCGTCGAGCGCGGCTACTCGCCGAAGACCGTCGAGGTCTACACGCGCGACGTCGGCAAGCTGCGCGAGCACTTGCGCGAGAAGAAGGGCAGGGAGCTACCGCTCGCCAAGCTCACCGCACTCGACGTCCGCAGCCAGCTCGCGGCGCTGTTCGGCGATAACCAAGCCGCGACGATCGCGCGGAAGCTGTCGAGCGTGCGCGCGTTCTTCCGCTTCCTCGTCAAGCGCGGCGAGGTGCCGGGCAATCCCGCCGCCGCGATCAAGGGTCCGAAGAAGAAGCGCGGGTTGCCGCGCGCGCTCGATGTCGACTCCGCGTTCAAGCTGGTCGAAGCCCCGACGTCGACGGGCCGGATCAGCCATCGCGCGCTGTCACCCGCCGAGCAGGCGCGGCACGAGCTCCTGCGCCTCCGCGATGCGGCACTCCTCGAGCTTCTCTACTCGACCGGGCTGCGCGTCTCCGAGGCGTGCGACCTCGACACCACCGACATCGATCGCGATCGCTACCACACGCCGATGGTGCTGGTGCGCCACGGCAAGGGTGGCAAGTCGCGGCAGGTCCCGCTCGGCGGCGCCGCGGATCGCGCCCTGGCGGCGTATCTGCCCGCTCGGCTCGGACTGGGCGCAGGGACCGATCCGGCAATGTTCGTGAACGCCGCGGGAACGCGACTCACGCCACGCTCGGTGCAGCGTATGGTCAAGCGATGGACGATCGCGGGAGGAGTTCACGAGGTCGCGACTCCGCACGGCCTGCGCCACTCGTTCGCGACGCATCTGCTCGACGAGGGCGTGGACCTGAAGACGATCCAGGATCTGCTCGGTCACGCGAGCCTCGCATCGACGCAGATCTACACGAAGGTCTCGCTCGACCATCTGATGAAGGTCTACGACTCGGCGCATCCCCGCGCCAGAAAGTAGTCGCACTGGCGCTCGTCCTCGGCGTCGGCGGCTGCAACCCGAAACCGACCATGGCCGTCGGCGGCGTGACCACCGTCGCGGGCCTCGTGATCACGGTGATCCCCGACGACTGCGACGACCAGCTCCTCTGCCTCAAGAACTCCGAAATCGGCGGGTTCATCGCCATCACCGGGCTCGTGATCGTCGCGATCGGAGCGATCGGCGCCGGCGTCGCCTCGGCGGAAGCGCCTCCCTCCCAGGTCGTCCACGCACCACCTGCACCCTTCGCAGTCACGGCGACCCCTCCGGGCTTCGACGAGGACGGGTTGCCGATCGCACCTCCGCCACCCGCGAACCTGCCGACCACGCCGTTGCCGGCACTCGAGATCGACTACCCGTCGCCAGCCCAGCGCCAGATGGCGATCCAGGCCAGCGCCGCGGCGCGTCGCCATGACTGCCGGGCGGCGCTCGCGAGCGCGAAGGAGCTGACGGTGGAGACCCGCCAGCGGCTGGTGACCGTCGACGAAGAGTTCGCCCGCTGCGATCGCTAGGGTTCGACGATCTGTGGTTGCCGAAGCGCAGTGAGCGGCTCTCTTGGGCAGCATCCGCCCACGTGGACGGGGTGACTCGCGAGCGCCACCGGCTGGGTGTCCCAACCGCGCACGGGGCCACGGATTCCTCGGACGACGCGACCGCGCCGGACTGGCTCGGCGGGTGCACCAGGCGTCCCGCGTAGGAGGCGGTTGGACGCTCACGCGAATCGCCGCCCTACTCGATACGAACGATCGTCACACGATGACGGTCAAGGAGCTCCATGCGCGCTGCACTAGTTGCACTGATCTTCACCACGTCATCCTTCGGCTGCGCCTCCACGCCCGAGCCGGGCGAAAAAACGGCGCCACCGAGCACCGCGTCCAGCGAAGGCGAGCGGCCCAGGACGGCGAATGAACAGGTGCAGGACAAGCTGACAGAGGCCGAAAGTGCGCGTGGCGAGGCCAAGACCAAGGCCCTGATCGAGAAGGAGGCGGCGGATCTCGAGCTGGCGAAGACCCGCAAGGTCGTCCACGACAAGCTCCAGAGTGACTTCGACGCATCTGCTCGAAGGTTCAACGGTCTCAAGGAGAAGACTGGTAGGACGACCGGGGCGCAGAAGCAGAAGGCCACGCAAGCCATCGCCGACATCACGAAGCAGGAGGCCGCCGTGATGGCGAGCATCGCGAAGCTGCGCGATGCGACCGGCCCGGAATGGGAGGTCGCGAAGACCGAGGTCGACACCCGGATGGTGGCGTTCGACAAATCGATCGGTGCCCTCGAGCCCCGCTTGCCTTGACCCAGCGTTCGCCAGACTCGATCCATCGACCACGCGAATCATGGGATCGGGGTGGGGCTCAGCCGGAGGACGCAGCCGGACGGTCGAGGTCAACCGAGGTGAGCGCCGGGGTTCGGTAGGATCGACGTCGAGGCTCTCCGGCGTGCTAAGTCCACCGGGTGAAAGTCGAGATCCACGGCACCACCATCCTGTCGGTCCGGCGCGGTAACAGCGTCGTCGTCGCCGGAGACGGGCAGGTCACGCTCGGGAACACGGTCGTCAAGGGTGGCGCGCGGAAGGTGCGGCGGCTCGGGGAAGGTCGCGCGATCGGCGGGTTCGCCGGCTCGGCCGCGGACGGCATGGCGCTGTTCGATCGGCTCGACGACAAGCTCCGCGAACAACGCGCACCGCTGCGCCGCGCCGCCGTCGAGCTCGCGAAGGAGTGGCGCACCGATCGCGCACTGCGCCGGCTCGAGGCGATGCTCGTCGTCGCCGATGCGGACGCCACGTTCATCCTGTCGGGCTCGGGCGACATCATCGAGCCCGATGACGGCGTCTGCGCGATCGGATCGGGTGGCAGCTTCGCGCTGTCCGCGGCACGGGCCCTGGTGCGCCACACCGAGCTGCCACCGCGTGCGATCGCCGAGAGCGCGATGGCGATCGCCGCCGAGATCTGCATCTACACGAACTCGTCGTTGACGATCGAGGAGCTGATGCCATGAGCGACAAGCACCTGACCCCGGGAAAGATCGTCGAGGAGCTCGATCGCTACGTGATCGGCCAGAAGGAAGCGAAGCGTGCGGTCGCCGTGGCGCTCCGCAATCGCTGGCGCCGCCAGCAGGTCGAGGGCGACCTGCGCGACGAGATCTCGCCGAAGAACATCATCATGATCGGGCCGACCGGCGTCGGGAAGACCGAGATCGCGCGCCGCCTCGCACGGCTGGCTCGCGCGCCGTTCCTCAAGATCGAGGCGAGCAAGTTCACCGAGGTCGGCTACGTCGGCCGCGACGTCGATTCGATCGTGCGCGACCTCGTCGAGATCAGCGTCAAGCTGGTCCGCGACGAGGAGGCCGTGAAGGTCCGCGCGCGCGCGAAGGAAGCGGCGGAGGATCGTCTGCTCGATCTGCTGTTGCCGCGCCCGGCAAGCCGTTCGTTCACGGATCGCCCCAACGAGGCACCCACGGGCAACGACGCCACGCGCGAGAAGCTGCGCGTCATGCTGCGCGACGGCAAGCTGGACGATCGCGACGTCGAGGTCGAGCTCGCCGACGACTCGAACCCGCTGATGTCGGTGCTCGGCGGTCAGCCGGGGATCGACGAGAACGCGCTGTCGGGGCTCAAGGACATGTTCGGTGCGCTCGGGCGCGGCAAGACCAAGCGCCAGAAGCTCAAGGTGCCGGTGGCGTGGAAGGCCCTGACCGAGCAGGAGGTCGAGAAGCTGATCGATCACGAGGCCGCGTCGCGCGAAGCGGTGTCGCGCGCCGAGAACGCCGGCATCGTGTTCCTCGACGAGATCGACAAGATCGCCACCTCGCGCGATCGCCACGGGGCCGACGTCTCGCGCGAAGGCGTCCAGCGCGATCTGCTGCCGATCGTCGAGGGCTCGACGGTGACCACCAAGTACGGCCCGGTCAAGACCGACCACGTCTTGTTCATCGCCGCCGGCGCGTTCCACATGAGCAAGCCGAGCGATCTGATCCCCGAGCTGCAGGGCCGCTTCCCGATCCGCGTCGAGCTGCAGCCGCTGGTCGCGGAGGACTTCGTGCGGATCCTGACCGAGCCGCAGAACGCGCTGACCCGCCAGTACGCGGCACTGCTCGCCACCGAGGGCGTGACGATCGAGTGGACGCCCGAGGCGATCGAGGAGCTCGCGAAGATCGCCGCCGACGTCAACAAGCGCACCAACGACATCGGCGCCCGCCGGCTCCACACCGTGCTCGAGCGGTTGCTCGATGATCTGCTCTACAACGCCCCCGACATCGGCGTGCAGACCATTCCGATCACGCAGGCCTATGTCCGCGAGCGGCTGGGCTCGCTCGTCGCCGACGAGGATCTCACGCGCTACATCTTGTAGGCTCCGGTTCGTGCCGCTGCCGCCGGAGTTCGTCGCCGACTGTCCCTATGGACCGGATGGCCTGTTGATCGACGACATCGTCGCGATCGATCGCGACGCGAATTCGATCACCGCATCGATGCCGACCCGCAGCGACTTCCCGTTGACCCGCGAGCAGCGGGTGTCGGCGCGGCATCCCCATCACGTCTCGGGCGCGCTGATGATCCACGCCACCGGCATGGTCGGGTTCGCGCACGCGTACTTCCTCCTCGAGCTGCGCCACGCCGACGGCTGGATCGGCTACGGCACGCATATCCATCAAGCGCGGTTTCGGCGGATGGGGAAGATCGGCTCGCCGATGCTGCTGACGTGTCGAGCCACCAGCGTTCGCAAGATCAAGGGCACGATCGTCGCGCGCTACGACCTCCGGTTCGAGCAGGATGGAGACCTCGTGTACCAGGGCGATCAAACCGCGATGTTCTCGCAACTCCCGTGAGTGGCAGGTATCGCCAGAGCGCGCACGTCGGCTACCTGATCGGCAAGCAGGGCCCGCTCGAGGCGGACGGCGACGGCGTCCGGTGCATCAACGGCGGCGGGCTGTGGGATCCGTCGATCACCTCTCCGCGCCGCCTTCCGGCGTCGCTGCGCGGTCCGGGGGCGCCAAACCTTGCGAGCCCGCGCGCCGACGGCACGTCGCTCGCGGAGGCAGGCACGCTCGTCGAGCACCAGGTGCATCCGCGCAGCTGTCCGAGTTGCCGCACCAAGATGGAGATCCGTCGCTGGTCCGGCCTGACCTTCGAGGCTTGCAAGAGCCACGGCATCTGGGTCGCCGGCGATGACCTTGGCTACTACCGCCAGCTGCTCGTATGACCTGGTCGACGATCTATGCGAGCTCGCACTTCGATCTGCCCCTGGCGTCGGCGATCGTCTGGGGGACGTCGATCGGCTTGCTCGCGTTCGTCGTGCTGACGTTCGGGCGGATGCACCGCCGGTTCAAGCTCGCGGCGAAGGCGGCGGCGATGTTGTCTCCCTCTCACGCGCTGCGGGCCGGCGGGCTACGCGAAGGCGAGATCCTGCTGTCGGGGGTGGTCGCGCATGCGGACGATCACGACGTCGCGGTCCTGATCAACGTGTTGCAGGAGGGGACCGAGCACGAGAGCTCGGGCTCGTACAGCTATCGCTGGACCGAGTACCAGCGCGAGGTCATCGTCCGGCCGTTCTATCTCGAGCTCGACGACGGAGTGCTCGTGCGTGTGCTCGCGCCGAGTAACGTCGAGGTCGCCGATGCGCTCGACCAGAAGGTGTTGCTCTCGGATACCAAGCGCAAGCTCTCGGCCGAGCTGATCCCCGGCGAGACGCTCCACGCGCAGGGCTGGCTCGAGCGCGGTGCGCTCCTGAAACCCGGTGGAGAGACCGGCTATCGCGACGCCGAGTACGAGTGGCAGCTGGTGCCGAACAGGGGACGGATGCTGCTGTCGTCCGAGCCGCTCGGTGCGGGCATGGCGAAGCGGGCGCGCTTCCATCGGTTCTACGGTGTGATGGCGCTCTGCATGCTCGCGATCTGTCACCTGATGTTTCTCGGTTACACGTCCCGCCTGTTCGCGAGCAACGAGCGCGCGACGATCGTCCACAAGGAGACCATCGAGGGGAGGGACGACGACGGCGATCCCGTCTATTCCGACATCGTGAGCGTCCAGACGGCGACGCTGCGCTTTGATCGCGAGGTGTCGAGTGGCGACTATGCGCTGGTCCACGTCGGCGATGGCATCGTCGTGCGTCGCGGTGTCTTCGGGCTCGACATCGGTGGAGGTGGCTCGCTCCACATCGCGCTGGGGCTGATCTCGATCGCGCTCGCCTCGTTCGTGCCGATTCTTTACCTGATCCGCCGCCGCGGGACCCGGCCGTGGTTTCGGCGTCAGGTGATCCACACGGGACCGGGACAGCTGCCGGGCAAGTAGCAGCTACGGGGACACGAGGTCCGGGCGATCGGTCTCGATCCATCGGATGCCTTTGCGCGACGTCCACGTCGCGAGCTCGGGCGCTTCGTTGATCGTCCAGACGTCGATCTCGAGGCCTGCCGCCGCGGCGTCCGCGAGCAGCTCGTCGGTGACCGAGCCGAAGAACAACGCGAGCCCGGGAAAGCCGTGGCGCTTCGCCTCCGCCACCACGCCGCGCGGGTAGGGCAGGGGGATCGGGTGCTCCTTGTCGGTGGCGTCGACGGGCGGATCGACGGTCCAGTACGCCGGTGCATCGGGTACCGCCGCGGCGAACGCGACCAGCGTCTTCGCGTCGAAGCCTTGTAGTGCGATCTTGCCGCCGCGCGGGCGTGGATCCGCCTGCTTGATCGCGGCCGCGATCGCCGGAATCGTCTCCGGCCCGCTCTTGATCTCGACGAACAACGTGCGGCCCTTCGGGATGGTCGCCAGCACGTCGGCCAGCGTCGGAATCTTCTCGCCGCGAAACGCCGGGCTCTTCCAATCGCCGACATCGAGCTCGCGCAGCTCGGCGAGCGTCTGCTCGGCGATCTTGCGATCGCGGCCGCCGATCCGCTTGGTCGTCGCGTCGTGGATGACGACGACCTGACCATCCTTGGTGACGTGGACGTCGAGCTCGACGCACTCGACGCCGAGCTCCCACGCGCGGCGAAACGCCGACAGCGTGTTCTCGGGCGCCTCGTCCGAGGCCCCGCGATGCGCGACGATCCGCGGCCGCGTGATCGGAGCTTCCGCCGGTGTCGACATGGGGGTGGACGTCGACGAGCAGGCGATCAGGAGGAGTGGAACCAGCCTGCCGAGCATGCGTCGCAGCATGCCCGACGGGCACGGACCGCGGCGGTCGGATCACGCCAAGCTCACGGATCCGAGGAGTGCCGGCGAGCACCGCGACGCGGATGTCCGGACTCGAGGGTCGGATACCACTGGTTGCCGGCGATTTCGCGGCGGTGCACCTGGCACGGTGTGTGGAGACGTCGGTCCCATGCCGTGCCGCTCCGTCGTCCTCGTCGTGCTGTTGTGGTCTTTCACCGGCTGCCTGTCCCGGCGCGCGAAGTACGGCATCGCCGGCGGGACGATCGCCGCGGGCGTCTACCTGGTTGCGGTCGCGCCGGCCCACGAGAGCTGCGACTTCCCACCGGACCCCGAGGACACGCTCGGCATCGGCAGCGTTGGATGCGACGTCGGGCAGGCGATCCGCGCCAGCTTCCTGACCATCGGCATCGCTGCGATCATCACGGGTGTGCTGTCGATGGCGATGATCTCGCGGTCACCCGCATCCGGCACTATCGGGACCGACTACCTCGGGGACAAGATCGTCACGCGACTGACCGCGCAAGCCGTGCTCGCCGCCCGCAGCGGCGACTGCTCCGCGGTTCAAAAGCTCGTCGATCGGATCGCACGGCGGGACGCATCGGTGGTGATCGACGACCCTGCGATCACCAGCTGCCTGCGCTGATCGCGTGGATTTGGTACACCTGCCTCGAGATGCCCACCCAATCCGAGCTCCTCGCGATCGCGGACCAAGTCTTCGTCAAGAACTACCGCCAGCAGCCGATCGTGCTCGAGCGTGCGCGCGGGTGCGAGATCTGGGACGTCGCCGGCACGCGCTACCTCGACATGACCGCCGGCATCGCGGTGTGCGGCCTCGGCCACACGCACGAGAAGTTCACCTCGCGGGTCAGCGAACAGCTCGGGCGCCTCGTCCACGTCTCGAACCTCTACTTCAACGAGCAACAGATCCTCGCGGCGAAGAACATCGTCGATCGTTCGTTCGCCGACCGCGTGTTCTTCTGCAACTCCGGCGGCGAAGCCAACGAAGGTGCGCTCAAGCTCGCGCGGCGCTACCAGGCCGTCGTCGCCGAGGCGCCACATCGCACCACGATCGTGTCGACGCACGGCAGCTTCCACGGCCGCACGATCGGCACCGTGTCGGTCACCGGTCAGCCGAAGTATCGCGACGGCTTTGGCCCGCTGTTTGGCCCCGTCGAGTTCATCACCTATGGCGATCTCGACGCGATGCAGAAGCAGCTCGAAGGTCGCACCGCCTGCGCCGTGATCCTCGAGCCGATCCAGGCCGAGGGCGGCATCGTGGTCGCACCGCCGGGCTACCTCGCCGCGGTGCGCCAGCTGTGCACCGAGACCGGCACCGTGCTGATCTTCGACGAGGTCCAGACCGGCATCGGCCGCACCGGTACGTGGTTCGGATACCAGGCCGACCACGTCGAGCCCGACGTGATGACGCTCGCGAAGGGGCTCGGCGGCGGCATCCCGATCGGCGCGGTCGCGTGCTCCAACAAGGCCGCGCTCGGCCTCGCCGCCGCGGCGGGTGGGGCGGTACCCCACGCGTCGACGTTCGGTGGCAACGCGCTCGCGTGCGCTGCCGCCAACGCGGTGTTCGACATCATCGACAGCGAGCACCTGCTCGCGAAGGTCGTCGAGCAGGGCACCTACCTCGGCGGGAAGCTCGGCGAGCTCGTCGAGCAGTTCCCTGGCCACGTGACCGACGCCCGCGGACGCGGCCTGCTTCGCGGTATCGCCGTCTCCGGCGCGCCGGCCACGGTGGTCGCGAAGGCGCGCGAGAAGGGCCTGCTCCTCTCGGTCGCCGGGGACAAGGTGGTGCGGTTCGCGCCGCCCTACATCGTCGAACGCGCCCAGCTCGACGAGGCCGTCGCGATCCTCGAGACCGTGCTGACCGAAGGAGCTGGCAAGTGAACGACTTCCTGACGCTCGCCGATCTCCCACTCGCCGACTGGCCGGCCTTGTTCGACCGTGCCGCGTCGTTCTCGACGCAGCGCAGCGCCCTCACGCTCGAGGGCATGAGCGTCGCCGTCGTGATGGAGAAGGCGTCGACCCGCACGCGCGTGTCGTTCGAGGTCGGCGTGTTCGAGCTCGGTGGTCACGCCGTCGTGATCCAGACCGAGGGCTCGCAGATCGCCCGGGGCGAACCGGTCGAGGACACCGCGCGCGTGCTCGCGTCATACTGCCAGGCGATCGTCGTACGGACCTTCGGGCAGGAGCGCCTCGCGGCGTATGCGAGGGCGTCGAACGTGCCGGTCATCAACGCGCTCACCGATCAGCACCACCCGTGTCAGGTGGCGACGGATCTGTTCACCGTACGCGAGCACTTCAAGAAGCTGCAGGGGTTGCGCTACGCGTGGTTCGGCGTCGGCAACTACATGGCGCAATCGTGGATCGATTCCGCCGGCATGTTCGGCCTGGATCTCGTGGTCGCGTGCCCGGATGGGTACGGGCCGGACGCGCAGCTCGTCAACGCGGCCCGCGCCCAGCAAAAGCAGACCGGCGGATCGATCACGCTGACCACCAAGCCCGAGGTCGCCGCCGAAGGCGCGCATGTCCTCAACACCGACGTCTGGGCGTCGATGGGGCAGGAGGCCGAGGCGGCGAAGCGCAAGGCGGCGTTCGCGGGCTACCGGATCGACCAGGCCCTGCTTTCTCGGTCCGAGCAAGACTCGATCGTGCTGCACTGCCTGCCCGCGCATCGCGGCGAAGAGATCACGGGTGACGTGCTCGACGGTCCACGCTCGCTGGCCTGGGTTCAGGCGGGCAATCGGTTACCAATCGCCAAGGCGATTCTCGAACGCGTCTTGTCCGACTAACGGCGACGTGAGCGGGCCCCTGATCGTGGCCACGGTGCGGCCACCAAGCGTAAGCGCGTGATAGGGTGGCCCCGTGAGCACGGTGCCGGCCGAGATCGCCGGGATAGGGTCGACGCAGCAGAAGCTGCGGGTCAGCCCGGGTTTCGATCCGCTCAAAGCGGCGGTCGGCCCCGAGGAGTACTTCGTCCTGTCGCGGATCGACGGCTCGCAGTCGCTCCGCCAGGTGCTTCTTGCCACCGGCCTCTCCGTCGAACGCGGCATCGCGATCGTCCAGCGCCTCCGCTCGATCGGCGCGCTGCTGTTACCCGGCGAGACGTCGGCCCCGGCCCCCACGGCGATGCCGCAGGGCACCGAGCGGCGCAGCACGGGCACCACGCCGCCGCGGACGATCACCTCACCGATCACCTCACCGATCACCTCACCGATCACCTCACCGATCACCTCACCGATCACCTCACCAATCAGCTCGCCCACCGTCGCGCGCACCGCCACGCCGGTCGCAGCTCCGCAGCATCGCTCCACCCCCGATCGGCCGCGCGGAGCCTCGCCCACCGGCGATGCGCTCAACCACGAGCTCACGCTGCCGCGGGCGACCGCCGACGAGCTGGCCGCGCTGGCCGAAGCGAACGAGCTGACCGATACGGAGCGCCGCAGGATCCTCGCGATCAACCGGCTCGCGGACGCGCGCGATCCCTATGCCGTGCTCGGCGTCGTGCCGACCTCCGATGCGAAGGTGATCAAGCGCGCGTACTTCCTGCTGTCGAAGGAGATCCACCCGGACCGCTACTACGGCAAGCAGCTCGGGTCGTTTGTCACCCGGATGTCGCAGGCCTTCGAGGCCTCGAGCCGCGCGTACGCTCGATTGACCGAGAAGTCGGCGAAGGCCGCGCAGCAAGCGCAGCAACCGCAGAACAAGGACCAGCCGCAGACTCCGCAAGCGTATGCAGGCGAGCTGTTCGAGCGCGCGTGTCAGTTCGAAGTGCAGGGCGACGCGATGGGCGCGATGAAGCTGTTCGCCGCGGCGGTGCGCGTCGATCCCCAGCTGCGGTACCTCCGGCGTGCTGCGAGCTGTGCACTCGCCGCGGGTCAGCCGCGGACCGCCGTCGAGTATGCGAAGAAGGCGCACAGCTTGTCGTCGCAAGATCCGTCGTCGGCGCGCCTGCTCGCCGCAGCGTTTCGTGCGGTCGGCAAGCTGACGGATGCCGAGGAAGTGCTCGTGATGGCGATGGCGATGAAGAGCGAGAACGACACGCTCACCGCCGAGCTGCGCCACGACCTCGCCGAGGTCCGTCGTTTACTCGCCCACTAGCGCCGGGTAGCGACTGGCTAACCGCGGGAGCAATAAGAGGGTCCCAGACTGGCAAACCCCGCGGGAATCGGGGGAAAATGACGCCGCCATGGCTAGCGACAAGGTGATCGGAATCGACCTCGGCACGACGAACTCGTGCGTGGCGATTGTCGAAGATGGAACCCCTTCCGTGATCCCGAATCGCGGCGGCTACAAGACCACGCCCTCGATGGTCGCGATCGCTGAAAACGGGAAGCGGCTGGTAGGTCACATCGCGAAGCGACAAGCGATCACCAACGCCGAAAATACAGTGTATGCGGCCAAGCGCTTGATCGGTCGCAAGTGGGGCTCCGCCGCCGTGCGCAGCTCGCTCGAGATCATGCCGTACCGGATCGTCGAGGGTCCGCACGACGACGTTCGCATCATGCTGCGCGATCAGGTGTTCAGCGTCCCCGAGGTGTCCGCGTACATCCTCCAGGAGATGAAGCTGATCTCCGAGGAGTACCTCGGCGAGGAGGTGGTCAAGGCGGTCGTCACCGTCCCCGCGTACTTCAACGACGGCCAGCGCCAGGCCACCAAGGACGCGGGCCGGATCGCCGGCCTCGACGTCATCCGCATCATCAACGAGCCCACCGCCGCGGCCCTCGCGTACGGTTTCGGCCGCAACATCGAACGCAAGGTCGCGGTCTACGACCTCGGCGGCGGCACGTTCGATATCTCGATCCTCGAGATCGGCAACGGCGTGTTCGAGGTCATCTCGACCGCCGGTGACACGTTCCTCGGCGGTGAGGACTTCGATCGCCGGATCATCGACTGGCTGGTGTTCGGCTTCGAGAAGCAGCACGGCATCGATCTCCGCAAGGACAAGATGGCGCTCCAGCGCCTCAAGGACGTCGCCGAGAAGGCGAAGTGCGAGCTGTCCGCGGTCAAAGAGACCGAGATCAATCTTCCCTTCATCATCTCGACTGGCCGGAACGAGGCGCTCCACCTCCAGACGATGCTGTCGCGCGACAAGCTCGAGGAGCTGACGTCCGATCTCGTCGAGCGTACCGTCGAGATCTGCGCGCGCACGCTCGAGGAAGCCGAGATCCAGAAGTCGCAGATCGAGGACGTCATCCTCGTCGGCGGCATGACGCGGATGCCTCGCGTGCAGCAGATCTGTTCCGAGTTCTTCGGCCTCGAGCCGTGCAAGGGTGTCCACCCGGACGAGGTCGTCGCACTCGGCGCAGCGATCCAGGGCGCGGCGCTCACCGACGAGAAGAGCGACATCCTCCTCCTCGACGTCACGCCGCACTCGCTCGGCATCATGATCGTCGGTGGGTACTTCCACAAACTGATCGAGCAGAACACCACGGTCCCGACGTCCGAGCAGCACGTGTTCACCACGGTCAAGGACAACCAGACCTCGGTGAAGATCCTCGTGCTCCAGGGCGAATCGGATCGCGCCGAAGAGAACGAGCTACTCGGCGAGTTCGTGCTCACCGGCCTGCGTCGCGCACCGCGCGGCGAGGTCGAGGTCGAGGTCATGTTCCACATCTCGGCCGACGGCATCGTGTCCGTGAAGGCACGCGACCTCGAGACCGGTCTCGAGCAGTCGATCACGGTCACCGCCACCTCGGGTCTCACCGAGGACGAGATCAAGAAGATGGTCGACGCGAACAAGGACTACATGGTCGAGGTTCGCTCGGGCCAGGAGTTCGACAAGGCGCGCCACATGGCGGAGAAGGCACTCGAGGAGATCGAGTCGTTGTTCCCGCAGGTCACCGACATCATCGCCGGCTCTGACTTCGGTCAGGACGCCGTGAAGAAGGCCCGCGCAGTCGTCGATCGTACGCGGACGTCGATCGCGGCGAAGGATCTGACCACGCTCACCGAAGCGACCGAGGCACTCAACAGGACGCTCAACATGTTCCGCGGCGTGGTCAGCAAGACGCGTGGATAATGACTCCGCCCGAGATCGATCAGTTGATCGAAGAGGGCCTCACGCTGTACGGGCAGGGGGACCTCGACGCTGCGTTGCTCGCCTGGGAGAAGGCGCTGGCCGCAGATCCGGAAAATGCGCAGGCGAGCAGCTACGTCGACTACGTCCGGCAGAACTACGATCTGCTGACCGGCGAAGCGGCGGCGGCGGACACCGACGCACCGTTCGGGATCGACGACGACCCGTACCAGATCGAGATCTTGCCGGGGGAGTGGGAGCGGCTGAGCGCCCCGGCGATCAAGCCGCCGCGCGCGACGAGCGAGGTCGACGAGGGATGGTTCATGGACGATGACGAGAGCGCACGCCTGAAGGCGGCGGTGCCGCTGGAGCTCGAGGCCGACGAGCCTCCGGCCGTCAGCTTCGACGACGAGACCCGCGAGTACCAGAGCGGTCGCCCGCCGACGACCGATAGCGGGCGCAGCGAGTTTGGCGCCGAGCAGACGCCGGGACCCGTCTCGGGCTTTCACAGCCAGCCGACGAACCTGCGCGAGCGCGACACCGGCTTCGTCAAACCCACCCGCACCAAGCAGCCGTCGGAGCCGCCGATGGATCCGTTCTCGACGATGAGCATGCCAACGCTCGACAACCTGCCGCCCGAGCCGGCGCTGGCGAGCGCGAGCATCTCGCTCTCGTACGACGATCCGCCCACCTCCGAACGCACGCTGTCGCCCGAGGCTGCGGAGCTGATCAACTCGCTACCGAGCCCGACGCCGCGCGAGACGCTCGAAACCATCACGCCGCTGATCGGCGTAGCGCCGCTCGATCCCTTGACCGGTAAGCCGCGCACCGGCACCGCCGAGCTGCCACAGTCGCTGCGCCTCCCCGCGATCACGGAGGCTCCACCGATCGCGATGGGGGTGTCGATGACGCGCGACGTCCGCACCCGCGACTTCGAATCGCAGCCGACGAAGTCCGCGGCGCGCGGGCCCGGCAACCCCGCGAGCGGCCCCTTGTCCGACCTCGGTCCCACGCCGAGCGCCAGCCCCACGCGCGAGCTGAGGCCGAGCGAGCTGTCGTTCGGCAACATGGTGTCGGCGCCCACCCGCGACCTCGGCATTCGTCCCCTCGGCGTCACCGGCACGGCGACGTTGCCCGACGACGAGAAGACCTCGCAGCGTCGCGCAGCGCCCGCCGTCGGCGAAGGCACGCGCGCCGATCTGATCCTGCCGTTCGACCCGATCGATGCACGCAGCGCACAGATCCTCGACGAGATCGACGAGGGTGCCGAGGTCGACGGGGAGTCGAAGGAAGATAAGACGCGCCGCCGGATCACCACGTTGTTCGAGCGGGGGCTCCAGTGGTCGCAGAGTGGCGAGCTCGACAAGTCGGTCGCCGCGATCGATCTCGCCCTGTCGGAGGATCCGAACAGCGCGCTCGGGCAGAAGCTGATCCATCGCCATCGCGATCAGATGCTCAACGTGTACCAGGCCTTCCTCGGCGATCTCCAGCGCCAGCCGATGCTCGCGCGGCCACTCCACGAGCTCGCGAGTGCGCCGATCAGTCCGCGCGCCGCCTTCTTGCTGTCACGGATCGACGGCCAGCTCTCCATGGACGAGCTGCTCGACGTCTCGGGGATGCCGCGGATCGAGGCGTACCGCTACCTGTGTCAGCTGTTCCTGCGCGGCATCCTGCGCTGAGCGAGCGGCTTCGCATATAACAGCGGCATGGTCCGCAAGGTGTTGCTCGCTTACTCGGGAGGGCTCGATACCTCCGTCGCTGTTCGTTGGATCGCGCAGAAGTACAACTGCGAGATCGTCTGCTTCTGCGCCGATGTCGGTCAGAAAGAGGATCTCGAGGGCGCGCGCGTGAAGGCGCTCGCCGTCGGCGCGACCAAGGCGGTCGTCCGCGACCTCCGCCTCGAGTTCGTGCGCGACTACGTGTTCCCGGCGCTGCGTGCCGGCGCGCTGTACGAGCAGCAGTACCTGCTGGGAACCTCGCTCGCGCGGCCCTGCATCGGTCGCGGCATGATGGAAGCGGCGGATGCCGAAGGTTGTGATGCGATCAGCCACGGCTCGACGGGCAAGGGCAACGATCAGGTGCGCTTCGAGCTCGCCGCGTATCACTTCCGCCCGGGCATCAAGATCATCGCCCCGTGGCGCGAGTGGGAGTTCAAGGGCCGCAAGGAGCTGATCGAATACACCAAGCAGCACAACATCCCGATCGAGGCGACGGCGGAGAAGCCGTACTCGGTGGATCGGAACCTGTTGCACACGTCGTACGAGGGCGGCGTCCTCGAGGATCCGTGGAACGCGCCCGATCCGGGGATGTTCCAGCTGACCAAGAATCCTCTCGAGGCACCCGACAAGCCGCTCGATCTCGAGGTCGAGATCGAGCACGGTGATCCGGTCGCCGTCGACGGTGTTCGCATGGGCCCGATCGAGATCCTGACCAAGCTCAACCAGCTCGCCGGCGAGCATGGCGTCGGCCGCGTCGATCTCGTCGAGAACCGCTTCGTCGGCATGAAGTCGCGCGGCGTCTACGAGACTCCCGGCGGCACCGTGATCCACGCGGCGCGCAGCGCCGTCGAGTCGCTGACGCTCGATCGCGAGGTGTTGCGGCTCCGCCACGACTTGATGCCGCGCTATGCGGCGCTGGTCTACAACGGGTTCTGGTTCGCCCCCGAGCGCGAGACGCTGCAGCGCATGGTCGACGACATCGCGCAGACGATCACCGGCACGGCGCGCCTCCGTCTCTACAAGGGCTCGATCACGACCCTCGGGCGTAAGGCGCCGCGGTCACTCTACCGCCCCGACATCGTCACGTTCGAGGAGGACTCGGTCTACGACCAGCGCGACTCGCAGGGCTTCATCAAGCTGCAGGCGCTTCGCCTCCGGATCCGCTCGGAGCTCGACAAGGCCGGGAAGTGAGCGAGATCGACGAGGTCCTGAGCTACTGGTTCGGCGGCGATCCGGCGGCGCAGCAGAACAAGTGGTTCAACGGCGGTCCCAAAGTAGATGCCGAGATCTCGTCGAAGTTTGGACCGCTGGTCGAGCAGGCGAGGACGAGCCAGCTCGACAGCTGGAGCGCGACGCCGGGGGGCGCACTCGCCTGGCTGATCCTCGTCGATCAGTTCTCGCGCAACGTCTACCGCGACAAGGCGGAGGCGTTCGCGTGCGATCCGAAGGCGCTCGCCTGGGCGCGCACTCATCGCGCGAAGCTGGCGACGCTGCCACCCAGCCAGCAGGTGTTCGCGCTGCTGCCGTTCGAGCACGCCGAGGATCTCGAGGCGCAGAAGCAGGGCGTCGCACTGATGGTCGAGCTCGCGCTCGCCGCCGGGGCGCCCGACGATCTCAAGGCTGCGGTCGACTACGGCAGGCGACACCTCGACGTGATCGCCCGGTTCGGCCGGTTCCCGCATCGCAACGCCGTCCTCGGCCGCGCATCTACGCCCGACGAGCAGACCTACCTCGCGTATGGAAAGCTGACCAAGCAATGGCTGTAAGGGCACTCGTCTTGTGCGCTCTCGTCGCCTGCACGCCGAAGCAGCCGCCGAGGCAAGAGCTGCCGCCGGTGGTTCCCATCGGGGCTGGCTCGGCGAAGCCGGCTCCCACTCCCACCCCGGCGGCGTCCACCTCGCTGCGGTACTCCGTGCTCGGCGCGCAGGGCACCAAGAAGACCGGCTACTACCAGAAGACGGCGAAGCCGAATGGCGAGATCTCGACGGTGTTGCACGTCGTCGATAACGGTCGCGGTCCGCATGTCGAGGCGACCTGGCGGCTCGCGGCCGACGGGACGTTCAGCGCGTACACCGCCACCGGCAAGCACACGATGGGGACCAAGGTCGCCGAGACGTTCGCGCGCTCCGGCGATCACGCCTCGTGGAAGTCCGAGGAAGAGCACGCCGATCGCACGATCAGCGGCGCGGCATTCTTCCTCCCGATGGCGGACGGCCCGACGTCCGATCTCCTCGTCCCTGCGATCCAGAAGGCCGGCGGCAAGCTCGCGCTGTTGCCGGGTTGTGAAGCGACGCTCGAGACGATCGGCACGCTCGAGGTCGCGGTCGGCAGCCTGAAACGTAAGCTGACGGGCTACGCGATCCGCGGCATCGGCTTCGATCCGATCTACACCTGGTTCGACGATGCGGGCGTGTGGTTTGGCGAGTGTACGTCGTGGCAATCGATCGTGCGCGAGGGCTGGGAGTCGGTCAGTCAACAGATCGTCGAGCGCCAGCTCGCGATCACCAAGGCAGCCGATGCGCAGCTCGCGCAGGTCGCGCGTCACGTGCCGCCTGCTGCCGGGCTCGTGCTGACCCACGCGCGCGTGCTCGACATCGACAAGGGCAGCTGGCTGGCGGACCAGACGATCGTGATCGTCGGCGACACGATCAAGGCGATCGGGCCATCGTCCGGACGCCTCGCGCTTCCCACCGGTGCCGAGACGATCGATCTCGGGGGCAAGAGCGTGATCCCCGGCCTGATCGACATGCACTCGCACACCGCCGCGACCAGCGGCCTGCTCGGTATCGCGTCGGGCGTCACCACGATCCGCGACGTCGGGAACAACCCCGACGTGCTCGACGAGCTCAAGCAGCGGTTCGACACCGGCACCGCCGTTGGCCCGCAGCTCGTCCGCTACGGCTTCATCGAGGGTCGCAACGAGAAGGCGGCGTCGTCGGTGGTCACCGCGGAAACGCCCGACGAAGCGAAGGCCGCGGTCGAGTACTTCGCGAAGCGCGGCTACGAGGGCATCAAGATCTACAACTCGATGAAGGTCGAGCTGGTGCCCCTGCTCGCGAAGGAAGCGCACGCGAAGAACATGCTCGTGATCGGTCACGTGCCGATCCATATGCTCGCGAACGAGGCGGTGAAGGCGGGCTACGACGGCGTCGAGCATATCAACCAGGTGATGCTCAACTTCTTCGCGACCCACGACACCGATACGCGCGACACCACGCGGTTCACGCTGGTCGGCGAGAAGATGCCGGCGTTCGATCTCGACGGTAAGCCGATGCGCGAGCTGATCGACCTGTTCAAGAAGCACAAGACGGTCATCGATCCCACGCTCGTCCCGTTCCAGGATCTGATCGCCGGCGTGCCCGGCAAGATCACGCCGGGCCTCGAGCCGGTCGTCGAGCGGCTGCCGGCGCAGGTCCAGCGCAGGTTCCTCACCGGTGGCCTACCGCTCGACGGCGACAAGCGCGAGCTCTACGCGAAGGCGTGGACCAAGTTGCTCGCCGCGGTGAAGACCCTGCACAAGGCCAAGGTCCACCTCGTGGCAGGCACCGATCACATCGGTGGCCTGATGTTGCACGAAGAGCTGCGCCTGTTCGTCAAGGCCGGCATCTCGACGACCGACACCTTGCGTGCGGCCACGATCGAAGCCGCCCGCGGGCTGCGGATGGAGACCAAGTTCGGGTCGATCTCCGTCGGTAAGCGCGCGGATCTCGCCATCCTCACCGGCGATCCGATCGCCGACATCACGAAGCTGCGCACGATCGAACGAACCGTGCGCGCCGGGGTGATTTACACCAGCGCGCCGCTGTTCGAGTCGGTCGGCGTCAAGCCGTGATCACGCGCCCGTGCCGGTCTCGATGAAGGCGTAGACCGGAGCGCACTCCGACTCGCAGTTCAGCGTCTCGCCTTCGCACGCGCCGCCCGGCTTGTTGTCGAGGCAGTCCTCGCAGGTCTCGAATGCCGGCGCGGTGTTGCCGCCGGGGAAGTCCTCGCAGCTCTGGTTGCAGTCCTCGAAGGTGACGGCGGTGTTGTCGCCGCAGTCGACGTACGAGCTGCAGATGTCTGCGCACTGGATCGTCTTGTCGACCTCGTCGGAGCTGCAGCCGAACGCAGTGAAGGAAAGACCAGAGGACAGAGCGAGAAGTAAGAGAGTCTTCATGATGCGGATGATCCGAGCAACGCGCGTGCCTACGCGGCGCTGCTCCGCGCGCGTGGTTGCCGGTGTTTGCGACCTTCCAGCGTGCGCCGACGCGCGGCACGACTGTGAGTCGTGCGTTACGCCAACGGATCGAGGATGTCGTCGCTCGAGGGACGAGCCACGGGCTCACCCGGCTTCGTCACCTCGAGCACGTGCCGCACGAGCGTGCCGAGATAGTCCGCGAGCGGCGGGCATACGATGCGCGAGCCCGAAAGCGCCTCGAGTGTATTGGTCTGGTCGTAGTGAACCGCGTGATCCAGGAGGTCGACGAACGCGAGCGGACCGCGGCCGAGGCGAGCGAGCCCAGGCGTCTTGAGCACCACGCGCGCGATCGGACCGGGGATCGACCCGCGTGGCTTCTCGGTGTGCGCGTGCTCGGCGACGCCGTCGAACACCGCACGCGCCGTCAGCGGGTGCGGATCGATCAGGTGGAACGTCTTGCCGGCCGAGCGCTCCTGCCGGCCGATGTGCCACGCGGCGTCGATCACGTAGTCGATCGGCACCAGGTGCAGCGGGCGGTCACCGCGGCCGAGCAACGGGAGCCGGAGCCCCGACGCGTTGGTCGCGATCAACACCATCAGGTAGTACGGCCCGTCGAGGCTGCCGATCTCGCCGGTCTTGCTGTCGCCGACGACGATGCCGGGGCGCATGATCGTGATCGGGAGCTGGCGGAGCGCGTTGCGGACGAGCCGCTCGGCCTCGTACTTGGTGCGCTCGTACGCGTTGTGAAACTTCTGGCCGGTCTCGAGATCCTCCTCGTAGAAGGTGCCCTTGCGATCGCCGGACACCATCGCGGTGGACCAGTGGACGAGGCGCTCGAGGCGACCGCAGTCGCGCGCGAGATCGAGCACCGTGCGCGTGCCGGCGACATTGACCCGTCGTGCGGTCTCGTCGTCGACGCCCATGAAGTAGATCCCGGCGAGGTGATGGATCCAGGTCAGCTGCTTCGAGAGCGCCCGGTACTCGGCGCTCGACAACCCGAGGTCCATGTCGCAGACGTCGCCGATCAACACCTCGGCGTTGCCGCCGCGCTCGGCGAGGAACGCCGCCGCTTCGTCGGCGAACCGCGCTTGCGCGAGCACGTAGAGCTTGGTGTCGGGCTCGGCCGCGAGCAGCTTCGCGATCATCCGCTTCGCCGTGAAGGCGGGAAACCCGGTGACCAGCGCGACCTCTCCGAGGCGCGCGTTGCGTGTGGTCGGATCTTGAAGCGGCACGCGGATCGGTCCGAACCGCGCCTCGAGCTCGCCGACCACGCGGTCGACCTCGCGCACGAGCGCGGCTTCGTCGGCATCGTTCTCGATCACCCAGGTCGCCGCCTTGCGCTTGTCCTCGAGCGACAGCTGCGAGGCGAGCCGCTTCCCGGCATCTTCGCGCGAGAGCTTGTCGCGGCTGAGCACGCGCGCGAGCTGGACCTCGGGGGAAGCGCTGACCACGATCAGCGCGGGCAGGGCGCGATGGCTGCCGTTCTCGACGAGCAGCGCCGCCTCGTAGAACACCACGCCGGCACCTGCATCGGCCCAGCTCGCGATCGCCGACGCACTCGCCGCGGTGATCCGCGGATGCGTGATCTTGTTGAGGTCCGCGCGGGCGGCCGGATCGGAGAACGCGATCGCGCCGAGCCGCTTGCGATCGAGCGTGCCGTCGGCCGCGAGGATCGAGGATCCGAACCGGGCGATCAGCTCGGCCAGGGCGGGCTGCCCGGGCGCCACGACCTGTCGCGCGATCAGATCTGCGTCGACGATCGCGGCTCCGCGCTCCGCGAGCAGCCGCGCCACGGTGCTCTTGCCCGAGGCGATGCCGCCGGTCAGGCCGATCACGTGCGCCACGTCGTCTCGTACCACGGGCGTCGTCGAGCCGGGTCGGTGATAGGGTGCCCAGATGTGGCGGCTCGTGCCGATCCTCTTCGTCCTCGGCGCGTCGACACGCGCAGCGGGTGGCAAGCGCGACTGGGTCGGCAGCGCGGCGTGCGGCAGCTGTCATGCGCCCCAGTTGGCGGCGTGGAAGACCACGGCTCATGCGACGACGGCCAGGCGCTTCACCGGGAAACCGGAGGCCAAGTGCCTCGCATGTCACGGCACCGGCGAAGCACCGGCGGGGCCCACGATCGCCGTCGAGATCGGGTGCGAGGCCTGCCATGGCGCCGGTGCCGGCTACGCGGAGGACGATCTGATGCGCGACCTGCCGGTCTCTCGCGCGCTCGGCCTCGCTGATCTCAGCACGCCCAAAGCCCGCGCGGCCGTGTGTCTGCAGTGTCACCAGCGTCCGCTTCGTGGCAAGGTGTTCGACCCGACGGTCCCCGTCCATCCGATCAAGCCATGAGCATTCCAACCCGATTCGTGATCTCGGCGTCGAAGCCCGACGAGATGCCACTCGCTACGCTTCCCGAGATCGCGGTGGTCGGACGCAGCAACGTCGGCAAGTCGTCGCTGATCAACGCCATGGTCGGTCACGACGGCCTCGCGCGCACCTCGCGCACACCCGGTCGCACCCGGTTGATCAACTGGTTCGAGGTGCAGGCGAAGCCCACGTTTCATCTCGTCGATCTGCCCGGCTACGGCTACGCGGAAGTCCCGACGACGATGAAGGACAGCTGGCGCCCGCTGATCGAGAGCTATCTCGACAAGCGCGCGACGCTGGCCGGCGTGCTCTTGCTGATCGATATCCGCCGCGGCGTCCAGGAGGAGGAGCTCGACTTCGTGCCCTGGCTCGCCGAGCGCGAGCGGCCGATCGTCGTCGCGCTCACCAAGTGCGACAAACTGCCGAAGAACAAGCGCACGCTCGCCGTGATGGAAGCCCGCAAGCAGATGTCGCTCAAGCGCGATCCGGTCGCGGTGTCGGTGCAGGACGGCGAGAACGTCGAGCCGCTGTGGCGCCAGGTGATCAAGCTCCTCGAACCGAAGCGATGATCTGGACGATCGAGCCGGCCACACCCGCCGACCTCGACGCGATCGAGACCATCGAGCGCCACTCGTTTCCCAGGCCGTGGACCCGCGCGATGTTCGAGGCCGAGCTGACGCGCGAGCACTCGCATCTCCACGTCGCACGCGACCGCCAGGTCATCGGCTTCGCGGTGTTCGTGATCGTCGCCGGTGAAGTGCACATCCACTCGATCGCCGCGCACCCCGATCATCGGCGAGCCGGGGTCGGCGCGCAGTTGCTCGCGCACCTGCTCGCGATCGGTCGAACCGCCGGCGCGACGCTCGCCACGCTCGAAGTTCGTCGCGGCAATGTTCCGGCGATCGCGATGTACCAGCGTGCCGGGTTCGAGACCGTGAACATCCGCCTTGGCTACTACCAGGACAATCAGGAAGACGCGCTGGTGATGACCGCGCGGATCGGGCTAGCGGATCAACCGGATCAACCGGATCAACCGGATCAACCGGATCAACCGGATCAACCGGATCAACCGGATCAACCGGATCAACCGGATCAACCGGATCAACCGGGCTAGCGGATCGAGCCGTTGAACGTCACGCGGTCGCTGGCTTCGTTGGTCGCGAGATAGATCGCACCGCCCGCCGCACCGGCGACGACGATGCCCATGCCGGCGAGCACGTACCACCGCGTGTACCAGGCGTTCTTGCCGGGGCGCTGTAGCGGCGCGCGGACCTTGAGCTCGCTGTCGGGCGGCAACTGCACCGACGTGGTGAACGGGACGAAGCCCTGCTTCTCGACCTTGATCTCGTACGCCGCTGGCGCGCGCAGCCGGAGCGGCTGGATCGGCGTCAGGCCGCGATGCTGGCCACCGACGGTGACGGAGGCACCGGCCTCGCTGGCGACGACATCGATCACGCCGTAGCGCAAGAAATCGCCGGGTGGCAACAGCCGAGTCAGGTAGGCATCGAGCTGCGGCTCGGCGGGCTGGGCACCGGCGGCGATCGAATCGGCGACGCGGCCGGAGATCGCCTTCGACGTCACGTCGATCCGCTGCATCGTCAGGATCACGTCGCCGAGCTCGGAGACGCCGACCAGGATCACCTCGGCCGCCCCGACTTTTTGCCCGATCTTCGCGACGCAGTCGGCTTCGCCGGCGCACTTGACGAGGACCTGCTCGAGGTTGTCGCCGTACAGCGCGCGCGTCTGTTCTGGACCGATCACGCCGAGCGACGTCTGCTTGCCGAGCGAGGTGGCAACCCGCGCGGCAATGCCTGGCAGGCCCGACGAGCCGGCGCGGTACTCGACGATCGCGACCTTGCGCTTCGGATCCGGATCGGCGGAAGCGAGGCGCGCGATCGACAGCAGCGCGACCAGGACGAGGAGGCCAGCTCTCATCGCGCCCCGAACAACGCGCCGACCGACAGCGAGGTGTAGTCGCCGAACGCGGATTGCTCGCCGGGCGGAGGCACGTCGCACTTCCAGTCGGGGAACAGATCGGCCTGGCCGACGATCAGCTCGCACGACGTGCGGACGCGCGACTGCGTGGTGCCACTCGCGAGGTCGAGCAGCAACCAATCCGCCGTGGTGGCGTTGAGGCACGGCAGCACCGTGAAGCCCTGATCCTGGAGCTCCTCGATGTAGTAGTTGCTCGCGGTGACGAGGCCGACGTGCTGGCCGCCCGGCAGCGCTACCAGATCGAGCGGGACGGTGCCGAACGCGTTGAGCACCTGGGCGTGGGCGTTCGCGGGATCAGCTTGATCCAGCAGCGTCTCGCGGCGAGCCGGCAACTCGATCGTCACCGGCATGCCGCCGGCGATCGGGATCGAGAGCACGATCAGGTTCGCGCCCTCGTCGACGAAGTTCACCTTGGAGCTGGGAGGGGCGCCGCTGCACGCGGTCGACGACGTGGGCTGACACGACGGCGAGCACGTGGGCTTGGAGGCCTGTGTCCCGGCTGCGATCACGCGACCGCCGGCGACCGCGAGCACCGAGGCGCGGGGCAGGGTGGCCAGGTCTTCGAGGGCGGGGGCGCCGGAATCGATGTCGCCGGTGACGCGCGCGACCTTGCCGGCGCACGGCAGCGTCGCGAACAGGCCGACGTTCTCGGGAGCCGCGGCGAGATCGGAGACCGCGCCGCCGAGTGGGTTGGCCGTCGCGCTGGCGGGCGGCGCATCGACGTCGATCGAGACCAGCTTCGAGTTGCCGGTGCATTCGAGCAGCGGGTTGACCTCGGGGGCGACGCGATCGATCAAGCCGTGCGCGAGCAGCCGGCCATCCGCCGTCGGGCCGACGGTGACGCGCTCGACGCCGGCGATCGCCGTCGACTGCACGCTGCCGGTGTCGATGTCGACGATCGAGAGGCCCTGGTCGCTCGCGACCGCGACCTTGCTCGTGCCCGGCACGTACGCGGCATCGCGCGTGGTGCCCTGCAGCGCGATCGGCGTGCCGACGGCCTTGTTGGTATCGGTGGCGAACACCGTGATCGACGTCGACGACACGATCGCCAGCCGATCGCCACCGACGGAGACGGCGACCTGCGGACCGGTGACGCCGGTCAGCTGGCCCTGAAAGCCGACGTTGGTCGCGTCGAGGGTGGGATCGAACGAGAACAGCTGCGTGCCGTTGCTCGCGTAGACGAACGGGCGGCGCACCGGGATCACGACCGTCGTGTTCTCGCCGGCGCGGATATCGACGAGCTCGTCCGCTTCGCCGACGCCGACCAACCGGTTCGACACATCGCGCAGCTGGACTTCGATGCGAACGTCGTCGGCGACGCCGAGATCCCCGGCGGAGAACGAGCTGCCGTCGAGCACGCTCGTGGTCGACACCGGGGTCTCGTCACCGCGGGTCAACGTCACTGTCACCGTGGTCATCCCGTTCGGTCGCAGTGCCAGATCCTGTGGCAGGACCAGCTGGAGGTCGAACGAACCCGCGCCTCCACACGCGCTCAGCAGCGACGCGCACGTCAAAGGCAGCAGAGCCCGCATCCCGACGCACCCTATCAGAGTGCCCCCCACCCATACAACCACCAGGATCACAACGGGTTATCAGGGGTAGAACAGATCGCTTGGGGGTGAAAGACGATCGTTGTACCAATCACCGCTCACGGTAGGATTGCGACGTTGCAGCCAGGGCTGGATAAGGCGTCACAGAGTGGTCCATTTGGACGGCAGGACCCGAGCCTGCCCCAAGTGTTCGGCCGCTATCTGTTGATCAACCGCCTGTCGCGCGGCGGCATGGGCGAGATCTTCCTCGCGAAGCACGGCCTCGCAGGGTTCGAGAAGCTCGCGGTCATCAAGAAGGTCCTCCCGCACCTCGCCGCCGACGAATCGTTCATCTCCCGTTTCGTGGATGAAGCGCAGGTGGCGATCAAGCTGCAACACGTCAACGTGGCGCAGGTGTTCGAGGTCGGTCGCGTCGGCGACGAGTACTTCCTCGCGCTCGAGTACGTCGAGGGTCGGGACCTCCGCCGCACGCTGTCACTGCTCGGTCACCGCAAGCAGCGGCTGCCCGTCGATCTCGCGCTGTTCATCGGCCGCGAGCTCGCGAACGGCCTCGCCTACGCGCACCGGCGGACGTCGCAGGACGGCTCGTCGCTCAACCTCGTCCACTGCGATATCTCGCCGCCGAACGTGCTGGTGTCGTTCGAGGGCGAGACCAAGGTGATCGATTTCGGCATCGCGAAGTCGGCGCTGCGGGGCACCGCCACCGACCCGAAGATGGGCTTCGGCAAGTTCGGCTACATGGCGCCGGAGCAGTTGATCCGCGGCGGCATCGTCGATCACCGCACCGATATCTACGCCGCCAGCGTCGTGCTCTACGAGGTCCTCACCGGCCAGCGTCTCTACGAAGCCGGCCCGGAGCCCGACTATCGGGCCCTCGCGAAGAAGGTCGCGCGCGGCGAGCACACGCTGCCGTCGGAGATCGATCCTCTGCTCGAGCCGTACGACGATCTGGTCGCTACCGGGCTCCGTCCGAAGGTCGAGGATCGCTACCAGAGCGCCGCCGAGCTGCGCGACGCGATCCAGCAGGCGCTCGTCCAGGTCAACCCGACGATCTCGACCGACCAGCTCGGCTCGTACATGCGCGACCTGTTCAACGAGGAGATGACGGCGCAGAAGGAGCTGCACGACCGCATCGCGAACGTCCACCTCTCGGACTTCCAGCAGGACTTCCACACCCAGACGATCTCGACGGTGTCGTTCGCGGTCGCCACGGGACAGGCGTTGCCGCTCGGCGAGGGGCGCCGCAGCAAGCAGCAGACCGCGGTGCCGCCGCCGCGTGCATCCGGCTCGCATCCGGCGCAGCGCTCCTCGGGGTCCCAGCCGTCGCAACGCGCCTCCGGTCCGCAGCCCGCGATCCTCGATACCGCAGCGCCACCCACCTCGTCGATGTCCGCCGATGATCTCGCTGCCCTGTCGTCGCTCGCCGACGGGACGGGCACCGCCGAGAAGACGGTGATGTCCCTGACCGAGCTGCCAGCGTCGCGCGATCGCACCAAGCTCTACCTCCTCCTCGCCGGACTGCTGCTCGCGACCATCGTGATCGTCGTGATCCTGCTGCAGGGCGGCGCCTCCGATCCGCCCAAGGTCGCGGACAACCCGCCGCCGGTGAAGAAGCAGGATGCGATCACGGTCGACCCTATCGACACGCAGCCGAAAGTGACCAAGCCCGACAAGCCCATCGTGGTCGATCCACCCGACAAGCCGATCGACAAGCCGGTCCAGAAGCCGCGCGACAAGCCGCGCGATCGTCCCAAGCAGAATCCCGTCGAGGTGAAGGTCGGTTCGGGCAGTGCCGCGCCGGACAAGTCGCTCGTCACCCCAGATCAGGTCACCAACAAGTTCCTCGCCGCGAAGCGGATGTACACCGCCTACAAGGACAAGAACGGTGGCCGGCTCGACGCCGACTTCAACGACCTGATGGTGTTCCTCCAGCTCGAGCATCCGCAGGCCGAGCGCATGCGTCGCATCGACGTGTTCGTGTCGAAGATTCCCCGCGAGTGACGCCCGGAAGAATTCCCGGTCGCGAAACGCGCTGGAAACATGACCCGCGCTAACGATCTGGCATGAAGAAGGTCGAGGCGATCATCAAGCCCTTCAAGCTCGACGAGGTGAAGGAACGCCTGGCCGAGATCGGAGTGCACGGCATGACGGTCACCGAGGTGAAGGGGTTCGGGCGCACCGGCGGTAAGAAGGAGGTCTACCGGGGCTCGGCCTACGTCGTCGACTTCGTCCCGAAAGTGAAGGTCGAGATCATCGTGCCAAACGACAGCGTGCAGCAGGTGGTCACCGTGATCACCGAGGCCGCGCGGACCGGCAAGATCGGCGACGGCAAGATCTTCATCACACCGGTGGACGAGGTGATCCGCATCCGCACCGGGGAGACCGGCGAGGACGCCATCTAGGGGCCTGCCAGCGCCGAGCGCGGAACGCCTACATCTACGCCCCCGCAGCGGTCCGGCCGTCCGCTTGTAACTCGGCGCGCCCCCTGGCAGAATCGTGTGATTCGGGCGTCGTGGACAACCACGATACTCGGGGGAACGCCGACCTAGCGTGGACGCAGACAAGCCAGCCGATCGCAACCGGTCAACGGTAGGCGCAGCCTACTCGGCATTGATCGGTTGGACCGCCACCCAAACCGTGCCGCCGTTGCTGCGCCCGCTGGCGTATCGCGCGTTTGCACGCGCCGTCGGCGCGAACCTCGACGAGGCGGAGCTCGCGCTCGATGCGTATCCGTCGTTTGGGGATTTCTTCGCTCGGCGATTGCGTAACGGCGCTCGCTCGATCGATCCGGGTCGTCAGGCGATCATCTCGCCGTGCGACGGCGTCGTTGCAGCGAATGGAACGATCGACCACGGCACGCTCGTCCAGGCCAAGGGCCGCAACTACGCGCTCGCCGAGCTGCTCGATTCGGAGCCACTGGCCGAGACCTTCGATGGCGGCACCTACGCCACGATCTATCTGTCGCCGCGCGACTATCATCGCGTCCACGCGCCGTGTGCGGGTACCGTCCGGGCGTATGGCTACGTGCCCGGTGCGCTGTGGCCCGTCAATCCGCGGGTCGTCGCGCGTCGCGATGGCGTGTTCTCGCGCAACGAGCGGGTCGTGATCGAGCTGACTTGTGCGGAGCTCGGGGCGGTCGCACTCGTCATGGTCGGCGCCGCCGGCGTCGGCAACATCGTGCTGCACGGGCAGGGTGGGGAAGAGCTGTCGAGCGCGTCCCTCCGCGGCGCCGGCGCGCGGCATCGTCTGGATCTGGATCTCGCGGTCAAGCGGGGCGACGAGCTCGGCGCGTTCCGGCTCGGCTCGACGGTGATCCTGGTGTTCCGCCGAGGCGCTGCCGCGCTGACCCTCAGCGAGGGCCAGCCGGTGATGTTCGGCGAGTCGATCGGAGGTGTCGCGTGAGCAAGCGCGACGACGACTCTCAAGCCGACATGGAAGTCGGGATGACCACGGCCGAGCGCCGGCGTCGCCGGCGTCGCGGTGGTGGACTGCGGGTCCCGTCGGACAACGTACCTCGCCACACCACCACGCCGCCGGTCGTGCCGCCGGTCCCCGAGGATCCATCGCTCGCGATGTCGATCGCGTACAGCTTCTCGAGCGAGGCGAGCGAGCCCATCCCACGGGTCTCGATGGATCCCGGTTCGGACAGTCACAGCCAGCCGAACTTCGCCGAGCCGGTCTCGCCGGAGGCGATGCGGACGTTCATCGATCCGCCGAGCTCGGCCGTCGAGAGTGTCGACTTCGAGACCAAGACGCGCGAGATGGCCGCGGTCGATCTCGCCGCACTCGGGTTGAACGACCCGATGACCACGACCGACCCGATGCTCCACCAGACGCTCGAGCGCACGTTCGATCGCACGCTCGATCGCACGCTCGATCGGGTCGAGACCGAGAAGCCAGTCGACGTCGACATCGACGTCCAGGGTCTCGAGGGCCCCACGCTCGACGCCGAGGCACCCACGTCGATTCCGACGGTGATCCCGTTCGAGGCGTCATCGCCGGTGTCCCCGATGGCGCTTCCGGGCACGCCGAAGCGCGAGCGCAAGGAACGCCTCCAGACGGTCGCACTCAGCGAAGAGGATCTCGAGGAAGTGCGCGAGGCTGTCCGCGCGGCCACGGCACCCGCCTCGTCGGCACCCACGCCGCCACCGTCGTCGATGACGCCCCTCGCCCCGATCATCGGTCAGCCGGCGCACAAGCCTGTCTCGAACGCCACGCTGCCGCTGACCGCGCTCGATATCGAAGTCGAGACGCCGCTTCCGCCCGCGTCCCCCTCGATCCTCGACGACAACTCCGCGGCGAACGACATGTTCGGCGAGCAGGAGTCGGTGCCTCTTACGACCCGGCCGTTGCAGGAACCGATGTCGGTCCCCGAGATCGATCTCAACGAGCTCGAGCGTGGGGCCGAGGCGAGTGGCGAGATCGAGGTCGACGTCGCCGAGGACGAGATCAAGTCGGGCCCACACCTCGTGCAGGCCAACGCGATCCCGGGCGCGTCGCTCGCGCAGACCGAGTCGAAGCGCACTCACGCGCCGTCACAGCCGCCGCCACTACTCGCCAGCCCTCCGAGCAACGACAAGCTCGACGCCAAAGCACCGCCGCCGCCGCCGAAGGCCGAGCACCATCCGCCACCGCCACCGCCGGTTCCGAAAGATGCGCACGCGCATCCACCGCCCACGCCCAAGGTCCCGCCCACGCCCCCGCCCGCCCCGGCGGTGAAGAAGCAGGAAAGAGAAGCGAAGCCGGCGACCGCGCGAACCCAGACGTCGGACACCAAGCCGCCGCCGCGCGGCAAGCCGTGGTTCGTCGACCTGTTCGACGAGGATTACCTGCGCACGCTGCCGTTCCTGACGCCGCAGGCGACCCAGTCCGAGGCCGAGTTCGTGATCGACGCGATGGGCCTGTCGCCGGGTGCGCAGGTGCTCGACGTCGGCTGCGGCTACGGCCGTCACGCGATGGAGCTCGCGGCGCGCGGCTACCACGTCGTCGGGCTCGATCTGTCGACGCCACTGCTCGTGCGTGGTGGCGAGGAAGCGCATCGCCGCGGCCTGTCGATCAACTTCATTCGCGGCGACATGCGCGAGCTCGACTTCGACGGTCAGTTCGATGCCGCGTACTGCCTGTTCTCGACGTTCGGGTACTTCGACGACGAGACCAACAAGAAGACGGTCGCGAACATCGCGCGTGCGCTCAAGCCAGGTGGTCGCGTGTTGATCGAGATCCTCAACCGCGACTACGTGATCGCGGATCTCCCGACGCGCGTGTGGTGGGAAGGCGACGGCTGCGTGGTGCTCGAGGAGATCGAGCTCAACTACTTCAGCTCCCGGATCCAGGTGAACCGCTCGGTGGTATTCGACGACGGACGCCAGCTCGAGCAAGAGATCTCCGTGCGGGCCTACTCCCTGCATGAAGTGGGCAAGCTGATGCACGCGGCGGGCTTCAGGGTGTTGGAGGTGTCTGGCGCCTACCACACCAAGGGCCGATTTTTCGGCAACCAATCCAGACACATCATTGTCCTAGCCGAGCGCAAAGAGACGGCCCCGTCGAGCTAGCGCCCGGCGCGTTGCCAGATCGGCAGCGTGCCCACAACGTGTTGCGACATCGCGACACGTGTAAGGCCTTGGTAACGATGGAATAACTCGACGCGCTCGGGAGTCTTTTCTCGTGCGACGCAACCAAAACATTTGGGGTCGTCGCGCGTCTTAGTCAGAGCGCGCCTATCGCGCACGGAAGAGGGCAACGAGATGGCAGCCATCGTCACGAAGTTCGCGGGCTTTGGTCGTGGTCGTGTCGCGAAGGTCAAGACCGCGCAACCCAGCGGGTCTCCTGATCGCAAAGGACGCGCGGCACGAGTTTCTGCGAAGGCCGCCAAACGGGCGAACCACGAGGACGGCGAGCCGGAGCTCGACGCCGAGGCGCTCGCCGGTGACGCCGACGCCGAAGGCACCGAAGCGGCCGAGCTCGCCGCCGAGAAGGCAGCGAAGAAGGCCCGGCCCGATAACGGCACGTACCTGTCGATGTACTTCCGCGACATGGCCGCACTCGACGTGCTGCGGCCCGAGGAAGAGTTCACCAGCGCTCGCGAGATCGAGGCGCTCGAGATCATGCTGTGGGAGACGGTGCTGGCGCACGGCCCCGCGATCTCGCACCTCGTCGAGGCCATCGAGCTCGTGATCGAGGCGCTTCCCCCCGAGGTCAAGGCGTTGCGCAGCGCGGTCGCAAGCCTCCCTGCCGAGGCGCGCAGCGCTGCGAAGCAGCGCGGAGAGTCGATCGACAAGCCCGATGCGAAGACGTGGACGAAGCTGGTCACGCGGGCGGCGAAGAAGCTACGCACCGACGATGTCGATCACGTGTTCATCGACGCCGCACTGATCACTGTCGATCGGATCTCGGTCGGGATCGGCGTCCGCGGTGCCGAGCTCGGCTCCCTCGGTCGTGAACGTGCGCGTGCCGAGTGGCTCCGCCGGGTCTACGCCGCGAACCGCGCTGCCGCCGAGGCGCGCAACGACTTCGTGCGCGCGAACCTGCGCCTCGTCGTCTCGATCGCCCGCCGCTTCAACCACGGCCGGATGGCACTCGCCGACCTGATCCAGGAAGGCAACCTCGGCCTGCTCAAGGCCGTCGAGCGTTACGACTACCGCCGTGGCTTCCGGTTCTCGACCTACGCGAGCTGGTGGATCCGCCATGCGATCAGTCGCGCGCTCGCCGACAAGGGCCGCGAGGTCCGGTTGCCCGTGCACATGATCGATGCGCAGCACCGCCTGACCAAGGCGCGCCGCCAGCTGACTGGAAAGCTCGGCCGCCAGCCGACGAGCGAGGAGCTCGCCGAAGCGACGCAGATGCCGGTCGACAAGATCGAGAAGATGCGGAGCTGGCTGCTCGAGCAATCGATCTCGATCGACAAGCCCGTCGGCGACGACGAGGGCAGGGTGCTCGGCGAGATCCTCGAGGATCCGGATCGCGAGGATGTCTCGCCGACCGGGGAGCTCGAGTGGGAGGCGCTGACCACCGAGGTCCGCGACTTGCTGACCGAGCTACGCCCGATCGAGGCCGACATCCTCCGCCAACGGTTCGGGCTCGGGACCGAGCAGGAGCTGACGCTCAAGGAGATCGGTGACAAGTACAACCTGTCCCGCGAGCGGATCCGCCAGCTCCAGGAGCAGGCTCTGGCCAAGATGCGCCGTGCGCTCGCCCGTCGAGACTTGATGTAGGGGGATTGGCGTTTCCTACCGGTTCCATTGTAGGTTTCGGCCATGACTCTCCAGGCCGTCAGGCCGCTGCTGCTGTTGGGGCTCCTCCTTGGAGGTGCCCCTGCGTGCGGCGACGACGACCCCAAGCTCAAGGTCACCAACCTGTCTCCGGACAAGGGTGACACCGACGGCGGTACGTACGTCGTCATCAAGGGCAACCGATTCATCAAGGATGGCCCGCGCAACGCGAAGGTGTACTTCGGTTCGCGGCAGGGCTCGATCGTCCGCTTCCAGAGCGACTCCGAGCTGATCGTGCAGGCGCCGGGTGGCAAGCCCGACGAGGTCGTCGACGTGCTCATCATCTTCGATCCGGGTGGCCAGCTGACGATCAAGAAGGCGTTCAAGTTCGTCGACAAGGACGATGCGCCGGCGTCCGTCGAGGATCTCGATACGTCCGGTAAAAAGAAGAAGTAGTCGTTCTCGACTCGAAACGAAAAAACGCCGCGAGGAGCACTCGCGGCGTTTCGCGTTCCGGACTCGGGCATTGCGCACGAGCTGTGCTGGGTGTTGCGCACGATCATTGCGCACGGGCACCACTGGTTCAGAGGGTCGCCAAATCGCCAAGTGAGGCCCGCCAAGGCTCGCCAGAGGATCGATCAATCAAGCTTGAACGATCTCTCGAAGACGCTCCGCGCAGGAAAAGTACCGACCGCAGGCGGTGCGGCGGCACTGGATTCCGAAAGCAAATGGAGGACGACGACCGCTGGGAATTCCGACGGTGCGTGATCGCGTAGTGCAAACGGCAGCGAGGTCCGCGCCGCGGCGACCGGCCGTATAGACCCAGTTCTGTCGACGTTGAGAGCGTCGACAGAAGGCGGGCGGTCTCGTCCGGCGTCTCGGCGCCGGACGAGCTGGGGCGTTCTCGGCGAGCGAATGTTGAACGTCGGACGTCTGGTTGAAAGATCGTTTGGCGATCCTTGGCGGGTTTCGTTTGGCGATGTGGCGACCCTCTGACCAGGTGATGTTGAAGCCAGTGCCCTGGAGCGCAGTTGCCTGAGCGCAGCTCGAGGGCGTTGCGCACGTCGGAGTTCGGGCACGGCGCTACCGCAACGCAGAACGCACGCGCGTCCGAAACGGAAAACGCCGCGAAGCGCACTCGCGGCGTCTCGCGTTCCGGAGCTCTCAGCTCAGATGAAGTTGAGGCGGAACAACTGCTGACCGAGCAGCACGAACGACTCGTGACCGACGGCGCGCTCGCCGTTGACCTTGATGAACGTGCCGTTGCTGCTGCCGAGATCCGCGAGGAACACGCGACCGTCGCGGAGGATCACGCGCGCGTGCAGACCGGAGACGTAGCCGTCGTCGGGGAAGTTGATCTCGCCCCGCTCACGACCGAGCGTGCAGCTCTCGCCGAGTAGCGGGAACGCCGCACCGGTGATGTCGCGACCGATGATCACCGTCAGCTTGCCCCAGTAACCCGGGTTCGGGCTGCCCATCAACTCGGTGCCGTCGGGCGTGGGCTCGGGTGCGGCGATCAGCTCGAAGCGCAGCAGCTCCTGACCGATGCGCAGGATCTGGCCGGAGGTCAGCTCCTCTTCACCCGTCATCTTGACGAACACGCCGTTGAGGCTGTCGAGGTCGCGCACCATCCCCTGGGTGCCGCGGATGTCGAGCATCGCGTGGGTCGGCGACAGGTAGCCGTCGTTCTCGAACACGGGACCGAAGCTGCGGCCGAGCTTGTTCTCGCCGGGCCGAAGGTCGTGGGTGCCGCCTTCGCTACCATCGGGACGGATCAGCGTCATCGACAGGCGCTGGCGCGCGGGCTGCGGAGCCATGCCACCCATCTGCGGCTGTGGCGGACCGGGCGGGGGACCTGGCATCTGGATCGGGGCCGAGGCCTCGTCCATGCGGAAGCCGCACGTCCCGCAGAACCGGAACGACGGCGGAACATCGCTGCCGCACGACGGGCAGCGACGCATCCCTCCACCCGCGGCGGGGCCCGAAGGCGGCGGCGCGAAGCCAGGACCGGAGAAGCCAGGAACGCCGGGCGGCGGTCCCATCGGAGGGGGCTGCAGCGGCGGCGGAGCACCCATCGGCGGACCCATCGGAGGCGGACCCATCGGACCTCCGGGCGGCATGCCGAGCACGCCCGAACCACCGCGCGGCGCGGCCGGTTGCTGACCCGACGGACCACGACCACCCATCGGCCCACCCATCGGCATGCCGGGCGGCATGCCGGGCGGCATCCCGGGCGGCATGCCAGGAGGCGGACCCATGGGGCCGGGACCGGGACCGAACCCGGGCGCGGGATCCGCCATCATCGTCTTCATCATTCCCATGTCACCACCGCCCGCCGGCTTCGGCGCGGCCGTCAGCTCTGCTCCGCACCCGAGGCAGAACTTGTAGTGGTCCTGGTTTTCTTTGCCGCAACGATTGCAGACAGTCATGTGGTGACACTCCGCTCCCTGGTGGGAGCTCAGACGATTTCGACGCGAAGCAGCTGCTGACCCAAGAACACGTAGTCCCCGTGGCGGAGCACGCGTTCGCCGTCGATGCGAACGAATGTGCCGTTGCGGGACCCTAGATCGGTAACCGATACCACGCCATCAGCGACCCTTACCTCGGCGTGATGACCGGAGATGAACGGATCGTCGGGGAAGTTGATGTCGTTGCCCTCGCGACCGAGCGTGACGACCTCTCCGGGTTGGCGGAACACCCAGCCGATCGCACCACCGCGTAGCTGCTGGCGGATCTCGAACGTCGCCGGGCGCTGGATGCTCGTCGAGTAGTACGTGCCCTCGGCATCGGGGACGTCCTCGGGCAGCGCGGCCGAGGCGACCTGCAACACCTGTTCGCCGACGAGCACGGTGCCGCCGGCGGCGAATTCGACCGTGCCCGAGATCCGGACGTAGATTCCATTGAGCGAGTTTTCGTCGCGGACGATCAGCTGCTTGTCGGTGTAGATGAAGTTCGCGTGGGTCGGCGACAGGAACGGATCGTCGGGGAACGAGATCGGGCACTCGCCGCGACCGGCCGGGTGCTCGGTGCCGGCGAGCGTGAACGACACGCCATCTTCACCGTCGCCGCGGATCAGCGTCAGCTTCGCGCGCGCCGACTGCAGCGCACCGCCCATGAACAGCGTGCTGCGATTCCCCTTCGCGGGCTGCGGCGACGTCCCGCCGGCGCGTGGACCGACGCGGGTCTCGACGTCGAACTGATTCTTGACGACGACGCGCGCGCCGCAGTTCGGGCAGAACCGCGTGCCGCCCGAGACGAACGTGTTGCACTTCGCGCACGGCGAGCCTTCCGCTTCCGGTTGCGCTTGCACGGTTGGCGGCGGACGACTCCCGCTCTTGGCGCGCGGGTCAAGCGCTACGGCCGCTCCGCATCGCTTGCACTGCGGCACCCCGATCGGGGTCAACGCACTACATGCGTCGCACACCAGGCCGACGTCCATCGAGCCGAAAGTCTACCCCGCGCGGAAACAGGGCGTCAAAGAACGGACCCTGTAGAACCCAATGTTTTTCAGAACGTTCAGCGGTCAGCTGGCCGCCGCGGCCCGGACGATCGAGTCGGGATCGCGGGTTAGCTCCCCGCGGCGCTTGGTCGCCCGCTCGTCTTTGACCTTCCCGAGACCCTCCGCAGCCGCTGCACGGACCTGGGCGACCTCGTCGTAGGACAACTTGAGCAGGGAGTCCAGGCCGGTCGCCACAGGGAGCCCGCCGAGCGCGCCGGCGACGGCCTCGCGGACGAAGCTGGACGTGTCGCCCGCGGCCTTGACCAGCGCGGCCGGGTCGCCCTTGTCGCCGAGCCGACCCAGCGCGAGGGCGGCGACGCGGCGGTCCGGCCACGCACCACTGCCCAGGGTCTTGGTCAGCGCCTTGATTAGATCCGCCGGCGGGTTACCGTGTGCCGCGAGCACGGCGATCGAGGCCATGGCCGAGGCGCGAACCTGGTCGGCCGGGTCGCCCAGGGCCTTGGTGATCGCGGCGATCGCGGTGCCCTTGCCGTCGTCGAGCTTCGCGATCACCGAGACAGCCAGGGCGCGGACTTTCGGATCATCGCTGCCGAGCTGGGTCTGGATCGCCGGGGAGATCGCCGCGGCGATCTTCGCGAGTGCCGCGAGCGTCTTCGCGTCCTGGGTCGATGGCGTCAGCGCACCGAGCGACAGCCGCGTCGGCGCGCTGTCGAGATCCGCGAGGACGGAGACGACGACGTCGCGATGTTCGCCGAGCGCATCGAGCAGCCCCTTCGCGATGTCGTCGGCATGCTCCGCGACCAGCTTGCCGGGGGTGGTGGGTCGCGGGAGGGTGCCGGGCAAGTCGCCGAGTGCGGTGGCCGCGTCGTACTTGCTGGACTTGACCGGATACTCGCCGAGCTCGCCACTGCCGATGGGAGGGAGCCCCGTGTTCGAGACGCGGCCGATCGCCCAGACCAGCTCCTCGGACGACCGACTCGCGCGAGCGTAGTACGCGCGCACCAGCGGTCCGAGCGATTTGGGATCACCGATCTGGCCGAGTGCCCAGGCCGCCATCCGCTGGGCCTCCCCGCGGTTGTCGATCAGCGCCGCGAGCAGCGCCGGTGTGGCCGTGGCCGAGCGACGCACGCCGACGGCGTAGGCACAGGCGGCGCGCGTGACGTCGTCCTTGCGCGGATCGGCGAGCATCCCGATCGCCGCGGGCACCACGCGCGCGTCGTCGATCTGCGCGAGCCCGAGGCACGCGAGCGTCTGGACCGACGGCCGGCGATCGCCGAGCGCCTTGATCAACGGCGGGAGCGCGCGCTTGTCCCCGGAGCGACCGAGCGTGAACGTCGCGGCTTCGCGCATCGCGAGCTCGGGGTGCTCCATCAGCGGGAGCACGTCCGACAGCACGCGTGCGTCGCCGAGCCGGCCGGCTGCGATCAACGCATCGACGCGAACCTCGCGCTCGAGCGCTTCGGCGAGCGAACCGATGTAGCGCGCATCGCGCTGCGGCTCGAGCCGCGCCATGTGGACGAGCGGTGCAGCCGCGCCCTTGTTGCCGAGGTGACCGAGCACGGCCACCGCGACGCGCTGTTGCGTCGCTTCTTTCTCGTCGCGCAGCGCCTCGAGCAACGGCTGCAGGCCGTGCCCGCCGACGCGGAGCAGCTCGGCGCGCGCGGCCTTCTTGACCTCGTCGGTGCCGTGCTTCTCGCGCTCGACGAGGCGGGGCACGTAGCGCAGGTAGAGATCGACGAGCACGCGCCGGTACACCGGCTTGTGCGCCATCATGAACGCCAGCGGCGACAGCACCTTCTCGAGCTCGCCGAGGGAATCGGTCATCTCCTCGAGCGCGATCGCTTCGCGCGCCGCACGGCCGATCTCTTCCTCGCTCGACGAGCTGCGCAGCACGTCGCGGAGCAGGCTGGTCGCCTTGAGCGGCGTGCCGTTCTGGATGTAGAGCTGCGACAGCGCGAACTGCGCCTTCGGGTTGTGCGGGTTCCGCTGCAGCACCTTCTCGTAGGTGGCGATCGCCTCCTCGAACTGCTGCATCGCCACGTAGCCCTCGGCGAGCTTCTCGTAGCCGCTCGGGTTGTTCGGCGACAGCGCGATCGCCTTCTCGCGCCACTCGCGAGATTCCTTGTCGAGGCGCTGATCCATCTTGATGTCGGCGATCAGGTGGAACATCTCCGCCTGACGGCTCTGCGCCTTCGCGGCGATCTCCTGGGCGAGCACGATGGCCGGCTCGAACTTGCGCGTGAACCGGTAGATCTTGATCAGGTCGAGCACCAGCTCCTGATCCTCGGGCACGCGCTTGTGGAGCTGCTCGAGGACCTTTTCGGGCTGACCTTTTTCCTGCTTGCCCGTCTTGCCGTAGTACTCGACGAGCAAGTAGCCGAACTCGGTGGTGGCCGGGTCGGCGCCGGCGCCGTCCTTCCAGCCGTCGATCCACTTCTTCTTGAACTGCTGCTCGCGCGCGGAGAACCGCGTGACGATCGAGACGTACTTGCGGCGGACCTCGCGGCGCACGCTCTTGTTGCTCGCCTTCGGGTCGAGCAGCAGCAGCACCTTGTCGAGATCCGCGAGCGCCTCGCCGAACAGCTTCTGGCCCTCGTAGACCTGCGCGCGACCTCGATAGAACTCGGGATTCTTGTCGTCCAGCTTGATCGCCTTCGCGTAGTTCGCGAGGGCTTCGGTCGGGTTCTGGTGCTCGTTCTGGACCTCGCCGAGCTTGGCGTAGGCGGAGGCCTTGTTGAGCGACGCGAGGCGCTGCCACACCTGCTGGGCGCGCTTCTTCTGGTCGGGGGTCCCCTTCTGCCAGTACTGCTCGCCGAGTGCGACGATGTGGCCGAGGTCATCGGGCTCGAGCTTCGCGAGCTTCTCGAACTGCGCGATCGCGAGATCCTCTTTGCCCCAGCGTTGATAGAGGTCGGCGATCGCGGCGATCACGCCGGCGTCGCTCGGGAACCGCTGCTGGAGGCGCGAGAGCACCTCGGTCGCCTGCTTGTCCTTGCCGCGCCGCGCGTAGCGATCCGCGAGCTCGAGCTGGAACCGGGCGTCGCCCGGGGCCGCGCGAACCACGGCCTCGTACTGCGCGAGCGCCTCGTCGTCGCGGCCCGAGTTCTCGAGCAGCGTGATCAGACGGCGCTGCGTCTCGAGCTCCTGCGGCGACTTCGCGACCGCCTTCTTGAGGGCGTTGATCGCCTTGTCCTGCGCACCGGTCTCTTCGAACAGCTTGCCGAGCATCGACCACTCGAAGTGGCGGCGCGAACCCTCCGGCCACTCCTTCTCGTACTGCGCGAGGAGGGCAGGGAGCGCCTGCTTCTTGCGGTAGATGTCGATGATGCGGTTGGTGAGCTCGATCTCGAGGTAGTAGCCCGCCGGCGCCAGCTTGATCGCGCGGCGATACTCGGTGACCGCGTCGTCCTCCTTGCCCATCTGCTCGAGGGCCTGACCGCGGCGCGCGACGACCTCGATCTTGCGCGACGGATCGCTGCCGAGCAGCTTCTCGGCGGCGGCGTAGCTCTCGAGGGCGACGTCGCGCTTGCCCGCTTGCAGCATCGCGTCGCCGCGCTCGATCCAGAGCTGCGCGTTGTTCGGTTCGAGATCGAGGAACTGCTTGAAGTAGGCGTTGGCGGCGTCGACGTCGTTGGTCGCGAGCGCCAGATCGGCGAGCGCGCGCAGCGCCTTCTTCTTCATGTCCTTCGCGGTGGAGTGACCGAGCGCCTTGTCGTACGCGGTGCGCGCGTCCTTGTTCTTGCCGCCCGCCTTGTGGAGCTCGCCGATCACGAGCCAGGTCGCAGGGTCGTTGTCCTTCTTCGCGACGGCCTTGTTCCACGAGTCGAGGGCGCGCGGATCGTCGCCGGTCTTGCGATAGAGATGGCCGAGGACGACGAGCGTCGCCCAGTCGTCCGCCTTCGCGAGCGCCTTCGTGTACTCCTCCTTGAGGAGATCGACGGTGCGGTAGCGGCGGTACTTCTCGAGCAGCTTCGCGAGCGCACCGCTGTCGTGCGGGTTGCGCGCGAGGATGCCCTTGTAGATCGCGATCTCTTTCGGATCGAACGGATCTCGCTGCACGCCCCAGTCATCAGGAGCGGCGGAAGCGTGGGGAGGCTGAGCGACAACCGCGAGCCCCACAGCGAACAGCAGACCTGCCAGGCGCCTCATCGTCGATGATCATAGCCTTTGATCATCGGGACGCCCGCGGAATCACGGGCGAAACCTACTGGCGGATGCGCGCGAGAATAGTTCCCAAATTTTGTCGGCGCAGCTCGATACAGAAATCGCGGACAGTGCGTGCGTGACTCCGCGCCATCGCGACAAACCGGACGCCGAGACCCGACGCGAGCCGGTCATCCTTGCGATAACAGATCTGTCCGGATGCCCAGATCGAGTCGGAGGTCCCCGGCAGTTGCAGCTCGAGCCCGACGACCAGGCCGGGTGGCGGAGCGAGCAGCGTGAGCGCCGACATGCTGAGGCCCGTGTCGGAGAGATCTCCCGCGATGCCGCGCACGGGGCGGTCATGAACGTAGGAGGTCACCATCGTCTCGAACGGGACACGAAACCCAAGTCGGCGGTCTTGCACGTATGATCCTTCAATCTTCCAACGGGTAGTTGGATTGGGTACAATGTAGGATAAAAGCGTACCAGTGCCCGAGACAGTGCCCAATTTTTCGCCGTTCCCATTCGCGCGCCTGCCGCGGTTGAGCCGTGCGCAGGCCGCGATCGAGTCGGCGGTCGCCCGGCACGCGCACGGCCGGCGCGGAGGGTGGCGGCTCGCGAAGCTCGTCGGGCCGGTCAAGATCGTCGGCACGTCGATCGTGACGCGCGGCTTCGATCCGCACGTAGCGCTCGTCGAGGTTCGCTGGGGCAGCGTGTCGATCGCGATCGCGGCCTCGGGTGCGATTCGCGCGATCGCGCAGCGCGTGCTCGGTGGTGCCGACGAAGTCGCGGCGCCTCGGCCACCCACGCTGGCGGAGCACGCCGTGCTCGCGATGCTGGTCGCGGCGGCGCTCGAGGACGCCGGGATCCCGGGCGAGGTCTGGCCGCTCTCCGAGCATGCGAGGACGATCCACGAGCGCGAGCTCGAGGCCGTGGCTCGCCGGGCGCGGGTGGCGATCGACCAGCGCGAGCGGTTCGGTCGGGGTGGATTACAGAGCGCGGTCGCCGGCGAGATCGACGCGACCGGTGAGCTCGCCCCACCGACGGTCGCGAGTGGCCGGCGCGGTTCGCCGACCGAGCATGCCGAGACGATCGCTGCGCCCATCCCTCCGAAGCCGGCGGCGCCGACGCTCGGTCCGGAGCTGATCGGCCTCGAGCTCGCACTCGACATCGCCGGCGCCCCGCTGACGCTCGTGTGCTGGCTCCCCGCGGAGTTGATCCTGAAGGCACCTCCGGCGCGTGCGCACGACTGGGGGTTCGCGCTGCCGATCGTCGTCGCGCGGTGCCTGTTGCCCCGCGAAGCGGCGAGTGCGCTGAAGCTCCGCGACGTCGTGGTCGTCGAGCCGGCGCTGTCCCTGGTCGTCGGCGAGGGAGTTTTCGGGCTCACGGCGGCGCCCGGTGCCGTAGAGGTGCGGGTGGCGACCGGCTATGTTCGCGTCGTGCCGACCTCCGACGAGCCAGGGCTTCCGATGACGGTCCAGCTCGGGGCCGTCCGTCTAAGTCTGCGCAAGCTCGGGGAGCTCGCGGTGGGGGAGGTGATCGGCCTCGATCGCCCGCTGGCAGGCCCCTACGAGATTCATGTGGGTGGCCAGCTGATCGGGCATGGCGAACTAGTCGATCTTGACGGTGAAACTGGAGTACGCATCGTGTCGCTCAATCAGAAGTGAGAAGTACCGGATGCCCACCTACGAATATCGATGCAATGCGTGCAAGCGCGAGTTCGAGGCCCAGCAACGCATGGTCGATGACGACCTCGTTCACTGCGACGTCTGCGGGAAGGACGCGCTCGAGAAGTTGATCTCTCACACCGCGTTCCAGTTCAAAGGCGGTGGTTGGTACAAGGATCTGTACTCGTCGTCGAAGCCCGAGAGCGCGGGTGACAAGGCGTCGGCTACCCCGGCCGCGAGCACCGACGCCTCGACCTCGAGCACGCCGGCTCCCGCGGCGAGCACCCCGTCGACCCCGAGCACACCGAGCACACCGAGCACGCCGAGCGCGCCGAGCTCCGGTTCTGGATCGGGCTCGAGCGGTGGTTCGTCGAGCACCTCCTCCGCTGCGTCGTAGGCCGCTGCGCGGGATGCACGACGGAAAGTACGCGCCGCAATGACCGCCCTCTCGATCGATGGAAAAGCAGTCGCCGCGAAGCTGCGCGGTGAAGTGGCCGCCTCCGCGCTGCAGCTGCGCGAGCGCGGCGTGGCCCCGGCGCTCGCCGTCGTGCTGGTCGGCGACGATCCGGCCTCGGCCGTCTACGTCCGCAACAAGACCAAGGCGGCGCGCGAGGCCAACGTCGACGTCCGCGATCACAAGCTGCCGGCGACCACGTCGCAGGCCGAGCTGATGGCGCTGGTCGACGCGCTCAATCGCGATCCTGCCGTCGACGGCATCCTCGTGCAGCTGCCGTTGCCGAAGGGCCTCGACGAGCAGGCGGTGATCCGCTCGATCGATCCGGCGAAGGATGTCGATGGGCTGCACCCGATCAGCCTGGGCTACCTCGCGGGTGGCAAGCCCGGATTCCAGCCGTGCACGCCGAAGGGCTGCATGCGGCTGCTGAAGGAGATAGACGCGCAGATCTCCGGTGCGCGCGCCGTCGTCGTCGGCCGCAGCGTGCTGGTCGGCAAGCCGATCGCGCTGCTCCTCGGCAACGCGAACGCGACGGTGACCATGTGCCACTCCAAGACGCGCGACCTCGCTGCAGAAGTGAAGCGCGCCGACATCGTGGTCGCCGCGATCGGGCGGCCCGAGTTCATCCGCGGTGAGTGGATCGCGGAAGGAGCGATCGTGCTCGACGTCGGTATCAACCGCACCGCCGAGGGCAAGCTGCTTGGCGATGTCGAGTTCGCCGCGGCCGCGCAGCGTGCGAAGGCGATCACGCCGGTGCCGGGTGGCGTCGGGCCGATGACGATCGCGTGCCTGCTCGAGAACACCGTCGAAGCAGCCACACGTCGACGGTAGCTACTTCCGAGCACTTGCAGATCGGGGACAGGATCTACCCCTCCAGTGCAGCGGAATCACGCGGCTTCTGGAGCCAAACGTAAAATGCAGAAATCGGGGCGCCATCGCTGTCCGAGTTTCGGACGAACGATCGATTTTACGTTTGGCTCCAGGGTCGCGGGCTTACGAGGGTAGATCCTGTCCCCGATCAGCAAGTGCGGGAGGGAGTGTGAGCTCTCTGGCCGGACGCTAGAGCGTCGGCGTCGGCAGGACGGAGCCACCCGCGAACGTCGGCACCACGCTGGTCGGCTTGCCGAGCGCGCGCACCAGGACGACCTGGAGCTCCGCGAACGGCGGTGGGTTCGCCGCGATCTCGTCGGCGCCCGCGTTGCGCGCGTGCTCGCGCAGCTGGTTGTTCATCGTCAGCGCCACCGTCGGGACGGGTGGCAGTTGTGCCTTCGCGTTGCGCAGCGCCTGCAACCCGCCCTCGACGTCGAAGTCGATGTCGATCACCGCGAGATCGATCTCGCCCGACATCAGCGTGGTCGCGACGCTCGCATCCGCGGCCTGGAGCACCTCGGCCGTCGAGATGATCGACTTGATGGAGCGGGCGAGGGTGGTGCGATCCTGGCGGTCGCCCGACAACACGAGGATCTGGACGCCGCGGAACGACGACACCAGGTGATCGATCACGCCGCCGAGCGTGGGCGCGACATCCTGAAACTCGATGCCGAGGCCGGGTGGGCCTTCAGGCTGCCCCTCGAGCAGCTCGAGGCCGCGGCGCCAGGCGACGACGCCGTTGATGCACACGGGGCCCGTGCCCGGAATCTCGAGATCGACGGTGATGGGCGCGCCCATCGGGATCTCGGCGGTGGTCTCGAGGAACAGGCCGCCGCGCGACAGGTTCACCGAGTAGGCGACGAGGAACGACGACGAGGTCCGAAACGCCGCCTGGACCGAGTACGGCATCCGCTCGTGTTCTCGTTGCATGCGGTCCGCCCGAGTATCCTCGAATCGGGGCGCGAAAGGGTAGGGCGGACCTGCGCGAACTCGGACCTCGACCGCCGCTCAGAGCAGGCGATCGAGCAGGCGCTCGAGGTGATCGAGATCCATGTACCGGATCTCGACCCGACCGGCTTTCCCCGGTTCGTCCTCGGTGATCGTCACCGGGCCACCGAGCGAGCGAGTCAGCCGCTCCTCGAGGTCACGCACGGACGCCGACTTCCCGGGCTTCGGCGGAGGCTTTCGACCATCCTTCGCCGGTGAGCGAGCCTTCTTGACCAGCGCCTCGGTGGCGCGGACCGTCAGCTGCTTGTCGACGACCTGGCGCGCCGCACGCTCGATCGCCGGGGCGTCGTCGAGCCCGAGCAGCGCACGCGCGTGCCCCATCGACAGCTTCTCGTCCTCGACGAGCTGGCGCGCACCGGACGGCAGCTTGAGGAGCCGGATCGCGTTGGTGATCGTGGTGCGGTCCTTGCCGACGCGCTCCGCGACCTCGTCATGCGTGAGGTCGTATTCGCTGACCAGGCGCTGATAGGCGGCGGCTTCCTCGAGCGGGCCGAGGTCTGCGCGCTGGAGGTTCTCGACGAGCGCACGTTCGAGGGCGGTGGTCTCGGTGACATCCTGGACGACGACCGGCACCTCGTGAAGCCCGGCGCGTTGCGCGGCCCGCCAGCGGCGCTCGCCGGCGATCAGGAAGTAACCGCCGTCGGGACGAGGCCGCACGATCAGCGGCACGATCACGCCGTGGACGCGGATGGTGTCCGCGAGCTCGACGAGCTTGGCTTCGTCGAACCGATGGCGCGGCTGCTCCGGGCTCGGATAGACGTCCTCGATCCCGGCCTGGAAGAACGTGCGCTTCGCGACCTGCTCGGCGCGGACGACTGGGAGAGGCTCTGCCACGGGCTCGACCGGACGCGACGAGGCGCCGGACATCAGGGCATCGAGCCCGCGCCCGAGCCCACGCTTCTTCATGTCCGCCATCACGGCGCTCTCTCGGCGGCCAGCGAGGACATCGGCTTGCCGGCGTTGGTGCGGACGATCAGCTCGTCGGCGATCGCGAGGTAGCTCTTGGTGCCGGCGCAGCGCAGGTCGTACAGCAGGCATGGCTTGCCATGGCTCGGCGCTTCGGAGAGCCGGATGTTGCGAGGAATCGCCTCGCCGAACACCTTCTCACCGAAGAACCGCGCGACCTCGTCCTTGACCTGGTTCGCCACCGACAACCGCGCGTCGTACATCGTGAACAACACGCCATCGATCGTGAGCTTGGGGTTGTACGAGGTCTTCACCTTGTCGATGGTCTTCGATAGTGCCGACAGCCCCTCGAGCGCGAAGTACTCCGCCTGCATCGGAATCACGACGCCATCGGCGGCGACCAGCGCGTTGAGCGTGAGCAGCCCGAGCGACGGCGGGCAATCGATCACGATGTAGTCGTATTGCGAGCGCACGGGCTCGAGCACGTCGGAGAGGAACCGCTCGCGGCGATCGGCGCTGATCAGCTCGATCTCGGCGCCGACCAGATCGGTGTTCGCGGGGACCACGAACAGCGTGCTGATGTCCGTCGGGCGGATCACGTCCGTGATCGCCACGTCACCGGCGAGCGCGTCGTAGATCGTGAGCTCGATCCGATCGCGGCTATAGCCCACACCTGACGAGGCGTTCCCTTGCGGGTCGAAGTCGACGAGCAGGACGCGATGGCCGCGCGATGCGACCGAAGCGGCGAGGTTGATCGCCGTGGTCGTCTTACCGACGCCACCCTTCTGATTAGCGACCGCCACGATCCGGGTCATGCGACGCAGATAACACCCGACCCTGACGGTGGCGACGTAACGGCCTACGGGAGTGGATATCGAAGCGCAGCACTCCGGAACTTTTGCAGAAAAAAAGTGGGGCCGGATCCTCAGTCCACGTACTTTGTACCCAGATGTAGGACATGTGGGATGTCCTCGAATGGAGACGCAATGTCTGGTGGAATTCCGCGCGTTTATACGTCGTTTGCCGAGTTCGAGCGTGAGGAGCTTCGCCGCCTCGATTCACTCCACACCTCGGTCGATGACCTGGTGGAGGAGCGTTTCGCCGAGGAGCTCGATTTTGGTAGCAGCGATGCGCCGCGCAAGCGAGGCCGCCCTCGCAAGAACCCGTAGTCAGCTCGCAGGCGCGATCCGCGCCGTCACCTCACCGCTCACTCGGGTGATGTGAACCTCGTCGCCGACCACCTCGACACGGTCTACGACGACACGCGCTGAGGGTTCAGTCGAGGCTCGTGTGCCTTGGACTCGAGGCGGCCGAGGCACACCGGCCACACCGGCTCGGGGACAGCTCACGACTCGATGTCGTAGTCCTTGAGTTTTTTGTAGAGCGTCGAGCGATCGATCTCGAGGATCGCAGCCGCCTGCGCCTTGTTGCCGTTGGTGGCGGCGAGCGCGGCGAGGATGCCTTCCTTCTCGAGCTCGCGTAGCGACTTCGCCGGCGCGGGCGGGCGCGCGATCGGGGGCGGCAGGGGCGGCGTGGGCTCGATCGTGGCCGCACGCATCGGCGCGGGCGGCAGCCCCGGCGACAAGGCCGAGATCGCCTGCGAGCCGAGCGGCGGCGTCGGCGACGACGTGCGCGGCTTCGCGGACGCGGCGAGCGAGAGGACTTGCGGCGGCAGATCCTGCGGCAGGATCTGCTCGCGATCGCCGAGCACGATCGCGCGCTCGACGGCGTTGCGCAGCTCGCGCACGTTCCCCGGCCAGCTGTAGCGCGTCATCGCCGCCATCGCGTCGGCGGAGAACCCGGTGATCCGGCGCGCGGCCTGGTGGCGGAAGCGAGCGAGGAAGTGCTCGGCGAGCAGCGGCACGTCGTCGAGACGCTCGCGCAGGGGGGGCACGTCGATCGTGATCACGCTGAGCCGGTAGTAGAGGTCCTCGCGGAACGTGCCGCGCTTGACCATCTCGGCGAGGTCGCGGTTGGTCGCGGCGACGACGCGGACGTCGACGTCGATCGCCTTCTGACCGCCGACGCGCTCGAACCGGCGCTCTTCGAGCACGCGCAGGAACTTGGTCTGTAGCCCGAGGGGCAGCTCGCCGACCTCGTCGAGGAACAGCGTGCCTCGATCGGCCATCTCGAAGCGACCCGCCTTCTTCTCCGTGGCCCCGGTGAACGCGCCCTTCTCGTGACCGAACAGCTCGGACTCGATCAGCGTCTCGGTGAGCGCGGCGCAGTTGACGGCGACGCACGGGCCCTTCGATCGCCGCGACGCGCGATGGATCTCGCGGGCGACCATCTCCTTGCCCGCACCCGATTCGCCCCCGAGCAGGATCGTCGCATCGGCGGGGCCGACACGGTGGACGAAGTCCATCACCCGTTGCGCCGCTTGCGAGCGACCGATCAGATCGCCGCTGCCGGTGGGGCCGGAGAGTTGTTCCTCGAGCGCGTCGGCGCGACGGACGGCCTGATCGCGCGCATCGCTGCTCACCCACGCGGCACCGGCGAGGAACGCGACGCAGTTCGCGGCGAGCGAGTCGATCTGGTCCCACGGGATGCCCTTGCGATCGATCCACAGGATCCCGATCACCTCGTTGTCGGCACCCTGGATCGGCGCGGCGAGTACGGCTCGACCACCGCTCTCGGCGGTGACGACCTGGCGCTCGCGGACCTTGTCGACGAGATCCTGCGGGACCTGGAGCTGGGTCGATTCGTTGCTGACGACCGCGGCCGCGAGGGGCGCGACGCGGCGGGCCGTCGTCAGGACGAACGCGCGCTGCGCACCGAGCGCGGACAGGGCAGCATCACACGTCGCACGCGCCACGGCCTCGCGCCCGGCCTCGGTACGGAGGCGATCTCCGAGCCCCGCGATCGCGGCGAGGTGACGCCGGGGACGATCGTCGTGGGCGACCAGGGCGAGCAGTTGGCGGCTGCCGACCTCCATCGTGACGTTGCTCGACACCCGCGTCACCGCGACGCCACCGTCGACGGCGAGGTAGGCGAGCTTGGTCGCGCCGATCACGATCTCGTCGCCGGCCTCGAGCCGGTGGACGTCGACCGGGGCGCGGTTGATCAGCACGGCCTTGCCGGCCTCGGCGACGAACGACATCGCGCCGTCGCGGAGCTCGATCAACCCGTGCTGCCTGGACACCATGGGGTCGGTGAGCTTGATCAGGCAGTTGTCGCCACGACCGACGCCACCGCCCCGCAACGGGACCTCGAACTCGCGACCTGCATCGGGGCCCTCGATCACGACGAGGCGGGCCAGTGACATGTGCGCATCTTACTCGGTGTAGTAGCCTTCGAGGGATGATGAGCCGGACGATCGCGATCGCAGTACTGGTGGTCGTCTGCGGCTGCCCGGCCAAGAAGAAGGACGGGACCACCATCGCGACCGGCTCGGGGACCGGGTTGACCCACCTGGTGAAGAAGACGGTGGTGTCGTGGGGGTTCTCGCCGAGCGGCGCTACCAGCGAAGTCTTCCTCGCCACCACCGACGAGACCGGCGCGCAGGTCAGTCACCCGGTCGGCAGCTTCCCCGGTCTCTGTACGAAGATCACCGCGGCCAAGGAGATGAACGCGATCATCGCCGCGAAGTGCGCCACCGAGGGCATGGCCGGGGTGGAGATCCACGCGGTCAAGCAGAACAACGAGATCATCGTGCTCAAGATGTCGGCCGCGACGGCGGATCCGATGGCGCGTGAAGAGGTGAAGCGGGTCGCGATCACGCTCGGTGCGTCGATCGAAGCCGCGCCCTAGACGATCAGCCAAGTCGAGATCTTCGTCGCGTCGGCGTTGGTCCGGACCAGGAAGCGGTCCCACGTGATCTTCAGCTTGTGCGCAGAGGAGCGGAGCCAGATCACGAGATCGAGCGGCGTGCAGTGACCGATCGCGAGCTCGTCGATGCCGCCGGAGAGATCGAAGCGGGTCGCGCGATCCTTCGAGCGATCGACGCCGGGGTGAACGTGCTCGAGGTGGACGGTGAACCAGCGATCCTCCCGACTGTCGACGCGGACGAAGCCCTGAAAGCGCGGGACCCCAGCCTGGTTGCGCGCCGTCGAGAACACCTGGAACGAGAACCACAGCTCGGGCAGACGGCCGAGCCCGAGCTGCTCGCCGAACGCGAGGGCGGGCGAGGTGCTGCGGCGGGCGCCGAGCGCACCGTCGAGCTCGGTGAACAGCGCGTCCAGGGCCGGCGTGCTGTTCGCGAACGGCCGGATCTTCGCGAGCCGCTCGAGCCGCGCGTCGCGGGTACCGAGTGCGAGATCGAGGTGCGGGATCAGCGCGTCGAGCGACGCGTCGCCGCCGTCGAGCGCGAGCACGACGAGCATCTCGAGGGGGACCTCGGGCGTGTTCGCGGCGACACCCTGGATCGCGGAGAGCAGTGGCGTCGTCGCGATCGCGGCGAGCTGCGCGCGTCGCGCGGGCGCGTCGAGCGGATGCAGCGTGTCGGCGAGCTCGCGTAGCGCTTCCACCGCGGCGAGCCAGGACGTCTTGAGTGCAGTCGCGTTGCCATCGGTGACCGCGAGCTTGAGGAACACGTGACCCGGCAGCGTGGCAGGGGCGGCGAGCACGCCGCGGACGAGGCGCACCGGCAGGACGCCCGCGGCGGCGAGCCAGTGCGGCTGCGCGAGCAAGCGCAGCACGACGGCGACGGCGCGATCGAGGTTCGCCGTGCGTGGCAACGTGCGGAGCGTGACGTCGATCGCGACGGGCTGGCCGGCGAGGAACTGCGCGAGCTGGGTGTCGTGCTCGGTCACAGCGTCTTGAGATATTCGAGCACCGCTCCCGCGTCCGCGCCGAGATCTGCGAGGAACGGATGGCCGAGCACCGAGAACCCCGGCTTGCTGCCGTCGTGAACGAACCCGCTGACCTGCGGTGACGCGCTCCACGGCACGCCGACCGCGACGAGGTCGTACAGATCGTCGGGCAAGGCGACGAACTTCGCAGGACGTTGGTGCGGCGTCATCGCGAGCACCGCGAGCGACGGCCATTGCCCGGCGTGACCGTACGGCCCGCGCGCCCACACGTGGGTCAGGATCGGCGGCACGTAGCCGCCGGAGCGCTTGAACCGGGTGTAGCCGCGTGTCAGCGCCGGATCGTTCGCGACGCGCTCGAAGCTCTCGGTGGGCGCCTGCATGCGTGCGGGATCGACGCCGAGATCCTCGATCGCCACGATCTTCTCGTCGTAGTCGACGACGCGGCCATCGGCGGCGTAGCTGCCGTGGCAATCGGCGCAGTGCTTGTCGAACAGCACGTGACCCCGCTCGGCTTTCGCGCGATCGATCGCACCCGGAAACGCCGGGCGCTTCGCGGGCTGGCGGAGATATGCACCGAGGCTCGCACCCTGGAACGGATGCTTCTCCAGCCACGCGACGCGGACACCGGCCGCGACGTCGGCCTCGACGGCGAGGAGATCGATCGGGCCCTCGCCGCTGCCGTCCCACGACAGCGTGGTGCGCTGCGCGTAACCGATCACGTCTGGAACCTTCGCCCAGCCGACGTGCGGGGCGTAGGCCACGGGCTTGCCGGTGAGCTGACCGAGCACGAGGGCGAACGCTTCGATCGTCGCGACGCGGCCCGGCGGATCGAGCGCGGTCCTGGTGTGGAGCTCGCCTCGTGCGGCGGCGCGCAGGTTCAATTCGCGGATCACCGCACCGACGAACGCAGCGCGGTAGTCGTCGGGCCACGGGATGCCGTGCTTCGCCGCCGCCTGGTTCGCGAGCCGGGTCAGCTTCTCGGCGGTGAACCCGGGACGCTTGGTGACCTCGGCGTACGCGCGATCGTACGCGTGCGCCTTCACGCGCTTGTTGGCGAGCCCGTAGATCAGTGCCTCGCCGCCTCTCCAGCGCAGCTTCTCGGCGTGGCAGAGCGCGCAGCTGGTGACGACGAACGGCACGCCGGTGATCGGGTCCGTCGTCAGGTGCATGCCGACGGGTAGCCCGGCGCGGCGATCCGGATCCTCGCTCCTCGGATCCGCGTCGCGCGCGATCAAGCCGAACGTTCCGGCGAGCGCCTCGAGATCCTCGCCGAGCACGTCGGGAAACGCCTGGAGGAGCGCGAGGAAGATCGGGTACGGGACGCCCGTGCGATACGGATCGCCGATGCCGGTGCGCTCGAAGATCGCCTTGCCAGCATCGCGCGAGATCCGAGAGATCTCGTACTCGTACGGATCCGACATCGGAACCTCGAGCTTCGGCGATGTGGCCGGCGGCGTGGCCACAGGCGCCGCGCTGCCACAGGCGACGAGTAGCACCAGCACCGAGAAGCGCATGGCGGCGAGCCTATCCGACGTATGATCTCCATGCATGACGTTTCGCGACGACCACGACGCCGCGCTCGCTCGGGCCGATGCCCTCGAGGACGAGGTCAAGCGCACCAGGCGGGAGCGCGATGCGCTGGCGGCGAAGGTGAAGGAGCTCGAGACGCCGAAGGCGCCGGTGGTCAAGCCACGGCCAGCGACGGACAGCGACCCCGACGCGAACACGCGAACATCGACGATCGCCGGTTGGGTGACGGCCGGCGTGGTCGGCGTCCTGCTAGTCGGCTTCGTGATCTATCGGAGCTGCAGCCACGGCAGCGACATCGCCGTGTGGCAGGCAAAGCGCGATGCGCGCGAGCAGGCGAGCAAGCGGTGGGTGGCGCTGGTCTCGGTCGAGGAATGCGCGCGTCGAGTCGCGCTGGCGTCGAGCATGACCCGCAGCAGCCTGACGTCGGACCTTCGCGAGCTCGAGCGGCGCAGCTACTCGGTCGTCCACAGCATCGCCGACACCTGCGCCAAGGATGCGGCACCACTGGTCGGTTCGCTCCCCCAACCCGCGAGCGATGCGATCCGGCGCTGGACCGACATCCAGGCCGAGCTCTCGGCGCCCACCAAAGCGCTGAATGACTATTTTTCACACCGCGACTTTGTCGAAGACAACTACCAGGGCGTGCAGACCTTGTGGAAGCCGGTGCACGCGATCCTCGATCGGCAGGCGGTGGCGCTCGAGCGACTCAGCAAGGACGCGTTCCCCGTGATCCGCGCCGAGCTCCGCGCGCTCCTCGCGAAGCACGAAGCCGCCAGCGGCCACGACCTCACGTACTGGCGCGGCACGTTCGCCGTGTTGCAGTGGGAATGCAACGACCTCGCGTTTGTCGCGGGCGGGGTGTACGCCGGTCGCGAGTTTGATCTCGTGGCCGCCTCGAAGGCGATGCGCCCGAAGGCGGTCACCTTCAGCGAGACAATTCCCCAGGCTCCGATCGAGGTACGGCGAGAACTGCGCTCCAGTGGCTTCACCAGCATCCTCCGTGTGGCCTCCGGTGCCGACCTCGGCGGTTCGGAACCGTTCTTCAACTTGATCTCCAGCGAGTGGTCGTTGGTCGGTCGCGGCACCGGTTCCACCTACGTCGCCGCCCTGCCACCGGATCCTGGTCCGAGACCGGAGGAGCCCTTCGGTGACTGACCCATTTGGTCGTTTGTCCGGTTCTCGGACATCGAGGGCGCCGTGATTCGGCATTTTACGTTTGGCTCCAGAAGCCGTGCGATTTCGCGGCCCTGGAGGGGTAGATCCTGTCCCCGATCTGCAAGTGCTTGGAGGGGGTAGATCCTGTCCCCGATCTGCAAGTGCTCAGAAGGGCAGCGCGAGCCGCGTTAACGGCGGGCGTAGTCCGTCAAGCCGCGACGGAACCGCTCGAGGATGAAGAAGTTCGAGTTCACGCGCATCGGTCCGAGCGCGTAGTACGCCTTGCCGAGGAACAGATCCGGGTTCTCGGGATCGACCTGCACGAGGTAGTCGCGCAGCCCGTTCGTCGGATCGAACCGGTGGTTGCCGCCCTTGCTGTAGTCGAGCAGCACGGAGTGCAGATAGTAGTTGTCGCGCGCCGTGGGGTCGGTGGTGGCGACCTCGTAGAAGCCGAACCGCTTCGGCGCCGTGTCACTCGGCTTGGTGTGCCAGCGACCATCGAGGACGTTCTGGACGACGGGGCAGTTGTAGCCCATCACGCGCCCGTCCTCGCCGCGGAAGAAGCCCTTCACGAACTTCTTGATGCCAAAGGTGCTCGCCCAGGACGGCTGGTTGATGCCGCGGAACTCCCAGCCGACGAGCTGATCGAGATCGGGCAGCTCGCCGCGCAGGAACACCTGCTCGGGCTCGGCGTGGGTCGAGGCTTCGAGGCGCAGCGCGGCTTCCGACGGAAACGGCGGGATGAAGCGCGCGATGCGCGGCAGGGAAGGGGGAAGATCGGCGATTGCGGCCATTGGAATCTCTCCTAGCTCAAGAACTTCGTCGCGTTGTCGATCACGTGGCCCGCCGCGCGCGTCGCGAGAGCCATGATGGTTTCCATCGGGTTGACGCGGATCGGCGTCGGGAACAGGGAGGCGTCCGAGATCAGCAGGCGATCCGCATCATGCAGGAAGCCGAAGTTGTCGGTCACTGCACGCGTGCGATCGCGACCCATCTGCGCGGTGCCCATCATGTGGACCGTCACCACTTCCCAGTTCTTCGGCGGGATGGGCTTCGCGAACAGCCGACGCGCCTCGTCGGGAGACGCGATCTCGGTCGCGTGATGGAACGGCAAGATCACCTGGCGCGCACCGGCGGCGAACAGCAGCTCCGACAGCAACTGGAGGCCGCGCTGCATCGTCGCGGCGTCGCGCTGCGCGAGCTGATAGAACGCCTGCGGCCGGCCGCGGATCGTGCGGACCTGACCGGTCGCGGTGTCCTCGCAGAGCAGGCCCGCGAGCACCATGTGGTTGTAGCGATCCATCAGCTTCCCGAGCTGCGCGCCGCGATGCGGGACGCTCATCGCGATCACCGCCGGCGGGAGATTGACCGCGGCGAACGTGCCGATGTTCTCGTGCGCGAACTCTCTCACCTGGAACGCCTGGTGCGCGCCCTTCCAGCCGGTGACATCTTCGTCGAACAGCGCGACCACCTTGACGTTCGGGTGGAGCGAGAGGTTCGCTCCGAGCTGGCCCGAGCGTGACGACAACCCACTGCGCGACAGCAGCGCCGGGGTCTGGATCGCACCGGCCGAGGCGACGACGAGCTTCGCGCGGACCGTGATATTGGCACCGGTGGCGTCGACGCTCCCCTGCACGCCGACGGCGCGCTTGCCGTGCATCATGATCTTGTCGACGCGCACATCGGCGTAGACGCGCGCCCCGTAGTGCAGCGCGCGGGGGATGTAGCTGACCAGCGTGGATTGCTTCGCACCCGTCGGGCAGCCGAACGCGCAGCGATTGGAGCCGACGCAGTGCGCCTGGTTGCGCAGGTTGCCGATGATCTTCCAGCCCTTCGCGTCGGCGCCCTTCTTGAGCAGCCAGTTGTCGCGACCGATCGCGTCGTCGTCCATCGGCGCGACGTGGATCCGCTTCTCGACCCGCTCGAAGTACGGCTCGAGCGCTTTCGGGGTGGTGTCGAGCCCGTGGTGGCTCACCCAGCGATCGAGGATCTCGTCGGGGGTGCGCCAGCTCATGCCGCCGTTGATCACCGTCGATCCCCCGACCGCCTTGCCCTCCTGGAACATGATCGGCGGGTTGCCGATCGCCATCGAGGCGCCGCCATCGCGATAGAGCTGGCGAACCATCGCCGAGGTATCGGCGGTGAAGTCGCGGGTCTGGTAGTAGCTGCCCTCCTCGAGCACGACCACGTCGAAGCCCGCTTCGGCGAGCTCCGCCGCGATGGGTGCGCCGCCCGAGCCCGAGCCGATCACGACGACATCGCAATCGAGCACGGTGTCGCCGAGCAGATCGTGGCGCGTGTAGACGTTGCCGGGGCGAACGCCCTCGTGCAGTGCCGCGACCGCCATCACCCACCCACTTTCCGGCGCTGGCCGACGAACACGCCCGGCCTGAGTGGATCGGGCGCGAGGATCTGGAGCTCTTGCTTGCGCACGTCGTCCTTGAACACGGTGAGTCGTTTCTTGGTCACTTCTTCCATCCACGGCCCGACGCGGTAGCCGATCCGCTCGGCCAACTCGGGTTGCTCGTAGCAGGACAGCGACATCAACTGATTGAGGGCCGCGGCGAGCTGCGTGTGGATCGGTGTGATGCCCTGCTCCCACGACGCGAAGTAGCGCTCCGCGGCGTCGCCCGTCAGCGAGCGGGCGCGCCTGCGATAGCGAGGCAGCGCTTGCAGATCGTAGGTCAGCATGCCGACACCGAAGCCCTTGCGCAGGATCGCGGGCGCGGCACCGAGGGTGAGCGCCATGTGATCGACGATGCCCTCGGCGTACGCCGCGGCCTCCGGCGGACAGATCACCGGCACCAGCGACAGCAACACCGCGCGCGTGGTGTCGCTGTGGCGATAGTGCGGTTCGGGCGCGAGCTTCTCGCGCGTCATCGCCTCCCAGGTGGTCACGAGGCCCTCGCCTTCGCGAGCGGGGTCAGCGCGTCGACGATCTTGCTGTCGTGACGCTCGAGGTAGCTCGACATCAGCGCGACCGCTGCATCGGCCTCGCCCTTCTCGAGCAGGTCGAAGAACCTGGTGTGGGTGTGCACGTAATCTTCCGGTGCGAGGATCATGAAGCGCAGCGAGCTCGCCGCATCGAGCCAGATCTCGGCGACGCGATTGAGCAGCCACAAGCCGGGCGTGAACTGCGCGGCCTCGACGATGTGGCGCATCACTTCGAAGTCCTCGCGCGCGTACGACGGCTGATCGCGCAGCGACCACGCACGCGCCATCGCGATCCGCGCACCCTGCGTGCCGCCCTTCGGGATCCGACCCGCGGTCAGCCGGATGACCTCGAGGACCAGCGCGCGACGCATCGCGAACATGTCGACCATGATCCGCGCGATCGAGGGCTGCATCGCGGTCGGCTTGCCGTAGCGCATGTACGCGGCGATCACCTCGATCGACCAGTCGCGGTACGGCCGCACCACGATGCCGGAGCCGCGGCGCGGTTCGACGAGGTTCCACTCATCGAGCCGGCGCAGCGCTTCGCGGAGCGTCGGTCGCGAGGTCGAGAGCTGGCGCGCGAGCTCGCGTTCGGGCGGCAACCGGATCCCGGCGGCGTACACGCCGCTGACGATCTCGGAGAGCAGCTTCTCGAACACGGTGTCGATGGCCGTGACGTCGGGGACTTCGAGGGGCACGCTGGCGGTCACCATGGTTGGTAAGACCAATTGGTAAGACCAACGGTACTTTGGGTCAATAGGAAACTTCCGAGCGTGAAAAGGCCAGTCACCATCCCCAGTAGCGCGAGATCCTGACGGTCGCTCCGGGTGCCAGGTTTGCTGCGCGAAGCGCGGCGGCCATGGTGTCTCCGCGGCGATTACCGTGCAGGGCTTCGAGCGCCGCCAGCAGGGTCTGCGCCGACAGCTCGCGATGGATCGTGGTCCCGTGGTCGTCCTCCCACGGCAGCTCCGAGACGAACGACCAGAACGCGATCCACACCGCCTGCGCCTCGGGACGCATCGCATCGAACTGCTCCTCGAGGTCGTCGACGAGCGTCGACAGGGCGAGCTCGTCTCCATAGTTCTCCACGAGGAGGGCATCGCGGCTGTGCGGCTGGGCGGGCCAGACCCGTGGCGCCGGGACCACCAACCGCGGATGGCGCACGTCGAGCGTCTCGTAGGTGCGTGCGATCTCGAAGCTCAACGCCGGCTGACGATCGAGGATCTCGAGGAGCTCCCGGGCGCGGTCGTTCGTGATCCCCGGGAGTCGAATTCGCTCGAACCGAGCGAGCTCCTCGATCGCCGCGAGCAGCTCCAGCGCGATCGGATTCGGGGGTTGGTTCCACCGCGGCGCGACGTTGCGCGACAGGTCGAGCGTGCGCAGGGCCGGGAACGCGCGCGGGTTGACGACGGCGACGAGCTTGTCGATCGGCGGTAACTCCGCACCGTAGGCGTGGGGATCCGCGAACTGAAGATCGAGGTGGGTGACGGTGTCGAACGGTTGGCCGCCGACCGCGATCGCGAAGCCCTGGATCCGCAGCGTCCGCACCGCGGGGTGGAGCGGCGACGCGAGCACCCCCTTGCCCTCGAGGATCAGCTCGCGGAGGTGGGGCGTCGCCGCGACGACGGCTTGCCAGGTCGCGCGCTCGATCGGGCGCGTCCCGTCGACGCGATGGATCGTCAACGTGCGCAGCCACGGCAGCCCACCTTCGGCGCGGGCAAGCACGGTCAGCGCCCCCTTGAGGTCGACGTTCGAGCCAGACAACACTAGCTCGCGGACGTGATTGCCGACCGCATCGAGCAGGTGCTCGACCTGCTCGACCAGCCCGAACGTCGCGCTGGTCGCTGCCGCGAACCCGCGGAGCAGCCCGTGCTCGACGTTGTGCGGTTGCCACGTCCAGCCGGCGATCGCCTCGCCGATCCACATCTGGATCAGCTCGCGCTTGCGTACGGCGAGCTCGGCTCTCGGGCCGGCCGCATGCGCGAGGTCGACCGCGATCAGCTCTCCGCGCGGATCGCCCCGCGCGATCAGGAGATCCGCGTAGACCGCCGCGGTCTCTGCAGACCACTCGGTCTGCAGGCTCGCGGCGAGGGCGGCTTCGTCGGGGCTCGTCATCCGGCGGACCTGGGTGATAATGGAGCGTGCTCCTCGATCGCCGCAATGTCCTCCAGTGGATGGCCGCCGCGAGCGCCGCTGCTTGTCAGAGCAAGCGGGAGGGAGGGAAGCTCGGCACCTCGGTGATCGAGACGGTCGCGCTCGACGGCATGCAGTGGCCGACGCCCGATCCCTTCCTGTTCTGCGTCCACCACGACGACGCGTATCCCGCGGGCAATGGGCTCCAGGGGCCGCGCGAGTCCCTCGCGGGGCATCCGCTCGGGAGTGACTTCGCCGGTCCCCCCGGCAAGCTCGGCGGCTGGCGCATGTATCACGGTCGGCAGGTCCCGGGGTTTCCACAGCATCCGCACCGCGGCTTCGAGACGGTCACCGTCGTGCGGCGCGGCCTGCTCGATCACTCGGACTCGCTCGGCGCGCGCGCACGCTACGGGGCGCGCGACGTCCAGTGGCTGACCGCGGGCCGCGGCATCTTGCACGCGGAGATGTTCCCGCTCGTCGATCGCTCGCACCCCAACCCGGTCGAGCTGTTCCAGATCTGGTTGAACCTGCCGCGCGTCGACAAGCTCGTGCCGCCGCGGTTCGCGATGCTGTGGGACCGGACGATCCCTCACCACGTGATTCGCGACGACGACGGGCGGACCACCTGGTTCGAGGTCATGGCCGGATCGATCTCGGGCAACCGTGCGCCTGACCCCCCACCGTCCTCGTGGGCCGCACGAGCCACCAGCGAGGTCGCGATCTGGTCGATCGGGATGTCCTCGCACGCGCGATGGACACTCCCGGCCGCGAGCTCGGGTCTGAGCCGCTGGCTCTACGTATTTGCAGGCGGCATCGGGATCGATGGCACCCCAATCGCAAACGCGGTCGCCAAGCTGCGCTCCGACGAGGAAGCGGTGATCCAGTCCGGTGAGGAGTACGTGGAGATGCTGCTCCTCCAGGGCCGGCCGATCGGCGAGCCGGTGGTCCGCCAGGGCCCGTTCGTGATGACCACCCGGGAGGAGATCCGGGACACCATCGTCGAATACCAGGACACGCAGTTTGGTGGGTGGAGGTGGACCTCCGACGAGCCGGTACACCCCGCCACGGAAGGGCGATTTGCACAACACGCGGACGGCAGGATCGAACGGCCCACCTGACGGGCACCTGACTGATCGTCGGACTAGAAGTAGCCGCCGGTTGCCTTGACGGTGATGAGTGGTGCTCGCTACGTTTCGAACATGACCAAGGCCAAGGCTGGCGATCAGCAGCCGGTAGAAATACCGGACACGCTGCCGATCCTGCCGCTGCGCAACTCCGTGCTGTTTCCGGGTGCGATCATTCCCATCGATGTCGGGCGCCGTAAGAGCGTCCGGCTCGTCGAGGACGCGATCGCGAAGGAGCGGCCGGTGATCGGGATCCTCACGCAGAAGGATGCGCGCACCGAAGATCCGGGCTCGGGCGACCTCTACATGGTCGGCTGCGCCGCCCGCATCCTCAAGGTGATCAAGCTCGCGAAGGACAACTTCTCGGTGATCCTCCAGGGCGTCTCGCGCTTCGAAGTCTCGGGCTTCGACGGCGCCGAGCCGTTCCTCGCCGCGAAGGTTCGCAGCGTGCCGGACCCGACATCCTCCGATGTCGAGCTCGATGCGCTGGTGATGAACCTCAAGGACATCGCCAAGCGCGTGGTCAAGCTGATGCCGGAGCTTCCCAAGGAAGCCGGCGCGCTCGTCGACAGCGTCACCGAGGCCGGTCACCTCGCGGATCTGATCACGAGCCACCTCGAGCTCGAGGTCGGCGAGAAGCAGGACGTCCTCGAGACGTTCGATCTCAAGACCCGCGTCCGCAAGGTGCTGCAGTTCCTGTCCCGCCAGCTCGAAGTGTTGAAGGTGCGCGAGCGCATCAACACCCAGGTCCAGGAGGAGATGGGCCGCAACCAGCGCGAGTACGTGCTGCGCCAGCAGCTCAAGGCCATCAAGGAAGAGCTCGGCGAGCTCGACGACGGTGGTGGTGACCTCGACGAGTTTGGCGAAAAGATCACCAAGGCGAAGATGCCCGAGGAGGCCGAGAAGGTCGCCCGCAAGCAGCTCGATCGCCTGAAGGGCATGCAGCCCTCGTCGGCGGAGTACACGGTCACGCGCACGTATCTCGAGTGGCTCGTCGAGCTGCCGTGGTCGGTGTCGACCGAGGATCACATCGAGCTCTCCGAGGTCCGCAAGTGCCTCGACGAAGACCACTACGATCTCGACAAGGTCAAGAAGCGCATCGTCGAGTACATGGCGGTTCGCAAGCTGAAGAACGACAAGAAGGGACCGATCCTGTGTCTCGCGGGGCCGCCCGGCGTTGGCAAGACGTCGCTCGGCCGCTCCGTGGCGCGTGCGATCGGACGCAAGTTCGGTCGGATCTCGCTCGGCGGCGTGCGCGACGAGGCCGAGATCCGTGGGCACCGACGCACGTACGTCGGTTCGCTCCCGGGTCGTATCATCCAGGGCATCAAGAAGGCCGGGACCAACAATCCCGTCTTCGTGCTCGACGAGATCGACAAGCTCGGCCACGACTTCCGGGGCGACCCGGCGTCGGCTCTACTCGAGGTCCTCGACCCCGAGCAGAACAACACGTTCTCGGATCACTACCTCGAGGTGACGTTCGATCTCTCGAAGGTGCTGTTCATCGCCACGGCGAACCAGCTCGATCCGATCCCGTGGGCACTGCGCGATCGTCTCGAGATCATCGAGCTGCCCGGTTACACGCGGCAGGAGAAGAAGCAGATCGCCCGCAAGTTCCTCGTGCCGAAGCAGCTCGAGGATCACGGCCTCACGAACGACCGGTGCGAGATCACCGACGAGTCGCTGTTCGACATCATCGACAGCTACACGCGTGAAGCCGGCGTCCGTAACCTCGAGCGCGAAGTCGGCAGCGTGTTCCGCGCCGTCGCCGTTCGTGTCGCAGAGGGGCTAGCGCAGGACCACGAGGTCGTCACGCCGGTGCAGGTCGAGGAGTTTCTCGGACCGAAGAAGTACGTCAGCGAAGTCGCGGAGCGCACGGCCGAGCCGGGCGTCGCGACGGGGCTGGCGTGGACCGCAGTCGGCGGCGACATCCTCTTCATCGAAGCCACCCAGATGCCCGGCAAGGGCAAGCTGACCCTCACCGGTCAGCTGGGCGACGTGATGAAGGAGTCGGTGACGGCGGCGCTGTCGTTCGTGCGTGGTCGCGCGGCTGCGCTCGGCCTCGATGCGGGCAACTTCCTCGAGAACAAGGACCTCCACGTCCACGTGCCCGCGGGCGCCGTCCCCAAGGACGGTCCGTCGGCAGGCGTCACGATGTACACCGCGCTCGTCTCCCTCCTGATCAACGTCCCGGTGCGGCCCGATGTCGCGATGACCGGCGAGATCACGTTGCGCGGCAACGTGCTCGCAGTTGGTGGGATCAAGGAGAAGCTGCTCGCGGCACACCGTGCCGGGATCAAGCGCGTGATCATCCCCGAGCGCTGCGTGAAGGATCTGATCGACGTGCCCGAGGAAGTGAAGCGCGAGATGGAGATCCTCAGCGTGCGGCGCATGGACGAGGTCCTCGCGCTCGCGTTGAAGGATCCGCCGCCGTCGATCCTCGCCCTCGCCAAGACGGCGCAGGACGAGAACCACCCGACGGCGTAGGTGATGGAGCCATATCGCGGCGACGTGCTGAAGTGTCCAGCGTGCCGCGATGTGGTGTTGCGCTCGTTCGCATCGCGGCTGATCTGCGATCGGTGCTCGGGCTTCTTTCTCGCGCAGGCGGACCTGCGTGGTGCGATCGCGGATCTGTGCGGGCCTGTGGAGCTCTCGTTCGAAGACGAGAATCCTGGAACCCGCGTGTGTCCGCGCTGTTCCGGCGCGTTGACGACCTGTCGGCTGCGGATCGGATTCCTCGGCGCCGAGATCAAGAGCAAGGCCACGCTCGATCGGTGTTCGGCCGACGGTGTGTGGTTCGACACCGACGAGCTCGAGGACGTCCTCGCGCGCGCACACCGGAAGCTGACGCACAGGCCGAGCCAATGACGAGCGGGGATCGCTTTCCGACGCCAGACTGTTGGATGGTGATCGGCAAGCGGAAGCGGCCCAAGCCGCAACCGCGTCCCGCTGCGCCGTTTCAGAGCACACTCGGCGATCTCGCGATCGTGTGCCCGACCTGTCGAGGCACAGCCGAAGGCGAGCTGAGCGGCCCGTATCGGGATGGTCGCGTACCGCTCGATCTCACGATCAACCTGTGGCCGTGCGAGTACTGCGATGGCGTGTTCGTCGAGACCGCGGCGTTCGAGGCGATGGTCGAGGAGATGGCGCACGCGCCGTATCACCTGCCGCCACCCTCGGGCTCGCCGGGGCCACGCGAGTGCCCGGCGTGCGAGCGGGCGATGCTCGTCGAGCTGATCGGCTCGACGCCGGTGGATCGATGTCCGCAGCACGGCATCTGGTTCGACGAGAGCGAGCTCGCCGAGGCGTTGCAGAGCGCGGTGCCTCCACCCAGTGGCTTCGTCGGTTGGCTCAAGCGCGTGTTCTTCGCGTTCTCGACATGACGTTTCGCGACGCACAGCTCGCGTGCCCGGCGTGTGCACGCGTCTTGATCCCGCAACCCAGTGGACCGAGTCGCCTGTGGTGCGAGGACTGTCGTGGCCTGCTGGTGCCGACGACAGAGGTCGAGGCGCTGATCTCCGACTTCAAGCACGCACCGTTCACGTTGCCCGCCGGAACGCCGGGTGAGCGGCAATGCCCGCGCTGCGTCGCGAAGTTCGTGCGGTTCAGGCTGTTCGGGATCGAGCTCGATCGCTGCGCCGCCCACGGCGTGTGGTTCGACCGCAGGGAATTCGTCCACGTGCTCGAGGCGTCGACCGGCGTCGATCCGCGAACGATCGAAGACGAGAGTCCCCCCGAGCGCAACCTCCTCCGCCGCGTGCTCGACGCGCTGTTCGTCGATGCCCGACCCTACAAGCGACCGAGGGAGGACGAATGACCTTTCGCGACGATCAGGCGATGTGCCCGTTCTGCGACGAGCGGGCGCTGAGCCCACAGGCCGATCACGGGACGCGGCTACGCTGCGATGGCTGCAAGGGGCTGTTCGTCCCCGCCGCGGAGGTCGAGGACATGATCCTCCACCTGATGCAGGAGCCATGGTCGCTCGACGTCAACCTGCAGGTGACGGGCGAGGGCGTGCGGACTTGTCCGCGGTGCGCCGCGAAGATGCAGCCGGTGCGGTTGTTCTCGATCCCGCTCGATCGCTGCGTGGAGCACGGCATCTGGTTCGATGCGAAAGAGCTCGCGATGGTGCTCGAGTCGGCGAGCGGCATCGATCCGTTCCTGATCGCGGAAGGGCCGCAGTACGCCGACCTGACCTTCCTCGCGAAGCTCAAGACCTGGTTCTCGAGCCGCAACAAGGGCCCCCAGGCGCCGCGCCGTCCATCCGACGAGGACTAGCTCGAGCCCGAACTGCTTCACCCGGCGTGCGGGCCTTGCTGAGCGACCGGATCCGCCGCGGTGGAGGCGTAGACTCAGAACACGAGCTGCAGTTGGGTCTCCACACGCGCGTCGTGCTTGCCAAACTCGTCCTCGAAGTACTCGTAGTCGCTGAGGACGCGCACACGTGATTTCGGCTTGCCCCAATAGAGTCCGGCCGTGAACCGCTTGAATTGTTCGAGGTCCGCAGTTTCGTACCGGACCACGGGGCCGATGTGCCACGGCGTCTTGCCCGCGAGCGTGACAAAATAAGCCGACTGCCGTTCGCGGTCGCCGGAGCCGGCGGGATCCTCATCCCAGCCGAGCGCGTATTCGGCTCCCAGGAACAACCATTTTTGATCGATCTCGACATCGGCGCCAACCCGGCGGAACGCGACGCGCGGGTTGGAGGGAGCTCCCGGATCCGGGGGCTCGATCTGGTCGCCGATCGCGCCGGACAAGCCGAAACGAAGCTCGAGCTGGTCGGTCTTGTAGCGCGCTGCGACGTGCGCCCAGAGATTCTTGCGCTGGGTCGAGTCCGCCTGTACGCCGAAGCCATCACCGTTCACGATCGCGACCTGATCCTCGATTCGCCACTGGTCGGTGAGCGGCAGCTTTCCCACCAATCCGATGCCGAGATCGCGGTGCGTGAGGCCCCGTCCTAGACCTTCCGAGAGCTCGGTCCGCGAGGTGAAGTAGAGCTCGGTCGACGACAGCCAGTTCTCGTATCCCCACGGCGTCTTCTGCTGGCCGATCCGGATCTGGTGATGGGGGACGACCTTCGTGACGCGGATGTAACCGTCACGTAAGACCCCCGCGAGGGTGGGGGATCGGGGGTCGATCTCGATCTGGTACCCGAAATGGCGATCGAGCTTGCCATCGGCCCGCAGCACGACCTTGCCGAGGCGGAACGCATCGGGCTCGACCCGGTCATCGCCGTTGTGGTCGACGCGGAACTTGTACATCGCCGTGATGAAGCCGGAGAACACGATCTTCTCGCTCTGCTTCTTGATTGCCTTCTTCTTCTGTTTCTTGGTCTTCTTCTTCTGCTTCGGACCGGGTTCGTCGGGCGTCGGTGTGGTCTTCGCAGGTGATCCGGTGGGCTGTGGGGGTGCTGCTTCCGGATCGAGAGACGACGACGGCGTGGTCGGGAGAGGCTCGGCTGGGGAATCGACGGGCGATGGTGCTGGATCGATGACCGGTTGTGCTCCCACGGGAGCCGTCGCGAGGAGTTGCAGCGCGATCAGGAGAAGGTTCGACCGAGTGGGCATGGAGATCGCCTGTCACGTCCACGATGAGACCTCGATGAGTGCGATGCGATGAGCGTGATGAGCGCGATGCGCGGCTTCGACCGTCACGTTCCCGGCCGCGGGTGGCGATGCCACGCGCACGCTGGGCCCCGACGCTCGAGATGTTGTCGTGCCGGGTGCACCAGCTCGCCGCCGCTGACGAACCGACCAATGCGCCGCTGGTTGGGAGCTGACGGTCGAGGACGGCGAGGTACCCTTTGCGCTGGTCACGCTGGCGAGCTCGCGCTCGAGCGGGCGGGCCGCATCGCCACAGGTGCAAACGACTGTGCTTCAGCGGACCCGCAGAGTTCTTTCAACCTGCCTGGAAAACCTGTTGGCCCCCGTCTTGACGCCTGCTTGCGACCTACTTAGGTTGCGCGGCACACAATCCCAACAGAGGGGCTTACGAAGTCATGGGCAAAATCATCGGAATCGACCTCGGTACCACCAACTCCGTGGTCGCAATCATGGAAGGCAAGGAGCCGAAGGTCATCGCGAACGAGGAAGGCGCACGCCTGACCCCGTCCGTGGTTGCCTTCGATGAAAAGGGCGAAGTGCTGGTCGGTCAGATCGCACGTCGCCAGGCGATCACCAATCCCGAGAACACCGTGTTCTCGTCGAAGCGGTTCATGGGTCGGAAGCGTACCGACGCCATCGTCGAGGAGGAATCCAAGCGGGTTCCCTACAAGCTCGTCGGGGCCGGCAATGGTGACACGGCGTTCGAGATCCGCGGCAAGCGCTACTCGCCGCCCGAGATCGCTGCCCGCGTCCTGATGAAGCTGAAGCGTGCGGCCGAGGAGTATCTGGGCGAGCCGGTCACCGAAGCGGTGATCACCGTCCCGGCGTACTTCAACGACAGCCAGCGCCAGGCGACCAAGGATGCCGGCAAGATCGCCGGCCTCGACGTCAAGCGCATCATCAACGAGCCCACCGCGGCGGCGCTCGCGTACGGCCTCGACAAGACCAAGGAGCAGCTGATCGCCGTCTTCGATATGGGCGGTGGCACCTTCGATATCTCGGTGCTCGAGGTCGGCGACAAGGTCGTCGAAGTGATCTCGACCAACGGCGATACCCACCTCGGTGGCGACGACATCGACAACCGCCTGATGGACTGGCTGGTCGCCGAGTTCAAGAAGGACACCGGGATCGACGTCTCGAAGGACAAGATGGTCCTCCAGCGCCTCAAGGAGGCTTCGGAGAAGGCGAAGATCGAGCTGTCCAATGTCCAGGAGACGGAGGTCAACCTCCCGTACCTGACCGCCGATGCGACGGGTCCGAAGCACCTGCTGAAGAAGCTATCGCGCAGCAAGTTCGAGCAGATGATCGAGGACATCGTCACGCGTGCGATGGAGCCCTGCAAGAAGGCGCTGTCGGACGCGGGCAAGAAGGTCGAAGAGATCCACGAGGTCGTCCTCGTCGGTGGTTCGACCCGCATCCCGATGGTGCAGGCGAAGGTCAAGGAGTTCTTCAAGAAGGAACCCAACCGCTCGGTCAACGCGGATGAGGTCGTCGCGCTCGGTGCGGCGGTCCAGGGCGGCGTCCTCTCGGGCGACGTCAAGGACATCCTCCTGCTCGACGTCACGCCGCTGTCGCTGTCGATCGAGACGCTCGGTGGTGTCGCCACGGTGCTGATCCCCCGCAACACCACGATCCCGACGCGCAAGAGCGAGACGTTCTCCACGGCGGCGGACAACCAGTCGAGCGTCGAGGTCCACGTCGCGCAGGGCGAGCGCCCGATGGCGAAGGACAACAAGACGCTCGGCAAGTTCCAGCTCACCGGCATCCCGTCGGCCCCGCGTGGTGTCCCGCAGATCGAGGTCACGTTCGACATCGACGCGAACGGCATCCTGAACGTCGCGGCCAAGGACAAGGCCACCGGCGCCGAGAAGACGATCCGCATCGAAGCGTCGTCGGGGCTGTCGGACGCGGACATCAAGCGCGCCGTCGACGATGCCGAGAAGCACGAGACCGAGGACAAGGCTCGCAAGGAAGTCATCGAGGCTCGCAACCAGCTCGACACGCTGGTCTACGGCACCCGCAAGCTGGTGTCTGAGAACGGCGCGAAGATCAGCGATACCGACAAGATGATGGTCGAGGAGGAGCTCAAGTCCGCGGAAGAGGTGCTCGAGCGCAACAAGGATGCAGTGTCGCCGGACGAGCTCCGCAGCTCGTTCGAGAAGCTCCAGGCCGCGGCGCACAAGCTCGCCGAAGCCATGTACAAGCAGTCCGGTGGTGGCGATGCCCCGCAGGACGGTGGTGGTCAGGCCGAGCCGCCGAAGGACGACGTGATCGACGCGGAGTTCGAAGACAAGAAGTAGTTCGGGCCTCGCTCCGAACCCACGGTCAGCCTCCGGGCTGGCCGTTTTTCGTTTTCATTTTCGGCTTTTGAAACCAGGTGTGCATACTTGGGCTCGTGCGTCGTCTCGCCGCCTTGCTCCTCGCACTCGCCGGCTGTGCCGAGCTCGGCGTGATCAGCGACAACACCAGCGTCTCGATGGGCAAGCCGCAGCGCGGGTGGCTGGTCGGTGGCGCGAAGATCCCCGACCAGGGCGAGGGCTTCTTCACCCGCGACACCTGGAAGATCCGCGGCAATCGCTACGGCACCGACGAGATGGTCGATCTGCTGACCGCTGTGTCCCGGCGGATGGCCACGAAGATCAAGCAGCGCCTGGTGATCGCGGACCTCTCGAGGAAGCGCGGCGGCGAGGCGCGCGAGTGGCATGCCTCGCACCAGAGTGGCCGCGATGTCGATCTGCTGTATTACGTCCGCGACAAGAATGGCAAGCAGGTCGAGCCCGACGCGATGCGCGTGTTCGACGCCGACGGGAACGCGAAGGACGGCAGCGGGTACACCGTCGACGTGCCGCGGATGTGGATGTTCGTGAAGGAGGTGCTGACCGCGCGCGAGGCGCCGGTGCAGTGGATCTTCATCTTCCAGCCGCTCGCCGATCGGATCGTCGCCTACGCGCTGGATCAGCGAGAACCCGAGGCGCTGGTCGCGAAGGCGAAGCGCGCACTCAAGCAGCCGGGGAACGGCGCGCCGCACCACGATCACATGCACGTGCGGATCTACTGCTCGAAGGCCGACCTCGCGTACGGCTGCCTGAACATCGGGCCGATGGAGCTGATGATCGAGCGCGATGCCGAGCCCGTGAACCCCGAGCTCGGCGATCCCCAGCTGGGGCGTCGCCTGCGCCGCCCGAGCGACGGCCTTCGCTAGCGGGGGCAGGGGCCGATCGGCGATTCGCGCGGCGGGACCGGGGTGGAGACCCCGGCGTCGTTGAGCGTGGCTGCGGCGTCCTCGCTCAGCGCATCGGCGATCTCGACGGCCGCGTCGGTGCTCCCCGGGGGCGCCGCGGACTCGGCCGCGGTCAGCACCTGGAGCGTGCGGAGGGCGGTGTCGAACGGGCGAACGTGCGCCGCGCGGAGGTCCGCCGTCGGGGCAGCGAGCACCAGCGAGAGCGCACGATCGTTGGTGACCGCGACCGCCTGGCGGAGGAAGCGCCGGTTGTCGTCGTACTCGAACCACACCGAGGGTAGGCCGGCGACCTCGTTCTCCTTCGGACCGAGCTGCGACGGACCGACCTTCATCCGCACGGCGGTCAGCTTCTCGCGCAGGGCGCAGGCGTACTTCGCGGTGTTCGTCGTCAGGTTCCGGCACGCGGTCGGCCACGAACAATAGAGCTCGCGCGTGAACGGCTCCGACGTCAGCAGGATCTGGCCGGGCGGTTGGTTGTGGATCATCGAGACGAGCAGGCCGGGATAGCTCGGGTGCTCGGTCGCGCACCAGCCGCGCGGGATCACGACGCGCACGCGGTCGCTTCGGGACGTGAACACCTGCGTCGGTCCCTGGAGTGGACAGCCCTTCGGGTCGAGGTCCGCGTCGGCGCGATTTCCGACGAGGAATCCGAGCGCGATCACGAGTGCCGCGAGGAGCGCGAGCGCGGCGATCAGCGACGAGAACCGACTCACGAAGCGCAGACCTTAGTGCGTGTGCGCGGTGCTTGAAAGCATCGGCGTCACTCCGGATTCACTCGCTTCACCTGAACAGGAGCCCAGTTAAAAAGTTCCGTACTTCGCTCGTAGTCTTGTTGACCGACTACATTCACGCGAATATTGTGACGATACTTCGTCGGACATTGGTCCTTCCCAATTCCCTCGAAAGTAACTGGCGATTAGACGGGGCTACGCACGCAAGACCGATGACGAACCACTCGAGGGAGTGAGTCGTCGACGGTGGGCGCACCACGTCGCGTCGATCCGCCTTGTCCTCTGAGGAACCTGACTTGTTGAACCAACACCAACGACCACGTGCCGATGCTGCTCCGAACGGGACCGTCGTTCCGTTCCGCCAGCATCGCCAGCCCGTGTCGATCGACGTCGCGCATCGCCGCGATGACGATGACTCGGTCAGCGCGAAGGGTCGCTCGACGAGCCGGTCCTCAGTGCTCGGCGAAGAAGACCTCCGCGCGATCGAAGGCCTCTACGCGGATGGCGTCACTGCGGTGCAGATCGTGGACGTCTTCACGACCCGCGGCATCAAGTTCAGCGAAGCGAGCTTCCGTAAGTACGTCCAGCAGGGACTGCTGCCGCGCAGCAAGCGGATCGGCCGCAAGGGCAAGCACCGCGGCTCGATGGGCGTCTACCCGCCGAAGACGATTCGCCGGATCAACACCGTCAAGCAGCTGATGGCGGACGGCCACACGATCGAAGAGATCCAGGGCCAGTTCCTGCTCTACACGGACCTCGCCGAGGGCGTCGAAGAACACCTCAGCGAATTGCTGTCGCGCCTCGCGGCCGACATCGAGAAGTCCGAGCTGCCGAACAAGGCGCAGCTCGAGCGCGAGCTCGACAGCGCACGCAAAGACGGGGACCGCGTGGTCGAGAAGCTCTCCGAGCTGACTCGCAAGGTCGCCGCACCGAAGACCGACCGACTCCGACTCGCCGGCGCCGCCGGTGGCGCCGAAGACCTGCTCTGACACTTGCCGGCGCCCGGGGGCGCCGAGGACTCCGATCTCGCAACCAGCCGCACCGAGGGGACCACCATGAACAACGACGACAACGACCGCGCAGCAGATCTGGATCAGGACCTCCCCATCATCGAGGGAGCCGACGACACCGCCGGCGACGATGAAGATTGTGAGGACGATGGGATCGAGGAAGGCGAGGGTGGAGATACGCCGGAGATCAGCCGGAAGATCCGCCGGCGCCGTCGCCGTACGCGGCCGCGGAGCAAGACGATCGCGATGAAGCGGTTGACCCGCGAGGAGCTGCGCGTCGGCGCGGCGATGTATCCGCCGGTCGATATCCCGCGCCCGTCGTCGCGCGCCGAGTGCAAGGAGGAGATGCGCCCGTGCCCGTGGGTCGCGTGCAAGCACCACCTCTATCTCGACATCAACCCCGAGACCGGCTCGATCAAGATCAACTTCCCGGACCTCGAGCCGTGGGAGCTCAAGCACACGTGCGCGCTCGATGTCGCGGAGCGAGGCGGCATCACCCTCGAAGAGGTCGGCGAGATCATGAACCTGACCCGCGAGCGGATCCGCCAGGTCGAGGTGCGTGGCTTGCTCAAGTTGAAGATGGGCTCGCCGTCCCCCGACGAGCTCGGTGCCGAGCTGCTCGCCGGCAAGAAGATCGAGATCAACTAGCGCCTCGGCGTGGTACACGCGCGGCATGAAGCGCGCGCTCGTTTCCGTCAGTGATAAGCGAGGGTTGGTCGAGCTCGGTCGGGTCCTCAGAGAGCTCGGAGTCGAGATCCTGTCCACCGGTGGCACCGCCTCGGCGCTGGCAGCGGCAGGGCTCGCGGTGAAGCAAGTGTCGGAGCACACCGGCGCGCCCGAGATCCTCGACGGTCGCGTCAAGACGCTCCATCCGAAGATCCACGGCGGCTTGTTGGGCCGCGACACGCCGGAGCATCGGGCCGAAATGGAGAAGCACCAGATCGTCCCGATCGATCTGGTGATCGTGAACCTCTATCCGTTCGAGGCCACGATCGCGAAGCCGGGCACCACGCTGGACGACGCGATCGAGAACATCGACATCGGCGGTCCGTCGATGCTGCGCTCGGCTGCGAAGAACCACGAGCGCGTCGCCGTGGTGGTCGACCCCGACGATTACGCGTGGGTCGCGAGCGCGCTGAAGGGCGGTGGGATCTCGGCGGGGCAGCGGCTGCAGCTCGCGCGCAAGGCGTACGCGCACACCTCGGCGTACGACGCGTCGATCGCGGCGTATCTGTCGGCGATCGATGACTCGGCGGCGGAGTCGCGCAGTGTTGCACCCGCGCGTCGCGACCTGCCCGACACGCTGGGCTTCCAGTGGCGCCGGCTCTACGAGCTGCGCTACGGCGAGAACCCGCACCAGAAGGCCGCGTTCTACGCGGACGCCCGATCGGTCCTCCCGGGCCCGTTGCTGACGTCATCGACGCGTCCGACGATCGCGAGCGCGGAAGTGCTCGGCGGCAAGCAGCTCTCGTACAACAACATCCTCGATCTCGATGCCGCGCTCGGGCTCGTGCTCGAGCTCGAGGCGCCGGCCGCCGTGGTCGTCAAGCACAACAACCCGTGCGGGGTCGCCGTCGACAAGGATTGCTCGGCCGCGTACCTGCGTGCGCGCGAGGCCGACGCTACCAGCGCGTTCGGCGGCATCGTCGCGGTCAACCGCGAGGTCGACGAGTCGCTGGCGAAGCTGCTGGTCGAGACGTTCCTCGAGTGCGTGGTCGCGCCGGGGTATTCGAGCGCCGCGCGCGACATCCTCGCATCGAAGAAGAACCTCCGCCTGGTCGCCGCAGGTGGCAGCTGGGAAGCCGGCACGGACTCGCTGGCCTGGTCGATCCGCACGATCGCCGGTGGAGCCCTCGTGCAGACCGTCGATCACGGCATGGTCGATGTCGCCGTCGCGAAGGTCGCGACCCAGCGTGCGCCGACCGAGGCCGAGCGCGCGGATCTCGCGTTCGCGTGGCGCGTCGCGAAGCACGTCAAGTCGAACGCGATCGTGTTCGCGAGGGATGGCGTCACCGTCGCGATCGGCGCCGGTCAGATGTCCCGCGTCGACAGCGTCAGGATCTGCGAGCGCAAGGCGGGCGACAAGCTGAAGGGCTCCGTCGTCGCGTCCGATGCGTTCTTCCCGTTCCGCGACGGTGTCGACGTGCTCGCGCAGTCGGGTGCGGTCGCGGTGGTGCAGCCCGGTGGCTCGGTGCGCGACGACGAGGTGATCGGCGCCGCGAACGAGCACGGGCTCGCGATGTTGTTCACCGGCATGCGGCACTTCCGTCACTGAGCCCGACGCTCGCCCGGTTCCCCCTGAGGTAGATTGCCGGCCATGAAGATCTTGGTGGTCGGCAGCGGAGGTCGAGAGCACGCGCTGATGTGGCGCCTCCGGCAATCGGGCCACACCGTCGCCGCCGCCCCGGGTAATCCCGGGATGGAGCGGCTCGGGCGCTGCATTGGCGTCAAGGTCGAGGACCTCGACGGCCAGGTCCGGATCGCGCTCGACGAGTGCTTCGATCTCGTGGTCGTCGGTCCCGAGGGGCCGCTGGTCGCCGGGCTCGCCGATCGGTTGCGCGCATCGGGCATCTCGGTGTTCGGGCCCTCGGCGGCCGGGGCGCGGCTCGAGGGCAGCAAGGTGTTCAGCAAGCAGTTCTTCGCCCGCCACGGCATCCCGACGGCCCCGTTCGAGATCGCGAGCACCGTCGACGAAGCCGACGCGGCGATCGAGAAGCTGTCGGCCGGAGCTCGCGGGATCGTGGTCAAGGCCGACGGCCTCGCGGCGGGCAAGGGCGTCGTGGTCGCGAGCGATGTGGCCGAGGCACAGGCCGCGGCGCGCGAGATGCTCGAGGCGCGGCGGTTCGGGGCGGCCGGTGCCACGCTGGTGATCGAGCACCGGATCGTGGGTCGCGAGGTCAGCGTGTTGTGTTTGACCGACGGCGTGCGGCTCGAGGTGCTGCCGTCCGCCGAGGATCACAAGACGATCTTCGATGGCGATCGCGGCCCCAACACCGGCGGCATGGGGACGGTGTCACCGGCGTGGATCTCGGAGGACTGCGCGGCGCGGATCCGCAGCGAGATCCTGGAGCCCACGGTGCGCGGGCTGCGCGCCGACGGCATCGACTATCGCGGCGTGCTCTACGCCGGCGTCATGGTGGATGCGGCGGGCGCGCCCTGGCTCCTCGAGTACAACTGCCGGTTCGGCGATCCCGAGACCCAGCCGATCATGGCGCGCATGAAGGGTGACCTCGGCGCGGTGTTGCTCGGCGCCGCGCGTGGCGAGATGCCCGTCGGTGCGCTCGCCTGGGATGCGCGCTACGGCATCTGCGTCGTGATCGCGGCGGCCGGCTATCCCGGCGCGGTGCGGCTCGGCGACGTGCTCGAGCTCGACGCGCTCGCGACGCACGATGTCGAGGTGTTTCACGCCGGCACCGCGAAGCGCGGCGACGAGCTGATCTCCGCCGGCGGTCGCGTCCTCGGGGTCACCGCCCTCGGCATCAGCGTCGATCAGGCACGTGGCAAGGCCTACGCGGCGATCGACGCGATCGGACTCGCCGGGAAGCAATTCCGCAAGGACATCGGCGCTCGGGGCCAGGTCCTACCCCATGGGACCGGCGCGGGGTTGGCGGGCGAGCCGACCCGCCGGTGATAAGGTCATCGAAATGCCGCATATCGCAGGCTTCCGTGGCGTGGTCTTCGACCCAGCCGGTCCGACCGAGCGCGACGCCACGCGTGCGCTGTATCGCTATCACCAGCGGTTCCCCGGCCCGGGCCGCACGTTCGAGCGCCGCAGCATCATCATCGCCGTCGCGTTGTCGCCGTTCGACGAAGGCGTGGTCCGTCCGCACGAGGCCACCACCGCGGCGGATCGCGCGGCCGCCCTCGCAGCCATCACGCGCGACGGTGGCTACACGCTCCCGGTGCTGCTTGGCTTTCGCGATCCGGCGACCGAGGTCGATCGCCTGTTCCGCAAGATCGAGAGCTCGAAGGTCACGGTCGAGCTGACCACGTCCGACGGTGTGGTCCACCGGCTGTGGCGTATCCAGGACGCCGAGCTGCTCGGCAAGCTTCGCCACTACTTCGCCTCGCGCAAGCTGCACCTGCTCGAGGGGCACGATCGCTACGAAGCGGCGCTCGCGTATCGCGATCAACTCGGCAGCGCGCAGCGCCACGGGCTGACGCAATACTCGTCGGCGAACTACGTCGCCGCGTGCCTGGTCAACCTCGAGGATCCGACGCTCGCGACCGCACCGCGCCATCGCGTACTGCGCGGCGAGCTCGAGGTCGACAAGGTGCTCGCCGCGGCGCGCGCACACTTCATCGTCGAGAAGCTGCCCGGCTCGGCGCGCGATCTCGCGAAGCAGTTCGCGGCGCTCCGCGAGACCGTCGCGCACCAGCCCGGCTTCGTCGTCGTGTTCGCCGGCACCTCGGACGCGTACAAGCTGACCCTGTCGCCCGATGTCAGCCCGTTCGCCGAGGGCGCCGCGCCGCATCGCGCGATGCAGAAGCTCGATCCGATCGTCTGCGACAACCTGTTCCTCGCGCGCTCGGTGCCGAACGTGACGATGACCACCGACGTCGACATCGAGCAGGCGATCGGCGCGCTCGATCTCGGAGCGTCCGCCATCGTCGTGATGCGTCCGCTCTCGGTCGAGCAGATCGCGCACGTCGACGAGCTGGGTCAGTTGTTGCCTCCGAGCTCGACCGCGTTCTACCCGCCGATCGCGCCGGGCCTGATCGCGATGCCGATCGTCGACGTCGACGAAGACCTCGTCTAGGGTTGCGAGCTACTTCCAGCGGCGCAGCTCGACCGGCTTGTCGGCGTAGCCCGAGTCCGCGATCGCCTGCTCCTTGGGCGAGTCGAACAGCGTGTGCATCATCAGGTCCTGATCGTCGAGGACGCCGATCGTGCCGCGGTCGACCGCGAGCACACCGACGTGGCGCGGGAACAGCACGAGGTCGCCGATCTTGGTGAACGGCAACGGGTTCCCACCCTTGTCGCGATAGACGCCGCGCTCGTCGCGCGCCCCCGCGGCGAGCAACTTCGCGTGCTGGGGGAGGGCGCCGGTCCACACGTAAGGGAGCGCGCCACCCATCCGGCGCTTGCCGTAGACCACGAAGTCGGCGCAGTCACTGCCCTCGAGGTGCTCGGACTGGTGTGCGCGATCCGACGTTCCCGCCGACGCCCAGATATACGGCTGGCCATACATCTCGGTGAGGAAGCCGAGGTAGCTGTCGTCGCGACGGATCGAGACGCGGAACACGTCGTCGGTGACGCCGCCCGAGCCGCGGCCACGCCTGGCCTCCGGACCGGGGGAGGCGATCACGCGCTCGTGCTGGAGCGCGACGACCTGAAACCGCATCGTGCCCACGCCATGACCGTGGTCGGGCGTCAGCGTCGGGCGCACGTCGGCGGTCAGCGTCGGAGACGTCCGCTGACCTAACACGACCGGGGTCGCGCGGTAATCGATCGGCTCGAAGTGAAACTCGCGTGGGGTGTCGCCGTTCGACATCGTGTTGACGGCCGGCTCGATCCGATTCCACCGCAGCTCGATCGCGGGAGCCTTCGACAGCGGCTCCACAGCGAGCGGTTTGCCCGCGAGCGTCACCGTCTTCGCATCGGAGAAGTAGATCGTGCGGCCGCCACGCTCGACGCCGAGCAACGCGAACAGCGCGACCGGTTGATCCTGTCGAGCGTACGCGGGTCGATCGGTTGCCACGCCCTCACCGACCACAGCCACCACCCGGGCAGACACGAGCTTGCCCGTCGCACTCGCGTCACCGATCAGCAGCGGTGTCGGGGGCGTGGACGCGCGCGCTCCTGTGGTCGGGAGGCTCGCAGGCTCGGCGGGAGCGGGCGCCTCCGTGGTGGGCGTGGGCGCACTGGTAGCGGTGGAAGAACAGGCGCACAGCAAAATTGCAGCCAGGCGCATCAACCCGATCCAACGCCGCACGGCGTCGTTTGATTTCACGAGATCGCCGACGAAATCCGGGTTGTCCTCCGAAACAGGTCATGACAGTGTGCCCCGACTGTCACCGCCTTGGCGTCGAGTCGAAATACGAAGTTGGCAGGCTGGGTCCAGGAGGGAGTTAGACAATGTGGAGCTTCGCAGATCGAGTGGTCAGAGCCGTGTCGGACGTGACCGTCGGGACCGTGATCGTGCTGGTGCACGTCGCGATGGCCGATCGGAAAGCGCGCGAGACGCGTGTGTTGACGCGTCGTAACTAGCCGATCCCGGGCCAGGGAAACCCAACCCCTTCGCTGGATCTTTGTCGAACGCGCCGCAACACTGCGGTGCGGTGACACGCAAGACGCGCAAGAAGGCGGCAAAGCAAAAGCCCGCGCGTGTCAGCAAGAAGCCCGATGACGCTTCGCTCGTGAAGATGTCGGAGCTGTCGAAGCGCTCGAGCGTGCCGGCACCCACGATCAAGCACTACATCCGCGAGGGCTTGTTGCCCGGTCCAGAGATCCGGACCAGCAAGAACATGGCGTACTACGACGTGCGCGTCATCGGTCGCATCCGCGTGATCAAGCAGCTGCAGGCCGAGCGGTTCCTGCCGCTCAAGTTGATCGGCGATCTGCTCGAGCCCGCGCCGAGCGACAAGATCCGCGCGGACCGCGACAGCGCCCAGCGCCGCGCCCTGATGCAGATCGCACCCGCCGTCGGCACGGCGGACGGCAAGCAGCGCCGCAAGCGCAGCGAGGTGATGAAGACGTTCGGTGTCAGCCGTGCGGAGCTCGATGCCCTCGAGGGATCGGGCGTGCTCACGCTCAAGGGTGAGGGCGAGACCGCGGGGTACGGTGGCACCGATCTCCGGTTGCTCGACATCCTCGCCGAGACCCGCCGGCTCGGGCTCGGGGAGCTGTTCCCGGTCGAGACTGCGGAGGTCTACATGAACGCGGTCCGCGAGCTCGTGAAGCTCGAGATCGACGTGTTTCGCCACCGCGCACTCGCTGTCGGCACGCCGGTCAACGTGGTCGAGATCGCACGCCAGGCGATCGACCTCGGCGAGCGGCTGATCATCGGGCTGCGCAAGAAGTTACTGCCGGGTCTGCTCGCGGAGCTTGCTCGTGTTCCGACCGGTGACGCGAAATGATCAGAGGGTCCTGTTAAGGGAGAGGAACCATGGACAACGAGATCGCTATCTCCGTTCGCCGCGCGCAGCCGTCCGATGCACCTGCGCTGGCCGCGCTCGTCAATCGGGCGTACGAGATCGAGAAGTTCTTCGTCGACGGCGATCGAACATCGCCGGACGAGATCCGCACGCTGAGTGCCCAGGGCGGGTTCCTCGTCCTCGAGGCGAAGGGCTCGCTCGCCGCCGCCGTCTATGTGGAAGCGGCGCCTGGGAGTGACGGCTACATCGGCATGCTGTCGGTCGATCCCGCGCTCCAAGGCATGGGGCTCGGCACGCGGCTGGTGCGAATCGCCGAGGCGATGTGCGAGGCGATGGGCGTCGGCGTCGTCCGGCTCCGCATCATCAACCTGCGAGAAGAGCTGAACCGCTGGTACAAGAGCCTCGGGTACAGCGAGGTCGGCACGGCGCCGTACCCGCGCCCGGCCAAGCAGCCCTGTCACTTCGTCGAGATGCGGCGCTCGTTGGGTGCCGCAGCCTCGTTGTCTGCCTAGTTAGTTAGAGTTACCCGAGGTGGCGACGGTCACGGGTTTGGGGCCCGCCTCGATACCGGGGTAGGATCGCCTTCTATGAAGCGTCTCCTAGCGGTCTTGTCGCTGGCCGCATGTGGCGGAGGTGGTGGCTTTCCCACCGATTCACCGCCCGAGGCACCCCCGGTGGGTGGTCGGTTCTCGATGTCGTGGTCGGTGACCGACCTCAACGCCGCCGTGATCCCGTGCGGCCAGATCGGCGCGAGCTTCGTGACCGTGACGCTGCGCAACCGCGCGATCCAGGGCGCCTCGACCGAGGTGTTCTCGTGCACCAGCGGGATGGCCACGTCGCTGATGACGTTCACGCCCGGCCTCTACGATCTGTCGTTCGAGCTCGGCGGCACCTCGGGTGTGATCGGCTCCGCCCCCGCGGCGCTCGCCATCGAGATCACGTCGGGCGGCACGGTGACGGTCGATCCGATCACGTTCGCCGTCGACGCGACGGGCAAGGTCGAGCTGTTCCTCACCACCGGCAACGCCGGCGGTAACTGCGCCGGTGGCGCGGCGGTCGACAACGTCACGCTGTCGCTGACCCACACCGGCGCGGCGTGCGAGCCGGTGACGTTCGACATCTCGAACGGACCACCCAGCTCGTACGTGGTCAACTGCGCGGCGCCGCCGCTGTCGGCGTGCATCGACAACGACCAGAAGCTGTCGGTGCCGACGCTGCCGTCGGGCAACTACCGGCTCGAGGTGATCGGCAAGATCGGCGGGCTCGATTGCTACTCGACCTCGGCGACGCTGATCGTTCCGCCGAACAGCAAGACGCTGATGCAGACGATCGGGCTGACGAAGCTGACGACGCCTGGCTGCCCCCCCTGAGGCACGCTGTCCAATCACCAATTCGGTGCAGGATTGTGGCCCAACGCGTTTCGGACCTGCGTTGTTGTTTCTCGGCGAACCCGCGTGTGCTGCCGTGTCAGCGCTTCACGTGGCGCTTCGCCGCAGGCTTGCACTCCAACATCACGTGATCAGAGGGTCGCCAAATCGCCAAGCGAGGCCCGCCAAGGTTCGCCAAAGGATCGATCAATCAGCGGTCCGCGCCGCGGCGACCGGCCGTATAGATCCATCAAGT
>JANNBP010000418.1:0-2977 GCA_031385555.1 Deltaproteobacteria bacterium | reverse complement strand
GCCGGTGCCAACAAATGGATGCCGACGAGCGCGCGGCGATCGATCAAGTCGAGCGCCAGTCCGTCAACGTGTGCATCGACGAGGGCCTCAGCACCGAGCAACTCGAGTGCCTGCTCGCGATGAAGTCGCTCGAGGATTTTCAGGCCGTCACGACCTGCCCGGCGATCAAGGCGAAGCATCCGAGCTGGCTGCTCGCCGGCCCGCCACCGACGTAAGCAACGCGCGGATCCGCTCGCGCTGCGCCGCGGTGATCTCGTGCTTGTCACCCGTCGAGCTCAGCTCGTCGACCACCGCACCCGCCGCGCGGAACCACGCGATCGTCGCCTCCAGATCCGCCCGCGCGATCCACTTGTCCTCGGCCGCCGCACCCACGATGACTGGCATCGTCAGTCCACTTCGCGGTGCCCACGGGGGTTGCCCGAGCCGCGAGCCTGCCGGCGCGAGCACACCCGCGAGCGGCACGACCGTCCGCGCCGCGACCTCGAGCGTCAGGCACGAGCCCTGCGAGAAGCCCGCGAGGTAGAGCGGCTTGCCGAGCTCGCGCAGTCGCGTGAGTGCATTCTCGACCCGCGCGATCGCCGCGACGACGTCGGGATGGTCACCCGCACCGGGCTCGCCGTACTTCACCTCGTACCAGCGCGGCGCGCCCCGTGGCGCACGCAGCCCGACGATCGCCACCGACGGATCGTCGATGATGTCGCGATAGCGCCGCGCGATCGTGCCGGCCTCGGCACCGCGACCGTGCAGCGCGAGGAGGATCGCGCGCGCATGCTCGGGACGACAGCCGAGCACGACCGCGTGCGGTTCGCTGCCCACGTCGAGCGTCCCGAGCACACTCGCCGGACGCAGTCCGTGGAGCGCGTCCTCCACGATCCCGCGTGGCAACTCCGGCTTGGTGGCGAGTGCGGCATCGATCCCTTCGCGCGTCACCGTCGGCCCGAGCGCCGTCAGCGCGACCGGTGCGCTCGCCCGGGTCAGCAGGTCGTGCAGATAGGAGTCCAGCGAATGATCTGCGCGGACGTCACCCGTGTAGATGTCGCGGACCTTCGGTTCGAGCACGCGCTCGAGCGCCGTCACCAGCGCCGGCTGCGTCGATCGCAGCTGCGCCACGAAGTGCGGCAGCAGGATCGAGTGGAGCGCCGCATGCTCGACCCGCAACGCACCACCGAGCAGGTGCGCGAGGCCATGCTGCACGCCGGGCTTGCCTTGCTCGAACGCGGCACCACACAGCGAGGCACCGCGCTGCGCCGTCGTGCGCGCCTCGAGCGAGGAGGGATCCGCGAGCAGCGCTTCGATCGCACGGATCACGGTGGCCGCCGCCGCTTCGGCATCTCCACGCTGCGTCGCATCGAGGGACCCGGTCGACAGGATCGAGATCACGTGTGCGATGCCGTTCGTCAGGCTCTGCACCGCGAGCGGCACCGGTACCTCGCGCACGAGGTCGACGTCGTAGAACACCGCGTCGGGCAGCGCCGCCGGAGACCGCCCGGTCTGCTTCACGGTGCCCGTGGTGGTGCCGTACATCGTCGTCATCTCCGACCCGGAGAACGTCGTCGGCAACGCGATCAGCCCGAGCTGCGGATGGCGCACGCGCAGCGCCTTCCCGAGCCCGATCGCCGCACCGCCCCCGAGCGCGATCAACGTGTCCGCATCGCCGAGCTCGGCCTCCGCCGCGTCGAGCACCTCGATCGGGACGTGGACCTGCACACCATCGAACACGCGGAAGCTCTCGGCGTGGAGGCCTTCACGTAGCTCGTCGACGAACCGCCGCCGCGGCGAGCACAGCACGAGCGGAGCTCGCCGGCCCTCCGCGCGCAGGTAGCTCTGCAGCACCTCGAACCCGCGCGTGAAGAACGTCCGAGGGCCCGACATGCGCGGACCATACGCCCACCTCGGAGCCATCCCCACCCGGATCGCGGCCTCCAGACCGACACGCTTGCTCCATCCGATGGATGGATGGCTTCACCACGTGCACGCTGAAGCAGGAGGGCGAGGTTGTACCAACCCCAGAGCTCACCTCGGTTGACCTCGACCTTCCGGCTCGCCGGAAGCTTCCCTGTCCTCCGGGTTGAGCTTTGGGAGAGTTCGCGCTGTCGCATCGGATCGACCCAAACGTGCTCTGGGTTAACAGTGGGGCGGCCGCTGATTCAGCGCAGTTAGCGCACGTTAATTCGCAACGAGAACGACGGCTCTATTGCTACAGTGCCGCGCGTGCGTGCCCTGATCGTGCTCTGTGCTTTCACGGCCACGGCTGTCGCCGCGCCGGTGATGATCAGCGCGGTCGAGAAGCACCCCGGGATCGACTACGAGAAGTGGGAAGACGCCGCGATCCCTGCGCGCATCCACCTCGTCAAGATCGATCTGACCAGCTCCGAGATCGCGCTGTACGCCACCAAGGAAGCGGAGCGCGGCAGCACCACCGGCGAGCTGGCACTCGGGCTCGAGGCGCAGGTCGCGATCAACGGCGATAGCTTCTCGGTCGCGGGCTATCGCCCCCGCGGGCTCGCGATCGGCGATTCCACCGCGTGGACCAACACCGCCGACGATGCGAGCAGCGCGGTATTTCACCTCCGCCGCGTCGGCGAGCGCACGGTCGCGAACCTCTCGCCGCCCGAGCAGGTCGTCGGGATGGACCAGCTCCCCGAGGGCACCCAGGGTGCGATCTCCGGCCGCCCACTCCTGATCCGCGCCGGTGCCGTCGAGACCTCCTTTGACTGCAACGATCCGATCACCCTCGCCTGCACGCGCGCCCCTCGGTCGGCCGCCGGGATCACCGCCGACGGCAACACGCTGATCCTCGCCACGGTCGACGGCTGGCAGAGCGGGTCGGCCGGGATGACCGCCGCGGAGCTCGCCGGGTTTCTCCGCGCACGGGGTGCCCACAGCGCGGTCGCCTTCGACGGAGGCAGCTCGGCGACGATGATCCTCGACGGTGCGCTCGCGAACAAGCCGTCCGATGGCGTGCAGCGCAGCGTCG
>JANNBP010000397.1:0-3820 GCA_031385555.1 Deltaproteobacteria bacterium | reverse complement strand
CGGGACAGGGAATGGCGCGATGGCGGCGGAGACGATCGTCGCCGCGATCGGAAGCGAGCGAACGGCCACGCAGTGCTGTGACCTGATCGAGCACCTCGATGCGGAGCTCGGCGGCGGTCAAAGCACGGCGGTCGTCCTCGTGTCGCCACCGGCGAGCGTGGGTACCAGAACCACCGGCGTCACCGGTATCCAGGGACCCACCCGGTGGAGCGCGGACGGTTCTTCGCGTCAGCCGTGCCGCGGCGGCGCGTGCACGAACTCAGCGTCGCGTCGTCGCGAAGCTGGCCCGAGGTGGAGCTCGCTGCTCGGTCGGCGCAGGCTGGTCAGGTTGAAGCTTTCGTCGGTCGATACCCTTTCCCGTCGCAGATGAAGCGCTCGGCGCGCTCGGTGAAACGCTCGGCAATGACCTGCGCGTTGAGGGCGTCGGGGAACACCTTCGGCCAGTCCTTGAACAGACGGTTGGTCGTGATGCAGGTCGAGCGGTGGTACTCGTAGCGCTCGGAGATGACCTGGAAGGCGAGGTTGGCTTGCGCCGGATCCATCGCGAGCACGGCGAAGTCGTCGATGACGAGGAAGTCGACGCGACAGTAGCGACGGAGCGCACGCTCGAGCTGGCCGTGGATCTCGGCGCCGGCGAGGTCGTTGAGCATGCGGGTCGCGGTGGTGAAGACAACGCGGCGCGTGGCCTGGCACACGCGGTAGGCGAGCGCGCGAGCAAGGAACGTCTTGCCGGTGCCGGGGATGCCGATGAACAGCGGGTTGATGCCCTTGTCGAGGAACGTGAGGTCGTGGAGCGCGAGGTAACGAGCGCGCAGCTTCTTGCGGACGGCGTCGAACTCGAAATCGAAACCGTCGACGGTGTTGAGCTCGGGAAACTTTGCGTCCTTGACGCGACGGTCGACTGCGCTCTTCATCCGACTGGCACGCTCCTCGTCGCAAAGACGGTGAAGGATTTCCAGGTCGGTCAGGTTGTCCGCACTAGCCTGCTCGAGCAGCGACGGAACGAGCCGCGCAATCCCGGGTAGCCGCAGCCAACGCAGCTTCTGAATCAGAAGGTCGAGCGAGTCGTCATCACGTTTCATCGGAATCCTCGTCGGTGGCGGGCGGCGAACCCGGATCGCGGGTCATCGGGGTGGGGACGAGCTCGTCGTAGAGCGAGAGGTCCGGATCGCGGAGCGAGAGCGCATCGAGCACCGGATCGCCGAGGCGCAAGGGCGCGGGCGCTGGCGTGAGCCCCTTCTTGTGTCGGAGGACGTACTCGACATACTCGGCACCGACATGGCCCGTGGTCATCACCTCGGCCATCGCGTCGCGGGTAGCGTGCTCGCCAAAAAGCTCGACGAGGAACACGAGCCGTACCGTCTCGCGGTACACGGAACGTCCGCCGGCGGCGAAGATCTTGAAGTACTCGACGCCGGTGTCATCGAGCCCGACCAAGCCGGGCGGCAGGGCACCCGCGGCGGCGCGGGGTTTGATCTTGAGCAGCCCCTCGCGATGCGACGGATGCTCGATGTCCTCTCCGACGTTCCACGACCGGCGGTGGGCGGCGACTTGCTTCTTGGCGAGCCAGATGCTGACCACATCGTCGTCGGCGCGGACGAGCACGGTCTGGCTCGCCAGCCGCCACGGCACGCTGTAACGATTGCGGTCGAAGGTGACGCGGAACATTTTGGTCACCGGGTTGGTCTCGACGTCGTCGACGTCGAACTTCGTGTCTGGAATCGGCTTGAGCTTCTTCTGCTCCTCGTGTCGGAACACCAGCGACGGCACCTTGCCGGTCTCTTCGTGGCGGCGGTTGTTCGCGATGTCGTCGCGCCACGTCATCGCCTGCGTGTTGAGGTCGAGTAGATCGGTGAACCGCCGGCCGGGCCAGAATCGGCTGCGGACGAAGCCCACCGGCCTCTCGACGCGTCCCTTCTCGTTGCCCTTGCGCACGTTGCAGGCGACGACCGCGAAGTCGCGCGACTTGGCGTACTCGAGGAACCGGCGATTGAAGACGGTCGCGTGCGGTGCGTGCGAGAGCACGACCGTCTTCATGTTGTCGAAGATGTCGGTGGTCGCGACGCCGCCGAAGAACTTGAGGCCCCGCTCCATGCAGCGCAGGAACGTACCCATCGCCTGGCTCAGCGTGAACTCGAGGTAGAGGAGCCGCGAGTAGCACGCGACCATCACGAACGCCGAGACACGCCGCGGACACCCGGGCAGCGCGAACCCGAAGTCGGCCCAGTCGACCTGGTATGCCGCGCCCGGCTTGAAGTCGAGCGTCAGGAACGCTTCTCTCGGCGGACGCGGACGCAGCTTCGCGACGCGGTCGCGCAGGATCGTGATGCCGCCGGTGTAGCCGAGTGGTCGGAGCCTCTCGAGGATCCCCGGCGCGGTGAACTCGGGCGTGTCGTCGAGGAGGCGGCGGATCTCGGCATCGTAGGTGTCGAGCAGCGACGTGCGCGGCGCGCTCGACGGCGGCGTGCGCGTCGGTCCGCGTGCGAGTAGCCGACGAACGGTCTTGCGCGATAGCGTCAGCCGCTTCGCGATCGCCCGGATCGACAAACCCTCGACGAGCGAGAGCCGTAGCACCTCCGAGAGCCGTGTGTCCTGCTCAGTCAGCGCGGCGGCGAGCTTGGGCAGCTTGGCCATCGTCAGTTTCCGTCGGGGACGAGCCACCGCAAGTAGAGCTGGCGCAGGTCGGCGAAGTCGCCGATGCCGCGAATGCGTTGGCCGCGCCTGCGCTGCGCTCGTGGGTCATGGACTTCGACTTCGAAGAAGACCGAGCGCACGCCGAGGCCCATCTCGTCGGTCAGGGCGAGGCAGAACCCGGCTTCCCGATCGTCCACAGACAACACAACGCGGAGCTTCGCGTCGAACCACAGCGACAATCCCTGGAGCAGCGCGATCGCCGCTCGCTCGTGATGCACCGACGATGGCGGCGGCAAGATCGCACGCAACAGCTCGTCGGCCCCCTGGGTCACGAGCACGCGCGTCCGCGTCGACGACGGGACGATGACTACCGTGTATTTCATCTGCGTCTGCTTCGCCGGCGACCTCGGGTGTGCTCGTCGTGAACATCGACGGGTCCGGCGCAGAGCATTCAGCACGCAGCGCAACTTCCTCGCTACGTACATCAGGCAACGCCAATGCTTCGGCCTGTTTCGCGGCGCGGTCGCGCAGCGCCCGGCGGTCTTGCCTGCCGTCGTCGCCGAGACTTCGCTGGTAGCGAGCACTGGCGGCGCGGTGACTGGCCGCATGAGCGTGGTCGCGGCAGTGATCGCCGCAGTAGTCGTGGCCGCGATAATCCCGTCGGCAGACGACGAACGTCACGACGCACCACAAGCAACTCAACTCGTAAACGGGAACGTCGGTGTCCACGGCTCTGGGGCACCGCCAGAAACTTGGCCGCGGACCTGGAGCGTGGGACGTATGACTCGTCGAAAGCCCGGCTCTGGGTCTACGACCGAAGGCTCGAGCTGGTGACTCGGGCCTTCACTCTTTTCGGTGCGCCAAGATCATCCGGTCGCCGAGGTCGACGGGCCACTTCTCAACACATGGTCTCCCGGTCCCCGGTGATCCTGGTGGAAGTGGTCCCCTCCCAGCCCGGTGGTGACACCCGGACTCTGCGTTCGCGCAGACGACGCGGATCACGTCGATGACGGTCTTGAGCTTGCCATCATGTTTGACCAGACGATCCGCGAGCTCTGTTTTCTCGACGGGCGCGTGCTTGGGAACAAAGGGACGCACGTCGAGGATGCTCTCCTGTTGCGCGAGCGCGTCGGCTAGTTCTTGCCGCGCCGTGATCGCGCGCGGATGCTCGGTCGCGAATCGCGAG
>JANNBP010000354.1:0-12297 GCA_031385555.1 Deltaproteobacteria bacterium | reverse complement strand
GAGCGAGCGCGCGCCGACGCCGATCGGATCGAAGCCCTGGATCTTCTCGAGCACCACCTCGCAGAGCACCGGGTCGACACCCATGTCCGCGGCGAGCTCGGCGATCGGCGGATCCTTGATGTACCCGTCGGCGTCGATGTTGCCGAGGATCTCGAGCCCGATCTCGATCTCGGCCGGCGGCAGGTTCGTCATCTTGAGTTGCCACGCCAGGTGGTCGTGCAAGCTCATCGGCTTGGTCAGCGTCTGCTCGAGCGACGGCATCTCCTCGCCATCGCCGCGGAACCCCGGCATCGCCGGCGCCATCGAGTAGTTGTCGAGGTAGTTCTCCCAGTCGATCTCGTTGACCGCCGTCGCGTCGCCCTTGATCTCGGTCTGGGCAACGCCGTCGACCATCGAGCCTTCGATCGGGGTCTCGGTCGAGCCCGCACCCTCCATCTGGTGCTGCGCTTCGATGTCACTGCCGGCCTCGTCACGCTCGCGCGAGCGCTCCATGTCGAGGTCCATCTCGTCGTCGAGAATGGGATTCTCGAGCATCTCGTCGTGCACGAGCTCGGCCAGCTCCATCCGGGACAGCTGGAGGAGGCGGATCGCCTGTTGCAGCTGCGGTGTCATCACCAGCTGCTGCGACAGCTTCAGTTCCTGACGCATTTCCATCGCCATCTGGAACTCCTATTTCTTTCGCTTGGTTAGCATTAACAAACCGCGCTCAGCAGCCACACACCATCTTCTGGTATGACGCTTGAATTAGAGCCTACGCGCAAAGCTAGGTCGTGTAAAGACCTCGTGGCCCGGCTCTTGCTTTGTGCCAACGATCTCAGCCTGATCGACGTTGATCAAGCCGTTGTTCCCCTGGGCGTTTTGCCCCGGAGTCACAACGGCGATCAGCGCGTGGAGAGGCGTTCGACCGCAGCCCGGATGAACCGCGCGAACAACGGGTGCGGTGCACTCGGCCGCGACTTGAACTCGGGGTGGAACTGACAGGCAACGAAGTACGGGTGCTGCGGCAGCTCGATCATCTCGACCAGCCGCCCGTCAGGCGACAGCCCCGACAACACCATGCCGTGGCGCTCGAGCGTGTCGCGGTAGTTGTTGTTGATCTCCCAGCGATGGCGATGGCGCTCGCTGATCTCCGTCGTGCCGTAGGCCTCGGCGGCCAGGGTGTCTTTCTTGAGCACGCAGGCGTACGCGCCGAGCCGCATCGTCGCGCCCTTGTCAGTGACGCCGCGCTGATCCGGCATCAGGTCGACCACCGGATGCGGCGTCGTTTGATCGATCTCCGTCGAGTTCGCCTTGTCGAGGCCACAGACATGGCGCGCGAACTCGATGCACGCCATCTGCATGCCGAAGCAGATGCCGAAGTACGGCACCTTGCTCTCGCGCGCGTAGCGCACCGCCGCGATCTTGCCCTCGGTGCCGCGCGCACCGAAGCCGGGCGCGACGACGATGCCGTCGTAGACGCGCAGCGTGTCGGCGAGCTGCGCCGGCGTCAGCTTCTCGAGGTCCTCGCTATCGATGTGCTTGATCTCGACGCGGCAGTCGTTCGCGATCCCGCCGTGCAGCAACGCTTCATTGAGGCTCTTGTACGCCTCGACGAGCGTCACGTACTTGCCGACGAAGCCCACGGTGACTTTCCGCTTGGGCTGCGTGATGCGCGCGACCACTTCCTCCCACGCGGACAGCCGCAATGCGCGCGACCAGATGTTGAGGATCGAGGCGAGCTTCTGATCGAGGCCTTGCTCGGACAGCACCAGCGGCAGCCGGTAGACGGTGTCGACGTCGATGGACTGGAACACCGCATCGGGGGCGACGCTGCAGAACATCGCCATCTTCTTGAGCGCGTCCTCGGGGAGCTTCTGCTCCGCACGCACCACGAGCACGTCGCACTGGATCCCGATCTCGCGCAGCTTCTGCACCGAGTGCTGCGTGGGCTTGGTCTTGAACTCGCCGGCCGCGCGGATGTGGGGCACCAACGTCAGGTGGACGCTGACCGAGTTCTGCAGGCCGAGCTCGACGCGGAGCTGGCGCACCGTCTCCAGGAACGGGAGCGATTCGATATCGCCGACGGTGCCGCCGACCTCGACGACCAGCACGTCGAGCCCTTCGGAGGCCTTGAGGATCCGCGCCTTGATCTCGTCGGTGATGTGCGGAATCACCTGCACGGTCGAGCCGAGGTATTCGCCGCGGCGCTCCTTGCCGATCACCGCCGAGTAGACCTGCCCCGTCGTGATGTTGTTGAGCTTCGACATCTTCGTCGAGACGAACCGCTCGTAGTGCCCGAGGTCGAGGTCGGTCTCCGCGCCGTCGTCGGTGACGAACACCTCGCCGTGCTGCGTCGGGTTCATCGTGCCCGGATCCACGTTGATGTACGGGTCGAGCTTCATGTTCGCGACCTTGAGGCCGCGGTTCTCCATCAATGCGCCGATCGACGCCGAGACCATTCCCTTACCGAGGGACGACACCACCCCACCGGTGACGAACACGAACTTGGTCTGCTGGGTCATTTTGAACGCGAGGCTTTCCGGGCTGGGCCCGAGGCTTTCTACCGACTCGTAGCCCTTCACGCAATCGCGAGTCCGCCACCATCAAACCGCTGGCGATCACCAGCGATTTTCGTCGTTGATCGTCCCGTGAATCGGCGTATTTTCGTCGATCCCAGGTGGTCACAGGCCCGCGAGTGCGGAGGCCAAGATCTTCTGAAGCTCGTGGTTTCCGTCGAGCCAGACCCCGTGGGCGCGGCAGCGATCGAGGGTGACGCCGAAAAGCTGGTGCTTGGTCATCTGCGTCGCGCACCGAGGACACGAGAAGGTGGGTTCGGGACTGTCGACCACGGGACCGAGCGAATGGACAAACTTGGTGAGCTCGCCGTTCCACTTCGCGTTCGGCGCGAGCAGCGCCTGTGCTTGCCGCCCGCTGATGTCGTCGATCAGTTCCTTCTCGGGGATGAAGCTGCCGTGGCACTGCCCACACGACAGGTGCGTGTCCGCGGGGTCGAGGCCGCACGCGCATCGCGGGCAGTTGAAGAACGTGTCGCGATGCACGGCGGAGATGTTAGCTCGCCCGGCTTCGCGCGTTGGACACCCGATGCATTGGTTGCTACGCGCGTGTCTCGCGAGCGGCTGCACGAGCATGACGATCCGCACCGGCATCGTCACGGTCTAACTTCTTACGTCGGGGCCGCCCTGCGTTCCAGGCCTCGATCGAGATCGGCCCGTCGGTGATCGGCAAGCACCACGGCATCTCTGCCGCTACCGAGTGGGGCGTCGAAGCCGACGAGCGTGGCGCTCGAGCCGTCGGGGCGTACAACCTCGACGTCATCCAGAACGCCGAGGACACGGGACCGATCGCGCGGATCGGACTACGCGCTCGCGGCACGATCACCGACGACGAACGCCGGCGCAGCGGGGCCGTGCTCGTGCGTAGTGCGGCGTTTCTCGGCGTGGGCCGCGACGCGGAGCGGCGCACCGCGGGACTCGGCGTCGAGTTCGCCGGTGGGGTTGCGTTCGCGCCGATCACCGAGTCGATCTTCGAGGCAAATCTGGTGTTCGGAGGGAAGTTCGACAAGTGAGCGTGCGTGCTGATGGGGAGACCGCGCCTGGGGACCGTGGTTCCCGTCGAGCGTGCACGAGCTGCGCAAGGCCTGGGAGTTACGCCTCGGGTTAGGAGATGGCGCGCTGTCGCTGGTTGAAAAGACCCGCGAGGACGCGCAGCGATGATGCGCCGGTGGCTGCGCAACTCCTCGAAGCCAAGTGACGAAGGCCTGACGGATCTCATCACGGTAGATTCGCGTAACCGGCTGATTCGATGACCATCCCAGGAATGGTCTGACCATTGCTGATGTGGAGGGCATGCTCGACCGCCGCGGGATCGCCCTCACCACCCTCGCAGCCGTGGCCTCGACCGCCGCGTTTGCCGGCGTGCTCACCAACGGCGGATCCCCCCACCTCGCGACGCTGCTGAGGCTCGCGATCGCGACCCCGATCCTCTATCTCGTGCTGAACCGGACGCACGACACGCTGCGCGCTGCTCTCGCGATCGGTGCCGCGACGGGCGCGAAGCTGATGATCGAGCCACTCCTCGTCACGCTGCTGAGCGGGCAGGAGGCTTGGGGGTTGGTCCCGCTCGCCAGCGACCTCGGCTACGGCGCGCTGATCACCTACGTGATGCTGCGAACGTCGACGACGACGCTAGAGCCCGCGACGTAGATCCGCGGCGAGCAGCGTGTGGAACAGGTTCTCGCCGGCCTCGCGGCGCACGCTGAGCCGGCCCGCACCGTACGCGCGCGACCCCAACCCGCGCTGCACGCTCTCGCAGATCGCGTGGTCCTCGTCCTGGATCTTCTCGCTCACCGCCATGCTCTGGCGATTGCGCTCCGTCGTCGCCTCCGAGACCTCGGCGAAGTAGAACTCGAAGATCACCTTGACGCGATCGATGCCGAGTGGAATCACGAGATTGGTATCGAGATATCCCTCGTACCAATTCAGCATCAGGTTCGGATACAGCCAGTAGTAGAGGGCTTTCCCTCTCCGCACGTTCGCGGTCATCGACACCACGCTGGCGTCGATGGGGGAGCTCTGGAGGCAGAACCTCTCGAAGTTCTCGATCGTGTAGTCGGTGTACTCCAGGATCGAGCTCAGCCCGGCGTGGAGGTGCGGCACGTGATAGCCGCCGTCGAGATAGTTATCGACGAACACCTTCCAGTTGCAGTTCAGCGTGTACTCGCGGCGCTCGGCAAAATGGAGGTTGGTGAGCCCGAGCGGCGCGACCTGCCCGACCAGCGGCCCGAGAAACTCGACGAGGGGCATCGGATCGGGATCGAGGTGCACGAACACGAAGTGCTCCCACGTCGCCACGCTGACCGGCACCAGCCCCATCGTCGACTTGTCGAGGTCGGCGACGCCGTCCATCTCGGGGAGCCCGCGGAGCTTGCCGGCGAGGTCGTACGTCCACCCGTGATAGGGGCAGCGCAGGCGATCGACCTTCCCACACGGTGCGGTCATCACCGCCGCGGCGTGATGCCGGCACACGTTGTAGAACGCGCGGAGCTCGCCGTCGGCACCGCGCACGACGACGATCGGTTCCCCCGCCACGGTGGCCGTCACGAACTGGCCGGGCTCGGTCACCTGAGGGACGCGCGCGACCATCTGCCAGGTCCGGCTCCACACCGTCTCGTGCTCGAGTGCCTCGACGCGGAGGTCGGTGTACCAGTCGCCCGGGATCGTCCACGCGCGCTCGAGCGGCAACGTGGCGTCGAACTTCGCGATGATCTGCTCCAGCGACGGTTTCACGAGCGTCGTCCTAGCCCGAGTCAGACGTCCTCGACAAGGCCTGTCCCGACGCGCGGCGAAGACGGATCACTTCTCGACGAGCTTCGTCGAGAGCGCGTAGCGGACGAGCCCGGCGACGTTGTGGATGTCGAGGCGATCCATGATCTGCGCGCGGTGCGTCTCGACGGTCTTGACGCTGACGCCGAGCAGGTGAGCGACCTCCCGCGTCGACTTGCCCTCGGCGATCTTCCGCAGGACATCGAGCTGGCGAGGTGTCAGCGGGCTCGCCGGTGAGGTTAGCGCACGCAGATCATCGACGACGGTGGTCGCGATCGTCGGCGACAACCAGACCTCGCCACGCGCGACGGCAGCGAGCGCGAGCGCGAGCTCCGAACTGGTGGCCGTCTTCACCAGGTAGCCGCGCGCACCGGCACACAGCGCGTCGCGGACGTGCTCCTTGCTGCTGTGCATCGACAGGATCAGCACCGTGCTGCCGTGCTGCTCGACCATCCGCCGCGTTGCCTCGATGCCATCGAGCACGGGCATCGCGACATCCATGAGCACGACGTCGGGTGCGAGCGTCTCGACCAGCTCGAGTGCGGCTTCGCCCTGGTCTGCTTCTCCGACGACCTCCCAGCCGGCGAGCTTCCCGATCAAGACGGCGAGGCCGGCCCTGACGAGGACGTGGTCGTCGACGAGAAGAACTCTACGGTTCTTCGCAGGTACCAACACCACCAAGACCGAATCCCCTCATGAGGCTATTGAGCATATTTTTATGGCCCCAGCTCGCTCCGCCAATCAGGAAAAGGCGTGGATCTCGCTAAGGATTTTTCCAACTCCGAGAGTCGAACGAAAACGCCGACATCACTCGTACGGAAATTTTCTACTCCAACCCTCCACCTCGCAGTCAGCGGAGTTGGCGGCGCCACCCTGAGTGCTCTACCGAGGACAATCCCGGATGGGCGCGTGGTGGTGCCAGGGTCTTCGCCGGAGCAACGCTCCCGGCCTCGAGCGCAGCGGCGATGATCGCTGCGTCGAGCTCGCGATCGTCGGCGCGCGGCGCGAGCTCGGCGGCGTTGCGCGCGATGAACCCGGTGTCGTAGTCGCCGGCGACGAATTGCGCCTGGCGAACGCACCGGCGATGGAACGCGAGGTTGGTCTCGATCCCGCGCACTTGATATTCGTCCAGCGCCCGCTTCATCCGCGCGAGGGCACGCGGGCGATCCTCGCCCCACACGACGAGCTTGCTGATCATCGGATCGTAGTGGACCGGGATCTCTGCGCCCTCGTAGCAGCCGCTGTCGTTGCGGATGTACGGACCGTCGGGCACGCGAAGGTGCGTGATCTTGCCGGGCGACGGCAGGAACTTCACCGGATCCTCGGCGTAGATGCGGCACTCGACGGCATGCCCACGACGGCGGGCATCGAGCTCGAGCTGCGTCAGTGGCAGGGGCCGCCCCTCGGCGACGTCGAGCTGCCAGGCCACCAGATCGAGGCCGTAGATCATCTCGGTCACCGGGTGCTCGACCTGGAGCCGGGTGTTCATCTCGAGGAAGTAGAAGCCCCCATCGTTGCTCATCAGAAATTCGCAGGTGCCGGCACCCACGTAGTTGACGGCCTTCGCCGCGGCGATCGCAGCCGCCCCCATCCGAGCGCGCAGCTCGGGGGAGACGACGGGCGACGGCGCTTCCTCGATCACCTTCTGGTGGCGGCGCTGGATCGAGCAGTCGCGCTCGCCGAGGTGGACGAGGTTGCCGTGGGTATCGCCGAACACCTGGATCTCGATGTGCCGCGGCTGGAGGATCGCCTTCTCGAGATAGACCGTGCCGTCGCCGAACGCGCCCTCCGCCTCGCGGCGTGCGCCGTCGAACGCGTTGATGAAGTCGGCCTCGTTCGTCACCAGGCGCATGCCCTTGCCACCGCCACCGGCCGCGGCCTTCGCGAGCACCGGGAAGCCGATCTGCTTGGCCGCGACAAGCGCGCTCTCGCCGGTCGGGAAGCCGTTGCCCTCGGGGCCGTTGTCACCCGGGACCACCGGCGTCCCGGCGGCGCTCACCGTCTTGCGCGCCTCGGTCTTGCTGCCCATCCGCCGCATGGAGTCGGCCGAGGGACCGATGAAGGTGATCCCCGCAGCGGTGCACGCGTCGGCGAAGTCCTCGTTCTCCGACAGGAACCCGTACCCCGGATGAACTGCGTCCGCGCCGCTCGTCCGGCATGCCTCGATGATCTTGTCGATCACCAGGTAGCTCCTGGACGCAGGCGCCTCCCCGAGGGCGATCGCGAAATCTGCACACTGGACGTGCGGTGCGAGGCGGTCGACGTCGCTGTAGACCGCCACCGTCGACAAGCCACGTTCCCGACATGTCCGCATCACACGAACAGCGATTTCGCCACGATTGGCGACGAGGACTCGGTGGATCGGACGGACGGCCATGGGTGTGCACGATACACGCACTCACGCGCGTTGCGCACGCGGGGCCCTGGGCATAGAATCGAGCCAATTCGACGTCTTGCATTGTTCGTGAGGGAACAAAGCGAGATGCCGGAGGGGAAGAGAACTTGGCCGATCCAAACACGAGACAGGGCAAGCGCACTCCGGTCACGCTCAAGATCAAGTTCAAGAGCGAGACAGTCGAGCAATTCATCGACCGCTATGCCGTCGATGTCAGCCAGGGCGGCATCTTCATCCGCACCAAGGAGCCGCTCGCGGTCGGAACGCAAATGCGATTCGAGTTCCAGCTCCGCGATGCGTCGCCGCTGATCGCGGGCGAAGGCACCGTGGTGTGGACCCGCGAGAACGATCCGTCGCGTCCCGCGATCGCGCCGGGCATGGGCGTGCGCTTCGACCGGCTCGCCGATGGCAGCCAGAGCGTGCTCGAGCGGATCCTCTCCGAGAAGGCGAAGCAGGCACCGCAGCGCGGTGGCGAGATCACGAAGCAGCCGATGTTCACCGATACACCGACGCGCGTCGCGCCGGCGCCGGTGCAAGAGGCGTTGCTCGGCGGCGAGCACAAGAGCGCCCGGCACAAAGGCCCGACGGGCGGCGAGTTCGAGACCAGCGCACCGCAGCCGAAGGCCACGCCGTTCCACAGCGATGCCGACGAGTTTCCCGACGAGGCGTTCGAGGAAGCCACCAAGGTTCGCGCGCTCGATGATCTGATCGCGCAGACCGCCGATGACTCCGGCAGCAGCGCGGCCGCGCAGGAGCTGTTCTCCGGCAGGCCACCTGCCGACGAGCTCGCGGCACGCCGGAGCAATGGGATTCGCTCCGACGCGACGCTGTCGGACGCGCCCACCGCGAACGCACTCGCGAACGAGATGCTGCAGGACGCCGGTGGCACGTCGCCCGGATTCGCCAGCGCCCGCGCGCCCGCCGTCGAGCGCGACTCCGCGCCGGTGTTGCCGAGCCCGCCCGACGCACCCAAGCAGCCGCGGATGCTCGACACCTCGCCGTCGCCTCGCACCGAGGGTCCCGACCATGAATCCGGGCCGCTCAACCAGAGCAAGGCCGCGCTGATCGCCCAGAACGACCGGATGGAGAAGCTGGCGAAGACCAGGATCGGCATGGAGCCCGCGTACGTCGCGACGCGCTCGCCGACGGCGTCGTCGCCACCGATCAACGCACCGGTCGCGCGGGATGCACCCACGCGTCCGTCGGGTCATGCGATCGCGGCGGAGCTCGAGCGACCCCGTCCCTCGGCCTCGATGGAGGCTCCGGCGAAGGGCAGCAAGGCGCCGCTGCTCATCCTGATCCTGTTGATCCTCGCGGGCGGTGGGGCCGGGGTGTGGTTCTTCGTGCTGCGCGACAGGGCCGTCGAGGACAACAAGGTGGCCACACCGGGCAGTGACAAGACGGGCAGCGACAAGACCGGCAGCGACAAGACCGGCAGCGACACGATCGCGACCGGTCCGGGCAGCGACAAAGCGGGTAGCGCCGACAAGCCAGTACCGCCGCCCGTCGCTGGTCCGATGATCGAGATCGAGATCACGGCGAGCTCGCCGAAGGCACAGGTCGAGGTCGTCGGCACGGACATCAAGGGTCCGGTCCCGCTCAAGACCAAGCTCGAGAAGGACAAGGCGTACAAGGTCCGCGTCTCGGCCCCGGGCATGGCCACCCTCGAGCAAGAGGTCACGGGCGGCACCGACAAGTGGTCCGCGAAGCTGATCGCGAAGCCGATGGTGATCACGGTGACCAGCGAGCCCACGGGTGCGCTGATCCTCGTCGATGGCGTGCCGGCGAATCATGTGACGCCGTTCGACATCGAGCTCACCAAGGCGCAGTCGGCGAGGAAGAACGTCCGCGTCGGTCTCCGCAAGGCCGGGTTCCGCCCGGTCGAGAAGATGGTCGACCTCGGTGCGTTCACCGAAGAAGACGCACGGATGATCGGCAAGCTCGACGAGAAGCTCGCGGTCCAGCAGGTCGTGATCCAGCCGCGGCCTCCCGTGGGCGCGGGCTCTGGCTCCGGCTCGGCGACCCCGGGTCCTGGCTCGGGCAGTGAGGGTCCTGGCTCGGCCGCGCCGCCGCCGGGTGGTGGCTCGGATACCGGGACACCGCCGCCGGAGACGCCGAAGGATCCGCCGAAAGAGCCGACGCCCGAGTTCGTGAATCCGTAGCGTGACCGTCCGGCTGTTGCTGCTGGCGCTGATCGCCTGCACGTCGGAGCCTGCACCGCCGGCACCGTCGATGACGGGATCCGGCGCTGCGCGGCGTGACCTCGCGGCGATGATCCCGAAGGTCGGGGCGGCGAAGGTCCTCGGGAGCAAGGCGCCGAACGAGGCCTACGCGCTCGAGACCTGGTGCATCGACGACCCGAACGCCGCGGCACAGGTCGCGACTGCACTCGAGCGCGATGGCTGGACGGCGGTCCGCACGCTCGGCACCCCGCCGCAGCTCGCGATCGCGGCGATCAAGGACGACATCCGGTTCTCGGCGCGAGCGTCGAGCAATCCCGAGCGCTGCGCGGGGACCTATCTCACGGCGACGGTGATGCGGCTCGACAAGGCGACGCCTTAGCCGAGCACCATCTTGTTGACCCACTTCGTCGGGTCACCAATGCTCGGCTTGCTGCCGCCCCGCACCAGGTAACGAACGCTCTGGGCGAGCCCGTCGAGCGTGAGCGGGTACATCGCGAACACGCTCGCGATGACTTCGATCGTCGTCCCGGTCCAGAACCGCTCCGGCTCCGGGTTGAGCCACGCGGCGTGCCGGAAGTGCGCGGCGAGCCGGCGCAGCCACTCGATCCCCGACGCGCGGTCCTGCGAGTACATGTACATCGAGCCACCCGGGTCGAGCAGCTCGGCGGGATGCATCAACGCGTCGCCGAGGACCACGAGCTTCTCGTCGCGATCGCTGCCGGACAACAGATCTGCGGTGGTCACCGGCTTGCGGAACTCCGCGTCCTCGTAGACCGAGTTGTAGACGCAGTTGTGGAAGTAGTAGCTGCGGAACTTCGCGAACCGCCCCGCGCGCGAGGCCGCCGTGAACAACCGGCTCATCAGCTCGCTGTGCGGATCCATCGACCCGCCGACGTCCATCAACAGCACGACCTTGACGCGGTTCCGGCGCGGCGGACGAAACACGATGTCGATGTCGCCGGCGTTCCGGCCCGTCTTGTCGATCGTCTCGTCGAGATCGAGCTCCTCGATCGCGCCTTCGCGACCGAGCCTGCGGAGGCCGCGCAACGCGACGTCGATCTGGCGAACGTCGAGCACCACGTCGCGGCGGTACTCGCGGAAGTTGCGCTCGCCGGCGACGGCCATCGCGGAGCGTTGCCCTCCTCCACCGACGCGCATGCCGGTCGGGTTGCGACCGTTGTTGCCGAACGGCGACGTGCCGCCGGTACCGATCCAGCGGTTGCCGCCGTCGTGGCGCTCCTTCTGTTCCTTGAGGCGCTGCTCGAACAGCTCGCGCAGCTTCTCGAGATCGAGCTCCTTGATCGCGGCGAGCTGCTCGGGGGTGAGGCCGTCGAGGTTCTTTGGATCCGCCAGCCAGTCGGCGATCGAGTTGGTGAGCGACAGCGAGCTCTGATGGACGTCCTTGAAGTACGCCAGGAACGCCTCGTCGTACGCGTCGTAGAGCGCGATGTCCTTGACGCAGATCGTGCGGCACAGGTGATAGAAGCCGTCGAGCGAGGACTCGTGGAGCCCCTTCGACATCGCCTCCATCAGCGCCATCCACTCGTGGGTGGAGACCGGCACCTTCTTCGCGCGCAGCTCGAACAGGAAGTCGATCAGCATGCCAGCCCCTCCTGCACGAGCACGTGCACGTGCTCGTGCTCGGCTGGCACGGAGCCAATGCTCGGAAGATCAGCGGCCTTGATCCTGGCGATCGAAATCAGCACGTCGATCCTGCTCGCGAGGGATTCCGGACGCCTCGCTCGTGCGAAGAGCTGAGAACGTGGAGCACGTGCACGTGGCACGAGCACGTGATCACGCCTTGGCCCGCTTGCCCATCAGCTCGATGTCCTGCTCGGTCTTGAGCAGCGTTCCGAGGAACGGAATGCCGTGACCGACCTTGCTCAGATCCACGTTCGCCTTCTTGAGCGCGCAGATCCAATCGATCAGCTCCGACGTCGACGGCTTCTTGCGGAGCTTCGGCGTCGAGCGCAGCCCGAAGAACACCTCGAGCGCGTTGTCGAGCACCTTGTCCGTCACGTCGGGGTGATGGACCTTGACGATCTCGGCCATCAGCTCGCGCGACGGGAACTGGATGTAGTGGAACACGCAGCGACGGAGGAACGCGTCGGGCAGCTCCTTCTCGTTGTTCGATGTGATGATCACGACCGGGCGCTCCTTCGCGGTGACCTCGCGACCGGTCTCGTCGATCCGGAAGCGCATGGCATCGAGCTCGAGGAGCAGGTCATTCGGGAACTCGATGTCGGCCTTGTCGATCTCGTCGATCAGCAGCACGACCTTCTCGCCGACCGAAAATGCGTCCCAAAGCTTGCCCTTGCGGATGTAGTTGGCAATGTCGTGGACGCGGGCGTCGCCCAGCTGGCTGTCGCGCAGCCGCGACACGGCATCGTATTCGTAG
>JANNBP010000333.1:0-8539 GCA_031385555.1 Deltaproteobacteria bacterium | reverse complement strand
GCGGCGCTCTGCGGGAGCTCGAACAGCGCGGGCACGCTGATCACGCAGCGCTCGACGGTGACTCCCAGCTGATCCGTGATGTCCTGGCGCAGCGCCTTGAGCACCTCGGCGGACAGCTCCTCGGGCTTGCGCGAGGTGCCGGCGCCCGGGAACTCGATCGCCTTGCCGGTGCCCATCAGCCGCTTGAACTCGGCGGCGGTGTTCGCCGGATCCTGCTCGAGGAAGCGCCGGGCGCGCGTGCCGACGGTGATCCGCGCTTGCTTGTCGAGCCGCACCACGGACGGCGTCACCGTCGCGCCTTGCGCGTTGCGCACCACACTGACGCGCTCGCCGTCGAACACGGCGGCTGCGGAGTTGGTGGTGCCTAGATCGATCCCGACGTAGAGAGGGGTGTCCGCCACAGCGAGACCCTAGCACCAGTGCGACCGGCGGCGGCGTCGCAGGGCCAGGAGGGCAACCGCCAGGGGAACCACCGATCGTGCGCCACCGGCGTTGCATCCCTGCGGCGGCGCTTCGTCGACGATCGGGATCACCGTCTCGGGGCCGACGCAGGAACAAGCCAGCGTCGGAGTACGTTAGGCGCGCATGCCGACGTTGATCTCGCGCGACGAGGCCCTCGCCCGGATCCGTCGCGAGGGTGGCGAGCCCGCCTGCCTGATGTGCGCGATCCGCGACCGCCAGGTCGGCTCCACCCACGCGGTGTTCGAGGACGCCGACATGCTGGTGTTCCTGCCGCGCTACGTGCGCCGCTGGGGACACCTCGTGGTGATGCCGAAACCGCACGTGGTCACCTACGGCGGCGTCGCTCCTGGGGTGTGGGCGCGGATGAACACCGATGCGCTCCACGCCGCGCAGCTGCTCGAGCGCGTGCGCTCGCCGCTGCGCATCTACATCACGTCGACGGGCAGCAGCGCCGGCGAGCTGACACAGACCTCGATGCACCTCCACATCCACGTCATCCCGCTGTTCGACAACGCCGATCGCCCGGCCGACGTGTTCAGCTGGCAGGCCGGCGTCTACGTCGCCGAGGACGACGAGTGGGAAGTCCTGCGCGCCGAGCTCGCCTCCGCGTGGACGAGTGGCGGGCCTGCCGGATCGTAGGCCGCGAGCGCCGCGCTGATCGCGTCGAGCTGCGCGGGGTGCGCGCGATAGCGATCGTTGTCGAACGCGAGCGAGGCATGCCAGAGCTGCTCGACCCCCGCGGGCGTGCGGTGCCAGCTCGCCATCGCCGAGCGCTCGGCCTCCGCCGCGGTGAAGCCGGCCTCGCGCACCACGCGCAGCAGCTCGATCTCGTCGTCGACGACGGTGCGGATCTCCGGCGTCGCGATCGACCAGCGGGCGACCATCGCCTCGCTGATCACCACGTACTCGCGAAACGCGGGCTGTTCGGCGAACACGTGGAACACCGCGCCGATTCGCTCGGGGGTGTTCAAGACGTCGGCGTGAGGCACGACCGCGCCGCGCGCGTCGACGAACTGCATCTCGTCGCCGATCGCGAACCGTCCGATCCACGCGTCGGGCCGGAGCTGGATCCGGATCAGCGACGTGCCGTAGGTGCGCTTGCCCATCCCCATCACCGTCGCGAACGGTGCGGTCCACGCGTAGCGGCGGCGGATCAGGGCAGGGTGGGTGAGCAACAGCTTCGCGATCCGCCCCTGGGCGTTCGGGCGCGCGGCGGTCGCCGTCAGCATCTGGAGAAACGGCGACAGGAACCCGCCCGTGGTGGCGGTCGCGACGAGGAGTTGCTTGCTCGCACGCAGGTTGGCGATGCCAGAGACCGTGGTCCACGAGTAGAGATCGTTTCGATAGAAGTTGTCATCCGCGACGGCGAGCGCGGCGAGTCGCGCGACGAGTGGTGGGCGCGGCGTCGGAGCGGGGGGCGGTGCTGGCGTCTGCGCAACGCGAGGAGCCGCACAGGCCGCGAGTCCACCGAGGAGGAATTGCCGACGATCCACGCCGCTCGAACGTATCGCCCGCCGCGATCATTCGATCACGCGAAGCTCACGTTCCGGCAGGATCGGCGGTGGCGTCCGGACAGGGCGCGACATGGTGGTGGAAACCCAACCCGCCTGGATGGTGATCTGGTGGGGTCGGGTCTCCCGGCGTACCTCGATCCGCGCCGACGCTGCAGCGGTTTTGCGAACGGCTGCCACCTACGACGGAGCTCGCGATCCGGATCGTTTCACGGCTCGGAGGAGCCTGGCTCGCCGGTTGCTGTTCCTTGCGCCATGACGCACCTGTCCCCGTATCACGTAGCGAGCTTGGTCTTGCTGGCTCGCGTGGCCGCTGCCGACACCGTCCAGGATCCCGATGCGGAGACGCCGGTCGTCGCGCCGCCCGGTTCGCGGGCGGAGGCGCGGGACCCCTACGCACTCTGGGATCGCGGCTACGTCTTTCCACTCCAGCTCGGGATCGGACGCAGTGTCAGCATCGCGGATCACGCGATCACCGGCAGCGTCCACATCAGCATGTCCCTGGTGGCGACGCTTCGAACGTTTGGTGCGTGGAGCGTCTTCGTCGGCGGCGGGTTCGGCAGTGACGTGCTGGTGTACCGGCAGCGCGAGGGCCGACAAGCACCGGACGCGATCGAGCCGACGGCCGATCCGGGGTTCGAGATGCGGGTCGGGCTGGCCCATGGCACGCAGCTCGGCGCCCCGCGAGTGACGCTGAAGCTGACGCCGCAATATGCCCACCGCATCGAGATGGATCTCCCGAGTGGACGCCGGGGGCTCGGGCTTCACGCGAGTGTCGGGGTTGCCTGCCCGCGGTGTTGGCTCGCCCCCGCGGAGGGCAACGTGGCCCTCACCACCTTCGCCGCGCTCCTCCCGACCGAGCTCGAGTACGTCTTTCAGGCAGTTCCGGGCGAGGCACGGCACGGCGTCATGATCGGATGGTCCCTGTGATCCGCGCGGCGCTCTTGCTGAGTGCCCTCAGCGGCTGCCTCGAGCTCGCGCTGGGAGATTGGCAGCGCATCGACCACCTGCCAGCCCAGACCTTCGAGGCACGCTTGCTCTACGACGGTGATCTGGTGACCGCTAGCATCTCGTTCCCCGCGTACGAAGATATCGAGGATACCCCTGACTTCGTGACTGGCGAGGTGATCGGAGATGGCCAGATCGTGCACGCGACGATCGAGACCGGATCTCCACACCGTACCTTCGTGATTTCAGCGATGCGCAAGCCGGGAGACGAACGCGATCTGGAGCCCCTGCTCGAGTGCGAGCTCCACGACGAGGATCTCGGTCACCCCACGCGCTGCACGAAAAGCCTCTTCATCACCTCTCTCCAGCTGGACCTCCAATGAAGCTCGCGATGACTCTGTTGTTGATCGCAGGCTGCACGACCGACCTCGTGCAATCAGCGGCGATCGAGACGCGAGATCTACGCGCCCACTACACGGTCGTCTCCGAGCCCGACGGCGTGATCGCACATGCCGAGTATTCGTGGGTTGGGGGAGGGGGCGCTCACGTGGTGTTCGGCGATGGCGACCGGATCTCGGTCGACGGGAACGAGCTGATCGAGCGCGACGGAGGCGACGTGTTCGAGCTCGCCGTCACCGCCGGCATCGATCACGTGTTCGTGCTGGAACGGCCGGGCGAACCACCGATCGAGCATCGCGTTACCGAGGCGACTCCGTTGAGCGTCTCGAGCTCGCCGACCACGGGAACCTACGACAGCGAGGTGGTCGTCACCTGGACGCCGGTCGAGACCGGGGACACGGTCGAGATCGCGGCCAGCAGCCCCGACGTGAGCTGTTTCTCGACCGTGTTCACGACGGCGCGACCCGACACGGGCAGGTTCACGTTCAGCGGAGTGAATCTCCACAGCGCGGCTGATGTCGGCTGCGAGTTCGCGCTCCAGGTCACCCGGAGCAAGCGCACGACGGTGGATCCGCAGGGGATGGCGAGCGTGACGATCGAGAGCCAGCGAGTAGCCGGTCCTGCGAGCCTCCTCCTCCACTAAGGTGGCCGACGACGCCGTCGAGCGTGGAGTTAGCGCTGGCGGTAGACGATGAATCCGCGCGTCGGGTCGTACGGCGACACCGCGACCGTCACGCGGTCGCCGAGGACGACGCGGATACGGTGGCGGCGGACCTTACCCGCGAGCTTGGCCAGTACCTCGTGGCCGTTGTCGAGCTTGACGCGAAAGTTACCGCCCTTCGCGATCAAGATGACCTCGCCGTCGAGATGTACTAGCTCTTCCTTGCTCATGGGTCCCTTTGGGGAGCCTGGTTAGCACTATGGGCGGCCCGAGGGAAGCGCTGGTAAGCAAAGATGATCTAGTCTGCTGGCGTGGATCGTCAGCCCCCTCGCGCCAGTAGCGACGAGATCGATCTCTATATCCGGACCTATTACTCGCTGCTCCGATCGAGCGGCGACGTCCGCGTGCGCGCCTTCGAGGAGGCACATCTATTTTCGCGGTCGAGCCTGCACCTCGGCGCCGAGGACCATGCCCCCGATCTCGCAGCGTTCGCGTACAGCGCGGGCCGCTTGCCGGACTGCATGCCACGGATCCGGCGGATCGTGCTGGGGCAGAGCCCGGCGCAGTTTCGCAAGGCCGGGTTGGCGATCGAGACCTGGGAGATCGTGCGGACGCGCGGTCGGCGCCGGCCGCTGCGCTGGGACGGCGGCACCACGCTGGCGGCGTTCATCGCGAGCGCGAGCGATATCGACGACCTGGTGCCGATCCTGACGAGCTACCAGATCGAGTGGAACAAGCTGCGCGAGAAGCTGCTCGGCGCGCACATCCTGGACGTCACGGATGACGCCCAGCTCGCTCAGGCACTCGGCGACGACGCCGCGGTGGTGCGGCTGCGTGGCGCGCTGGGCCCGCGGAGCAATGACATCCTGCGCGACATGCAGGCGCACGATTGCGATCTGTTCCTGCGGCTGCTCGACGGTTCGTTCCGCGAGTACCAGCGCAGCGCGCAGCGGTGGTACGGGGCGATCGCGCCGGCGATTCCGGCGGGCCGGCCGGTGTACTTCGTGTCGTCGAACAGCCACTCGCTGGCGAACCTGACGGGCGGCTACGCGCGCGAGCACGAGGCGGAGATCGTCGAGTTTCTGCGCCGCAAGAACTTCGAGAACCTCGCGCCGCGCTACGACGAGGCCGTCTCCGCTGGAGACCTCGGGCTCGCGACCAACATCCTCTACTACTCGCTGCGCGCGTTCGTCCACGACGAGAGCGGCCGGATGGCGCAGGTCCAGGCGAGCGACGCGGCCAGCGGGATCCGGTCGCTGATGTCCCCGGGCAAGATCGACGTCGACGCGCAGATCATCGAGCTCTCGCAGCTGCGACCGGAGAAGCTCGATCCGCGCGTGAGGATTCCCGGGATCGATCGGCTGATCTCGAGCCGCGCGGTGATCGTCAACATCGATTACCCGCTCGGCATGGCCGCGTATCACCACCTGGCCGCGATCGCGGTGGGCATCGACGAGCTGCGCGGCATCTACATCATGGGCAAGGCGGCGACGCTCAACGGGCGCGTCGGCGATGTGATGATCAGCAAGATCATCCACGACGAGCATTCGGCGAACACGTACATGTTCCGCAACGCGCTGACCGCGGCAGACGTGTCGCCGTTCATGAAGTACGGCACCGTGCTCGACAACCAGAAGGCGCTGACCGTGCGCTCCGCGTTCCTGCAGAACCGCGAGTACATGGACGTGTTCTATCGCGAGGGCTACACGGTGATGGAGATGGAGGCGGGGCCGTATCTGTCGGCCGCGTTCGAGATCGCCGAGCCGAAGCGTCATCCGAAGGACGAGCTGGTGTCGCTCGTCGATCAAGAGAAGTTCGAGCTCGGCATCATCCACTACGCGTCGGATACGCCGTACTCGCGGCGCCAGAGCTTGCTGTCGAAGAGCATGAGCTACTTCGGCATGGAGAGCACCTACGGCTGCGCGGCCGCGATCGCGCGCCGGATCTTCTCGAGCGAGCTCGCCCGCCTCCAGTGACCATCGAACACGCCGACATCGTCGTGATAGGCGCGGGCGTCTCGGGGCTCGGGTTCGCGAACTGGTATCGCGAGCGGCACCGCAACGCGAACGTCGTCGTGCTGGAGCGCGAAGCCGAGCCCGGCGGGTACTGCCGCACCGTCGTGCAAGACGGCTTCGTGTGGGACTACTCGGGGCACTTCTTCCATTTTCGCGATCCGGCGATCGAGGCGTGGTTGCGCGAGCGGATGCCCGGGCAAGACATCCGGACCATCGTCAAGGAATCCGCGATCCGCTACGCCGGGCTCGATATCCCGTTCCCGTTCCAGAAGAACATCCATCGCCTCCCGCAGGACGAGTTCGTCGAGTGCCTCGTCGACGTCTACGTCGCGGCGAGGAAGGGTTCGGGACGCGGTCCCGAGGATGGCCACGAGGCACCGAAGTCGTTCGGCGAGATGCTCGTGCAACGGCTCGGTAACGGCATCACCGAGAAGTTCCTGCGCCCGTACAACGAGAAGCTGTACGCGACGGATCTCGACACCCTCGACGTCGACGCGATGGGGCGGTTCTTCCCGCACGCCAACCTCGACGACATCATCGGAAACATGAGACCGGGAGTGAAGGATGGCGGCTACAACGCCACGTTCACGTATCCCGCCGGCGGTGCGATGGAGTACGTCCGCGCGCTGCTGCGCGATCTGCCGCCCGCGAGCGTGCGCTGCAACGAGCCGGTCCTCTCCATCGATCTGACGGCCAGGGAGCTGACGACGCCACGCGGCGTGATCCGGTACGACCGCATCGTCAGCAGCGCGCCGATCAGCACGCTCGCGAAGCTCGCCGGGATCGAGCACGCGGACGTGTTCACGTCGAACAAGGTGCTGGTGTTCAACCTCGGTTTCGATCGCAAGGGCGCGCGCGGTCTCCACTGGATGTACTTCCCCGATCGCTCGCTGTGCTTCTATCGCGTGGGTTGGTACGACAACATCCTCGACGGGGATCGGATGTCGCTCTACGTCGAGGTCGGCGCGCCGCACGACGCGGTGTTCGATCCCGATGCGCTGCGGGCACGCGTGCTCGCCGATCTCGCGCGCGAGAACATCATCGACGGCCACCAGCTGGTCTCGCATCACCACGTGGTGCTCGATCCGGCGTACTGCCACATCACCAAGGCGTCGCTCGCCGAGCACGCGCGCCTGCACGCGGTGTTCGAGGCGGCGAACGTGCACTCGGTGGGGCGCTACGGCCGGTGGACGTACTGCTCGATCGAGGACAACTTGATCGAGACCCGCGAGCTCGCGGCGCGAATCTGATACCGGCGGCGATTTCTCGTGGGACCCTGGGGTCGGCTGTCGACCATGGAGGGAACGCAGATGGCAACCCGTGGAGTGTTCGTCGTGTTGATCGTGCTTTTCGGGTTCGGGGTTCCCGCGCTCGCCGACCGACCTCGACCAGAGGGGGCCGCGTGTCGCAAGGATCTCGAGTGCGCATCCAGGCGATGCGGGCTGACCCATGGGGACTGGATCTGCATGGCCCCGAAGACAAACAATTCGCCGCGTTCGTCACCCTCGACACGGTCCACACCATCCACTGGCGACGACGATGCCGAGCCGGCCTCCGCGCCACGTCCATCGCTCTCGGAGCAGGCGACACGGTGCCGCACGTCTGATGCGGTCTACAGCCGGCGCCAGGGCAAGAGCGAACGATGGGCGATGGAGAAGTTCTCCATCCTGCTGAGCGAGTGCGGCTACTCGTGCGATCTCGGGACCACCGCCTCGTGTGTCGTGTTGCAACGCAACACGCGGTTTTGTGCCACTGCGCCCTATTGTTTGGAATTGTGCTCGGCGGCGGGGGACTCGCCGAGCCTCAAGCGCGCGTTCGGGTGTACGACCCGGCAACCGGCGACGAAACCCATCCGCCCGCGCCGTACGTGATCACCGCACGACGCGTACGACCGCCAGGCCCTCATCGGTCTCGCCGAGCACGTCGAGGAGCTTGTTGGTGGCCTGCAGGACCCTCGGCTTGAACGTCTCGGGCATCACGAAGTAGGCGACGTCGGCTTGCTCGCGCCACACGGCGAGCACGCGTTGCCGCGAGGCGACCGCGACAACTCGGCCGCCGGACAGGCCGGGTATCGCGTCAATCCCTGCAGGTAGATCGACCGTCCGGCAACTGGGGGACGGCGGTGGCGGCGCGCCCGATCCCAGGCCCTGCGTCGGCACGGTCATCCCGCACACCGCGTAGCGATGTCCGCTCTGGCGGAGCAGGACCGAGCTCGCGTCGCATCCAATCATCTCGTGATCGGGCATCTCGACCCGGAAAGCGGTCGCGCCGTCGAACGCAACCAGCTGATCGCCGCTCGCGATCCACCCGTACTTCGCGGTGAGACACGATTGCCCGACGTCGCCGGCACCCAGCGCGACTGCCGCCAGAGGAGCCGAGACGTCCGTCCCCGGGCGCGCGATGATCCCTCGCAGCTTGCCGCGGTGGCTCCACGTCAACATGCCTCGCTCGGGCGGGCTGACCGCGAACGAGTAGAGATCCGCCTCTTCCGGACTGCCGCCGTCAAACCACGGATGGTCGGGGAGTTCGACGATCTCGACGAG
>JANNBP010000325.1:0-7122 GCA_031385555.1 Deltaproteobacteria bacterium | reverse complement strand
GGCATCGTCGGACGCAGCCTTCGCGACCGGCTGCTTGTTCGCCGATGCCTCGGCGCTGATCGACATGCAGATCGAGGATCGCGGCGACTGGCGTGGCGAGATGCTCGGCAAGCTACGTGCGGTGATCCGCGAGGCGGCTCCCGACGCGATCGAAGAGCTCAAGTGGGGCGGCGTGCCGGTGTGGTCCGATGCCGGCATCCTGACGACGGGCGAGACCTACAAGACCGTCGTCAAGCTGACATTCGCGAAGGGCGCCTCCCTGCCCGACCCGAAGAAGCTGTTCAACTCGAGCCTGGGTGGGAATACCCGCCGCGCGATCGACTTCTCGCAGGGCGCGACGATCGACGAGGCCGCGCTCGCGGCGCTGGTGCGCGCCGCGGTGGCGCTCAACCGCAGCCGCTAGTCGGCCTCCGGATCGATCTCCGGGAACCTGGCCTCGAGTGCGAGCCGCCCCTCGTTGTCGGGGTTGCCGTACCACTGGCGCAGCTTGTCGCGCGCCGCGTCGCCGTCGTAGATCTCGGTCCACGCGCGACTCCCCATCACGGGATACCACTCGACCTGATCGATCGAGATGCCGGTCGCGGTGCGCGAGATCTTGATCTCGTACTCCGTAGGTCGATCCATCGCCAACATCGTGTCGCCGGATTTGGTGCGCGCGAGCGCGCGATCGAGCAGGGCTTCGAACGGGTCGCAGGCCATCAGGTCCTCCTCGTGCACAGCCTCTCGAGCGCGGGTGCCAGCTCCGGCTCGTCGATGCGGACATGCGCGAGCAACTGGCGCCCATCCAGCGCTTCGCGGCGAATGATCGCGGCGAGCCGGACCGCGGCCTCGCGATCGGTCTCGACCACCAGCAGCAGCGCGCGCACCTCGTCGAAGATCGCCTCGGCGACGGTTCGCGCCGTGAGGTTCGGGCGGCACCCGCGCGAGCGCTGGATGGTGATACTGCACGCACCTCCGATCAGCTCGCACAGGCGATGTCCGCAGCGCACGCGTCGATGCTACTCGAAGCGCGTCTCCCACGGATCTCGCATCGGGGCGCTCGGCACCACGGCCACGATCTCGCTTCGACTCGCTTGATCCCAGCGTGATGGCGCCGGGGTGCGTCCTCGCGTCGGGGACTCCGAATACGATCAGCTGCGGATCGACCTCGTCGCTGTCGCCCACTTGTGGACTTCGTCGAGCATCGTGCCGACGGACTTGATCATGATCTCGTTCGGCGTCCATTTTCCATCGACGAGGAACTGCGTGAACATCGGAATCGGCACGTCGGCCGCCGGCATGATCCCCACCGCGGTGAGCAGCTGCTTCGACATCTGCGTCGCGCGCAGCCCGCCCGACACGCCGCCGTACGACACGATGCCGGCCGCCTTGTACTTCCACTCGTGCACCAGGTAGTCGACCGCGTTCACCAGCGACGGGGCCATCGAGTAGTTGTACTCGGGCGCGACGAACACGAACGCGTCGGCGGCATCGACGATCGCGCTCCACTTCTTGGTGTGGTCCTTGGTGTACTGCCGGAGCCGCGGGTGATTCGGTTCGTCGAGCAGCGGCAGGTTGACCTCGGCGAGATCGACGAGCGAGGTCTCGAACTTGCCATGCTCGCGGGCGACGGACTCGACCCAGCGAGCGACGTGGATACCGTTGCGACCAGGCCGCGTGCTGACAGCGATGACGTGGAGCTTCACGCCAGCTGCATAGCAGGCGTGCGTATGATCGTCGCGTGCTCGTGCCCCTTCATCGCCGGCCGCCGTCGTGGCAGCGCAGCTTCGGCCGGGCACGCCGGCGGTTCGAGGCCGTGCTCGTCCATACTGACGACGATCACGTCCACGATCTCGAGTGGCTCGATGGCGACACCCTCGCCTGCGCGACCGACGCCGGCCTCGTGATGCTCCGCCGCTGATGGCCGTCGAGTTGCGCTCGCTGGCCGGTTCGCGGATCCCCACGGCTTCCACGTCACGTCGTCGACCGGCGGTCGCCACCTCGCCTGGGCGCATCGCGCGGGTCACGCGATCGACGTCCGCACGCGTGGGATGAGCTCGTCCTCGATCAACGCGTTCATGCGCGATGCGCGCTCGCATGGCATCACGGTGATCGACGAGCGCCGCGGCGGCAACTCGGCCTGGAGCGGCCTGCACCTGCACCTCCAGAAATGAGAGCATCGGGGCGATGGTTCGCTCTCTCGTTCTCTGCACGTCGATCGCTTGCGGCGGCGGTGGCTCTCCCGAGCCCGACGCCCCACCCATCGTGGCCGATACCGCCGCCGACACGGCGACCGCGTGCGCGACGCCCAACGAGTGCCCGTGCTTCTCCAACGACGACTGTCCGGAGGGCACGCGCTGCCACGCGGCGTCGGAGACCGAGGTCTACTGCGAGCCGGGGCCGCGCGGAACCGGGATGCCCGGCAGCACCTGCACCGGCGAGAATGACTGCGACAGCGCCCTGTGCGTTGACGGGACCGACACGATGCGGTGCTCGCGGACGTGCACGGACTCCAATCAGTGCCCTGCCGAGCTGCCGCGTTGCCTCGGCGGGATCGGGATCTGCGCGCGCGCGATCTAGTAGCGTACGGGGCATGAGCTACGGCCAGCTGACCGACGCCTTCCTCCGGATCTATCGCTTCGAGCATCTCCAAGCAATCACGAGCTGGGACCATGCGACCCACATGCCCCCGAAGGGCAGTGACGCGCGTGCCGCGGCGATGGCGGAGCTCGCCGGCCATCTCCATCGGCTGCGGACGGCGTCCGAGCTCGGCGACTGGATGACCGCGGCGGCCGGCGAAGCACTCGACGAGCTCGCTCGCTCGAACCTCCGCGAGATGCAGCGCGTCTATCGCAACGCGACGGCGCTGCCGGATGACCTCGTGCGCGAGGCATCGATGGCGGGCGCGCGCTGCGAGCATGCGTGGCGATCGCAGCGACCGGCGAACGACTGGGCCGGCTTCGCGGTCAACCTCGAGGACGTCGTGCGGCTGACCCGCCTGCAGGCCGCGCGGCTGTCTGACAAGCTCGGCGTCTCCAAGTACGACGCGTTGATGGAACGCTTCGAGCCCGGGATGCGCAGCGCCGAGATCGATCGCGTGTTCACGGCGGTGAAGACCTGGCTCCCCGGTCTGATCTCGCGCGTGCGCGACAAGCAGGCGAGCGAGCCCGTGATCGCAGCCAAGGGACCGTTCCCGGTCGCGGCACAGAAGGCGCTGTGCGAGCGCGTGATGAAGCTGTTGCAGTTCGACTTCGCGGGCGGTCGTCTCGATGTCAGCACCCATCCGTTCTCCGGCGGCGTCCCCGAGGACGTGCGGCTGACCACGCGCTACAGCGAGGACGACTTCGAGAACAGCCTGATGGGAACGATCCACGAGACCGGGCACGGTCGCTACGAGCAGCACCGGCCGCGCGGATGGCTCGGACAGCCGGTCTCCGAGGCGCGCTCGATGGCGATCCACGAGAGCCAGAGCCTGGCGTTCGAGATGCAGCTCGGCCGCAGCCCCGCGTTCCTCCAGTTGCTCGCGCCGCTGCTCCGCGAATACCTGGGGGACCAGCCGGCGTTCGAGACCGACAACCTCGTCAAGCTCTACACCCGCGTCAAGCCGGGCCTCATCCGGGTCGACGCCGACGAGGTGACGTACCCGGCGCACGTGATCCTGCGCTACGAGATCGAGCGCCCGCTGATCGAGGGCACGATCGAGGTCGAAGATATTCCGCGGCTGTGGGACGACGGGATGATGAAGCTCCTCGGGGTCGAGACGCGAGGCAACTACACGAACGGCCCGATGCAGGACATCCACTGGACCGACGGCGCGTTCGGCTACTTCCCCTGCTACACGCTCGGCGCGATGTACGCGGCGCAGTGGTTCGCGACGATCCGCAAGACGAGGGAGGTCGACGCGGAGATCGCACGCGGCGAGCTGACCGGCGTGTTCGCGTGGCTGGAGGCCAACGTGTGGAGCCAGGGGAGTCGGTTCGAGACCGACGAGCTGTGCCGGCAAGCGAGCGGCGGTCCGCTCGATCCGGCGCACTTCAAGACCCACCTGGAGACGCGCTACCTCCCCACATGATCGGCCGATCGATCCCACGCCGTTTCTCTCGGCGATGCGCGATGACCCCCGCGGGCTCCTTCTGCTCGCGGCATGCGGGCCGGAGGCCGTAGAGCGCTACTTGGAGCGCTACTTGGAGCGCTGCTCGTAGACGCCGTCCCAGTCCTCGGGTGGGTCGGAGGCAAGCACCTCGCACCGCTTCGCCATGATCTTCGCGGCCGGCGTGTCGAGCGTCACGAACGTCCGGCGCGCCTCGATGAACTTGCCGGCGCGGTACAGCGCGAGCCCTTCGGCCCACGCCGGATCGAGGGCGTGACCGGCGCGCCCCACCAGCTCGAACACCGGCGCCGCCGTCGCTCGACCTTTCACCCGCACGCGATCGATCTCGCGGAACACGAACTTGTCGCCGGCGGCCTTGGCCGTGGCTTCACCGACGAGGATCCCGACGCCGTAGTCCTTGGTCAGCGCCTCGAGCCGCGACCCGAGGTTGACGTTGTCGCCGAGCACCGTGTACTCGAACCGCGCGGTCGAGCCCATGTTGCCCACCGCCATCGGACCGGAGTTGACGCCGATGCCGATCGCGATCTCGCGCTTGCCAGCCGCCAGCCATCCCCGGTTGAGCTGCGCGAGCACTTCCTGCATGCGCAACGCGACCTCGCACGCACGCGCGGCGTGATCCGGCAGATCGATGGGTGCGCCCCACTGCGCCATCACGGCATCGCCGATGTACTTGTCGAGCGTGCCACCCGACGCGAGCACGAGATCCGTCATCGGCGACAGGTACTCGCCGAGGAACACGGCGAGCGCCTCGGGCGGCAGGCCCTCGGCGACCTGCGAGAAGCCGCGGATGTCGGAGAACAGCACGGTCAGTTCCTTGCGCTCACCGCCGAGCCGCGCCTTCGACGGATCCGCGAGGATGCGATCGACGACCTGATCGCTGACGTACTGGCCGAACACGCCGCGCAGGTACGCCTTCTCGCGGCCCTCGGTGGCGAGGCCGCCGATCGTGGCGGCGAGGAGCACGGCACCGGTCAGCACCACCGGGGCGGCCATCGCGATCACGAGGCCACGCTCGAACAGGAGCAAGGCGACGACGATGTAGATGCCGATCGCGCCGATCGCCAGCAACGGCGGCATCCACGCGCGACGCCGGATCCGGCGAAGCTGCGCCGCGCACACGACCGCGCAGAGCAGGAGCGTGCCGAGCACCGTCGTCAACCAGCCGGCCCCGCGCAGCAGGCGACCGCCGAGCACGTTCTCGGCGACGGTCGCGTGGAGCTCGACCCCATCCGCGACCGGATCGAGGGGCGTGAGCACCTTGTCGTACGCCGCGTAGGTGACGCCGACGAACACCAGCTTGCCGGCGACCCTGGCGCACGACTTGCCATCGAGGAGCTCGCTCGCTCCGACGCGCGGCAGCTTGCCGGGGCCGAGCCAATCGAGCTGCAGCGACGAGGCGCGACCGAGCGAGAGCTCGATGCCGGCGACCTCGAGCGAGGAGTCACCGACGACGAACGTCACGTCGCGGGGCCGCCCGAGCTCCGCGAGCGCCATCGCGAGCCCCAGCGTCATGTAGTGCTTGCCCCCGTACTCGACGACGAGCGGCATCCGCCGGCGCACGCCATCGGAGTCACGCAGATCGTTGACCGCGCCCGCACCGATCGCGCCCTTCGCGAGCTCCGGTCGCGTGAACTGCACGCTGCGCGCCTGGATCGGACGCAGCGCCGGGTCGCCACCGCCACCATCGACGACCTGACCGAGCCGCGCGACCTTGAGTCCCGGCGGCTCCTCGACAGCACCTGCGAGCTCGCCCTCGAAGAAGTACGCGCCGAGCACCACGGTCTTTGCCTTCGCGATCGCGGTCGCGAGCTTGTCGTCGCCGCGCAGCTCCTCGGCCACCTTCGCGAGCACGCCACGCATCTCCGCACTCCCGCCGGTCATCTCCTCCGTGCGCATCCGCTCGTCGAGGCCCTTGACCTCCCCCATCAGCTCCGGCGGCAGCAGCTCTTCGGGCGCTTGAAAGAAGAAGTCGAGCGCGATCAGCTTCGGCTTGCAGGCCGCGATCGCGTCGACGACCTGCGCGTAACCGCGCCGCGTCTGGGTTAACCCGCGACCGTGCGTCTCGTCGTCGATGCCGACGATCACGATCCGATCCGTCGCCGGCTCGCGTGCGCCGCGCATCTTGAAGCGCATGTCGATGGCGAGGCCCTCGAGCCCGGCGAGCCCTGGCAGGCCTTTCCCGCGCACGTGCACCACGCTGAGGAGGCACGCGACGAGCGTGGCCGCGATCGCCGTCCACAGGGGGACGTTCCTCGCGGCGCGCGCCATCCCGCGACCCTATCGCGGTGCTACACCCGCTGCATGCTCGAGCTCTATGGATTCGCTCGCGTCAACAAGGTCGCCCGCGGCAACACCCGCGACCTCCGCGTACTTTGGGCGCTCGAAGAGATGGCGTTGCCGTTCGAGATCAAAGGCATCGATCACCCGGCGCACGAGCTCGACACCTCCGAGTTCCGCGCGATGAACCCGTTCGGACAGATCCCGGTGATCGACGACGACGGCATCGTGCTCTCGGAGTCGGGCGCGATCCTGATCTACCTCGCCCGCAAGTCGGGCACGTTGATCCCCGACGATCTCGCAGGCGAAGGGCAGGTCCTCCGCTGGTCGTTCGCGTCACTCACCACCCTCGAGTGGCCGCTGCTGTCGATCCTGTTCATCGACTTCTCCGGCAAGGAGAAGCACGCAGCGTGGCGCGAGTGGATGGTGCAGCTCGCACATCGCCAGCTGTCTCGCCTCGAGGCCTGGCTCGACGGCCGCACGTGGATCGCGACCGACGAGTTCACCGTCGCCGACATCTTGCTGGCCCACGTGCTGTTCGTGAACAAGGACGCGACCCTCCTCGCGCCCTACCCGCGCGTCCTCGCGTATCGCGATCGCTGCAAGGCACGGCCGGCGTGGCAGCGCGTGTTCGATGCCTAATGCGAGCGCGTCGAGGCCGCATGATCCACTACGAGATCCTGCGGAGCTTCATCCAGCGCGGCTATCCGCCGACTCGCTCGGAGCTCGATCCCACGGCGCTCGATGTCCCCGCC
>JANNBP010000267.1:0-6039 GCA_031385555.1 Deltaproteobacteria bacterium | reverse complement strand
GAACGCGTTCCGTTCACAATTTTGACCGGCTGGCTCGGGGCAGGGAAGACGACCGCGCTCAACCGCATGCTGGCGGCGCAGACCGGCAAGAAGATCGCGGTCCTGGTCAACGAGCTCGGCCGGATCTCGATCGACACCCAGCTGATCATCGGGCGCGGCGGTGACGTGCTCGAGCTCGCCGGCGGCTGCGTGTGCTGCAAGGTCGATCTCAAGAACGATCTGTGGGACGGCATCGGGGAGGTGGTCACGCGGACGAACCCCGACAGCGTCGTGCTCGAGACCACCGGCATCGCGGAGCCGGCGGCGATCCTCGACGGGCTCGTCAAGGTGCGCGACTCGGTGCGCGAGCGGATCCATCCCGCGGGCGTGATCTGCGTCGTCGATGCCGAGTCCGGTGGTAGCGCGCTCGGCAAGCGCGACGAGGCGCGCGAGCAGGCGATGTCCGCGGATCGGATCCTGTTGTCGAAGCTCGATGTCGCGTCGCCCGCGATGGTCCGCGAGGTCCATGCCCGCCTCGACGAGCTAGCCCCGCACGCGGAGCGCGCGAGCTTTCCGCCGAATGAAAGCGGTGGCCGGGCGCTGACGGCGTGGGTCACCGAGGTGCGACCGCTGCGCGCGTGGCGCGAGAAGGACCACGCCGAGCATGCGGGGCATCCACATCATCACGGCAATCAGCTGGTCGCGGTGTCGTTCGCCGACGACAGTCCACTGGTCGGCGAGCGCGTGATGGCCGTGATCGAAGCCCTCGGCGAGCAGCTGGTGCGTGCGAAGGGCTTCGTGCATCTCGCCGGCGACGATCGCAAGGGCTTCGTCGAGCGCGCCGGGGTGCGCACCGAGCTGCGGTACCTCGAGCCGTGGGGCGATGCACCGCGGCGCACCGAGCTGGTGCTGATCGGCGACGGGCTCGACGACGGCGCCGTGCACCGCGCGCTATGGGCGTGTCGGGCCAGCGCGTAGGCACAACGGCAGCTACCGGACCACCGCGACGACGACCGCGACGAGCATCAACTTCGAGTGGAAGCACCTTGGGCGCGGTGTGGATCGCTGTCAGGGTGGAGAGACAACGTCCTTGACGGGATCGGCGATGCTACCGAGGATGAACCATCGACGATCACCGAGCGATCATCGCCCTGCGGAGCGTCTGCGAGCTGACCTCCCTGCATGCGTGCGGTCTCGAGCGGGCGCCTAGCTGAGCTAGCGCCAAGCTGCGCTGCGAACCTGCGCGAGCGCAGCCTCGCCGGCGACCAGGCCCGCATCGTCGGCGTCGTGCACGGCGAGCCCGATCAAATCGCCACCCGCCGGTGCAGCTCCGAACGCGGCGTCGACGGCGATCCACGCCTTGCCGGTCCATGACACCGCCCAGCGATGCCGGACCAGGCGACCACCGTCGATGCGAAGCCCGGTGACCAGGCGCGTCGGGATCGAGCGATGCGTCGCGAGCGAGGCGTAGGCGAGGGCGAACGTGGTGCAGTCGCCGGCGGTCGCGGTCGCGGCATCGCGCGGCGAACCGGGATGCGCGCCGAGGTCGGGAGCGATCCGCGCGCGCACCGTCGCCACCAAGCCGGTGATCTCCTTCGAGCGATCACGACCGAACGCGCCGTACGGCAGGTCGCCGGGGAGGCGAGGGGACAACTCGAGCGCGACGCCGTCCGCGTCGGGGCGCGCGAGCTGACCGGGCAGCGCAGGCACGGCGAGGCCACCCTCGAGCAGCAGCGTCTGCGACGCGATGCCGGCGATCGGGATCGAGGTGGCGGCGATCAGATCGACGGCCTGGAACGGCGCGCGCGCGGCGGCCTCGGTGGTACGGATCGCGATCACCCCCTCACCATCGACCACGCGGGTGTACGTGCCATCGTCGGTGGTGTCGATCGTCGCCTCGGCGAGCGCGCCACCGTCGAGGGCGAGGCGTGCGACGAGGCGACGCTCCGCGATCCGATCGATCCTGCCATCGCCGATCAGGAAGCCACGCCCGGGCAGGAACACGCGTCCGGAGAAGGCCGGCGTGCCGCGATGCTCGCGGACGAGCGTGGGGACCAGCTCGGCGGGAATCGCATCACCGGGGAGCTGCGCGCCGTCCGACGTGTGCCACGCGCCGGTGGCATCGCGCGTCGCTTCCGCGCGGCGCTCGCGAGGGAGTGCGGGCACCGAGGTCGCGAGGGGCGTCGCGATCGTGCGCTCGAGCCAGCGCACGCGTGAGGGGACGAGGGCGCGATCGGTCCGGATCTCGATCGTGGTCGACAGCGCGACGTCGGAGTCGCCGCGCAGGAAGTGCATGCGCTCCTCGCGATGCAGGGTCAGCCCCGAGCGCGACCACTCCTCGCGCTCGATCGCGGTGCCGACGCGCGCGCCCCCGAGCCAGATCGTGTAGAAGTCGTCGCGATCGATCGGCGCATCCGGGCCGTCGAGCTCGGCCGGTGCCTTGCGCGTCGCGCACGCGCAGAGAGCAACGACAAGGACGGCGCGCACGAACAGGGATCGTAGCGAGCGCCCGAAACGGGGGCAAACTCTCGGCACAACTCCCTGTCCACGCCTTGGTTGCACGGCAAACTCGCCCTCGTGCCCTCCTGGTTCGTGATCGGCTGCGGCTTCACCGGCGGGGCGCTCGTGCGCACCTTGCGCTCGCGCGGCGACACCGTGACCCTGACGCGTCGCGATGCGGCGGTGGCCGAAGCACAGGGACGCGAGCTCGGGGCGCGGGGCCTGCGTGCCGACCTCGGTGATCCCGCATCGCTCGAGGCACTCGCGATCCCGTCCGACGCGATCGTCGTCTGCCTCGCACCGCCGGCGGGCGATCCGGCCGGCGAGATCCGAAACCTGATCGCGGCCGCACGCGGCGCACGTCTCGTCTACGTGTCCTCGACCGGGATCTATGGCGCGGGCGGCGGCGCGCTCGTCGACGAGACCTGGCCGATCGCGCCACTCACCGCCTCGGGCCGCGCGCGCGCCGAGGCGGAGGCTGCGCTCACGGGGAACTGGATCGCGCTGCGCCCGGCGGGCATCTACGGCCCGGGGCGCGGCATGATCGAGCGGATCCGCGCGGGCAGCATGCGCATCGTCGGTGATGGCAGCTCGCACGTCTGTCGGATCCACGTCGACGATCTCGTCGCCGCGATCCTGGCCGCGGCCACGAGCGACATCATCGGTCCCATCAACATCGCGGATGACGATCCGAGCCCGATCGGTGAGGTCGCCGACACGATCGCCGCGCGGATCGGCGCACCCCTACCACCGCGCGTTGCGGTCGCCAGCGTCGATCCCGAGGTCGCGGGGATGCTGACGGCGAATCGCCGGATCGACAACACGCGCATGAAGCGCGACCTCGGCGTCGTGCTGCGCGTTCCGAGCTGGCGCGATCACCTGCGAGCCGTCGCGCCCTGACGCACGTCGAGCGCGAGCGCCCGCGGCACGTTGCCTGCACACCTCACGGTCATGCGCTTTCACGTCCTGGCCGCGGATTACGACGGCACGCTCGCACATCACGGTCGGATCGACGACGCGACCTATGCAGCGCTCCGCAAGCTGCGCGAGTCCGGTCGCAAGCTGGTGATGGTCACCGGCCGCGAGCTCGACGAGCTGCTCGGCATCGTCCGCTATCCCGAGCTGTTCGATCGGATCGTTGCCGAGAACGGCGGCGTGGTCTACGACCCGGCGACCAAGGAAGCGGCCCTGACCTGTGCCGCGCCCGCACCGGAGTTCGTCGCCGAGTTGCTCCGACGTGGCGTCGAGCGGGTGTCGTGCGGCCGGGTGATCGTCGCGACCTGGGAGCCACACCAGGACAAGGTGCTGCACGCGATTCGCGATCTCGGGCTCGATCTCCAGGTGATCTTCAACAAGGGCGCCGTGATGATCCTGCCGTCGGCGGTCAACAAGGCGACCGGGCTCGTCAAGGCGCTGGGTGACCTCGGCCTGTCGCGCCACAACACCGTCGGCGTCGGTGACGCGGAGAACGATCACGCGCTGCTCGAGCTGTCGGAGTGCGGCGTCGCGGTCGCCAATGCGTTGCCGGTCCTCAAGGAGCGCGCCGACCTGGTTCTCGAGAACGATCACGGCGCCGGCATCAGCGAGCTGATCGATCGCATGATCGAGGACGACCTCGCGAGTGTCGTGCTCGGGCGCCGCCAGATCCTGCTCGGCAAGACCGCGGACGATCAGGACGTCATGATCGATCCGTACCGCGCGAACATCATGGTGTGCGGGACCTCGGGTAGTGGCAAGTCGACGCTGACGACCGGTCTCCTCGAGCGCTTCGCCAAGGAGAGTTACCAGTTCGCGATCGTCGATCCCGAAGGGGACTACGGCGAGCTCGACATCGCGGTCGCGCTCGGCTCCGCGAAGCACGCACCCGACACGAGCGAGATCCTCGACGTGCTGCGCTCGCCGACGGAGAGCGTCTCGATCAACTTGCTCGGGCTCGCGCTCGATCAACGCCCCGCGTACTTCACCGGGCTGCTGACCACGCTCCTCGACCTACGTAGCCGCACCGGTCGTCCGCACTGGCTGATCGTCGACGAGGTCCATCACATGATGCCGGCGAACTGGGAGGCCGGAACGGACATCGCGATGCGGCCGCACGGCACGATCTTCATCACCGTGCATCCCAAGCTGACGTCGCGACCCGTGATCAACTCGCTCGACACGCTGATCGTGATCGGCGAGCACGTCGACGAGACGGTGCGCGAGCTCTGCGAGACGCGCAACGTCGACGTGCCTGTCCTCGCCGCCACCGGCAAGCTGCCGACCGGTCAGGCGCTGTACTGGCAGATCGGCAATCCCGAGACGCAGCTCGTCTCCTACGATCCACCGAAGTCGGCGCGCAAGCGACACGTCCGCAAGTACGCCGAAGGCAACCTCGGCAAGGCGCGCTCGTTCTATTTTCGCGGCCCCGACAACAAGCTCAACCTCAAGGCGCACAACCTCCAGCTGTTCACGCACCTCGCGGAAGGTGTCGACGACGAGACCTGGGAGTTCCACGCGAAGCACCACGACTACTCGGGGTGGATCCGCAGCGAGGTCAAAGACAAGGAGCTCGCCGAAGAGGTCCTCCGCCTCGAGCAGCACCCGAAGCCGAGCCGCGAGGCGATCAAGGCGGCGATCGAGAAGCGCTACACGCTCCCGGCGGATCGGCCGAGCGGCGTGGTCGACGAGGAATCCGCACCGATCCCGAGCGCGCGCCACGCGGCGGGCTATCAATAGTCACTGCTACCTGGCGGCGCGCGCGGTTAGCCGCGGTCATCGGACCGCGATGTTTTGACGAACAGCGTTGCGCTCCGGTTGTGAGACGATGCGCCGATGAGAGCCGTGCTTGCTACCGCGCTTACGTTCCTCTCGTTCGGGACCGCTGGAGCGCACATCCATCTCGTGAGCCCACTGTCGCGGACCGACAGCCCCACAGGAGATCAGAAGGCAGAACACTGTGGCGTCACCGGGCAAGGGCGCAATGCCTCCAGGGTCACGGTGTTCCAACCGGGAGAAACGATCACCGTCAGCTGGATGGAGACCATCAACCATCCGGGACACTTCCGGATCGCCTTCCAGCCAGACGGCGACACATTCGGAATCCCCCCTGTCGGCCCGGGTGCGTTCCCCAATAACTTTCCGGTCATCGCACAGAGTCAGACGGGAATGACCGACGCCACAGGAGCGATGATCCTCATGGATTTCATTCCTGACGGTACTTCGAGCGCGCAGGTCACGTTGCCCTCGATCGAGTGCGACAACTGCACGTTGCAATTCATCCAGCTGATGACTGACAAGAAGCCGTATACGATAGAGCCGGACAGTGACGACATTTACTTCAATTGCGCCGACATCACGCTGTCGGGTAGCGCTCCCCCACAGCCCGATGCTGGTGTCCCGGGGCCCGAGGCAGGCGTCGATCCGCAGCCCAATGGCGGTGGGGGCTGCAGCACGAGCCACGCCTCTTCAAGCGTTGGCTTCCTCGGGGTGTTGATCGGATTGCTGATGCTGCGTAAACGCAGAAGCTAGAGCACCGATCGGTTTGACGCCTTAAGAAAATCGATCGGTTAGCCGAGTCGATCG
>JANNBP010000231.1:0-1767 GCA_031385555.1 Deltaproteobacteria bacterium | reverse complement strand
GCCCGTCTTGCTCAACCTCGTCGATCGCAACGCTGAACTCGCTACAGCCTGTGAACGAGACGGTGGTTTCGGTGTTGGTCCAGCGCCACCCCTTCACCAACTTCGCCTTCTTCACCATGGCCAAGCTTAGTCCGGCCATCTGACCGGCCAGCCAGACAACATCCCGGAACGGTTTTCGTCCCGGCAGTCGTAGGGAGGGCATGATGAAGATCCCCATGGACCCCGAGACTTTCCCGGCCATGCGCAACTTGTCCGCCGCATTCATGCAGCGGCTCGTTCTTGTTCCAAAGACGCGCCCGACGCGCCGCGAGTATGTGTACGTGCCGGTGCCAATGCAGAGCGGCGAGTCGCGTACGAGCGCGGCCGGCTTCTTCGCGCAGTGGGGCATGACTTGGGAATCCGGATCCCACCGCGTCAGCTACTTCGAGCCGGACCGCCTACGGCGCTACGTTCCCGATGCGCTCGCGGCGCATCTCGAGACCGGTAGCGACGACTTCGAGCTCCGCCTGATTCCGTCTGTGCCGGGAGAGCGCAACCTCGCGTACGACGGGCTCTATCATCTGCTGCCACACCGCACGGTGCGCCACTACCGCTTGCCGATCCGCGATCGCGGCATGTGGCCACCGTCCCCGGGCTGGGGCAAGGCCGACGGAGGTTCGTCGTCGGAGACGGCCCGGCTACGAAAAGCGTTCGCGCACCACGTGTGGCCGCTGCTGTCTCCCGCGTCACCGATGCGAGCGCTCGCCGACAAGGACTCGCTCGTTCTTCTGGCTCACGACCTCGACTTCTGGTTCCCCCACCTCGACGCAGCGATCGAGGAGATGCTGCAGGACTATTCGCGGTGCGCGATCACCGACGATGACTACAAGCCCGAGACGATCGAGGCCGACCGGATTCGGATCCAGGCCACACTACCCGAAGCGATCGAGGTCCAGAGACCCCGCAAGGGCGGAGAGCTTTGGTACGGCGAAGAAAGCGCGTGGGAGGTGACCAAGAACCTCGTCGAGCGCGCCGACAGCGTCGGCCGCCTGCGCGCGATCATTGATGCGATCCGCTCAGGTCGAGAACGCGACGATTTCTCGCCATGCTGGAGTCGCGCGAAAGAGGACTTCGAACGCAAGCTGTTTCGAAAACGGTCGAAGATGCGCGTCTCGTTCGTCGAGTTGCACGACACGACGGCCGTCCACGGACCCGATGCGGAGATCGTCGACTCGATGCTCTGGAAGAACATGTTCGCGGTCGCTGATCCGCGCGAGCGGCGCGTGATCGTGTGCTTGCGTGCTGGCGTCACGCGCGTCGCCGACATCGCCGCCGAGCTCGGATATCAGAATCACAGCCCTGTTTCGAAAGCCCTCGCACGAATTCGAACGATCGCTGAGAAATTGCTGCGTTAGACACGGCGTATCTTCTCAGCCGCTTCACGATGAGCCTGACGTGCGAGGGCAAGTCATTCGGGGGCTGTGGCCGCAATAGTGCCAAGGTGTACGCCCGTAAGATCGCCGGCGCCGGTGAGGTTCTGCCATGGCCCGTCCGCTTCGCTTGGGCGGAAGAAGCCGATCTTGATCGCGAACGTCTCCGGGAACGGCAGCGTCGCCGAGAACCGATCGACGAGAAGGTCGCCGGCCTTCCAAATCGATGTCGGGCACGACTCGCTCACCGGCGAGTGATCTGCGTTCTGACGATGTCCGCTGCTGTCGAAATGAGCGAACACTTTCCACGAATGGAGGAGAGGTGCGCGCACGCGAAACACAAGGGTGACCTGGATGG
>JANNBP010000213.1:0-16127 GCA_031385555.1 Deltaproteobacteria bacterium | reverse complement strand
CCAAGCTCGTGAAGAAGGCGCAGCTCAAGCAGGCGCTGACCGACTTCCGCTCGAGCGTGAGCGGCCTGCTCCAGCTGCACGACTCGACCAGCGAGAACATGCGCAAGCTCGAGAAGGGCGGTATCCCGGGCCAGCTCTCGTTCCATCTCACCGGCATGGCGGCGATGGGCTACGAGCCGGTCGCGCTCAAGTTCTTCAAGCTCTCCGACGACGGGAAAGTCATCTACTACTCGCAAGCTGACATCGAAGCCCTCGCGAAGACCACCGCGAAGCGCGTCAAGGGCAGCTGGGTCGACACCGACTGGTCGGTCGCGTGGGACAACATGGAGCTCCAGTTCCGCAAGGCGGGGGATCCGAAGGCGCCGGTGATCACGCATCGCCACTTCGCGTGGAACCTCGGCGACAAGGGATTTAGCGGCTCGCAGCTCGAGAAGCACCTGCAGAGCAAGGGCAAGATCGCCGCGATGACCAAGGCGGCGAGCTATCTGATCTGGCTCGACGGCTTCTCGAAGATCAAAGACTACTTGCTCGCGAACATGACCTTCATGATGTCGGACGCCACCGGCATCGAGAACAAGTGGGCCAAGAAGGCCGGCTTCACGCAGACCACGTACGGCCGGTTTCAGGGCGCGTTCCTCGAGGAAGCGGACCAGAACATCTCGGCGAACATGGTCAAGCTGTGGGCCAGCCAGCCGTATCGCAAGCTCCCGTTCCGCTACGGGTATCCCGATAGCAAAGGGAACATCCATCTCATGATCACGCAGTTGGAGAGCAAGAAATGAAACTCCTCTCGGTCGCCCTGATCGTCGCTCTACTCGGCGGGTCTGCCTTCGCGGAAGACCCGATGCCGAAAGAAGACATCGCGACCGACGAGCCGGGCACGCCCGGTGAAAACGGTCCCGTGACGTCGCCGACCCAGCCTGCGGCGAGGATGCCGCAGATCACCAAGCGCACGCTGATCAACCGCGGGCAATGGGTGAAGGACGACGGCGTCTCGAAGCTCGACAAGGCCGAGGATCGCATCGAGGGCGGCAAGCACTGGCGGATCAAGACGACCGCGGGTGCGGTCCACGTGTGGACGCCGGATGGCTACGATCGCGCGACGGCCGGCACCGTCGTGTACGTCCACGGCTACTGGACCGACGTCGACAACGCGTGGAAGGAATACCAGCTCGCGCGGCAGTTCAAGATGAGCCGCCAGAACGCGATGTTCATCGTGCCCGAAGCACCGGGGAGCAACGAGGACAACGTCAAGTGGGCCGCGTTGACGGATCTCCGCAAGGCGGTGTCTCGCGCGAACCTCAAGATGCCGGACGGTCCGATCGTGGTGATGGGCCACTCGGGTGCGTTTCGCACGGTGATGCAGTGGGTCGATCACAAGCTCGTCGATCAGATCATCCTGCTCGACGCGATGTACGGCGGCGAGAAGGCGTTCGACGAGTTCATCAAGAGCGGCAAGCGCGCCGACGAGCACAAGCTGATCGTCGTCGGTGCGGCGGTCGCGCGGTCGTCGGTCGGGTTCTCGCAGCAGTACAAGTTCGCCGTCGCGCGCGAGAAGTTCCCGGACACGCTCGGTGGCTTCTCGAAGGCGGAGCGCCGCGCGAAGCTGCTCTACGTGCGCTCGCAGTACGATCACATGGCGATCGTGACGAGCCGCAAGGTGATTCCGTTGCTCCTGCGCGTCACCCGCTTGAAGCCGCTGTAGCGACCGCGAATCGACAAGTCGTCGTGCTCGACCTGTCGTTCGCCGATTCGTAGAGGAACGACGCGGATGTGCACGAGCACGTGACCCTGTGCACGCGGCAGACGGCGCCAGCCCCAAGCGTGCGACGATGTCCGCATGTGGAAATGCGGCCTGATCCTGACGATCGCGGCGTGTAGCAGCAAGGGCGGAAGCGCGGGCGGAGGAGGAGGCAACCTCCCGCCGGAGATGTCGGGGTTCGCCGCCGCCAACGCGCTCGACGCCTGGCAGGGCGCGTGGACCACACGGATGAACCTCTCCGACACGATCAAGCTCTCCGACGGGCTGGTCGCGCTCGACATCAAGGGCGACGGCGCGAAGGCGTTCGACGGCAAGCAGGAGTTCCCGCTCGGGTTCGAGCTCGACTCGCCGTGCACCGCGACCTTCAAGCAGCCGATCACCGAAGGCGCGATGAAGGGCGGCACCTCGTCCCACACGAAGCAGTTCGTGATCAAGGACGGCAAGCTGCTCGCAGCCGAAGGCTCGGCGGGCCTCCGCAAGGGCAAGACCGCGGTGGTCTGCACGATCGGCATGGAGACCGTCCACACGATCGACGACAAGGGCGCGTGTAAGAAGTGGAGCAACATGATGGAGCGCTGGAGCGGCTCCGACGAGAAGTGCGCCTGGTCGTCGGAGGGCGGCAAGGACGTGCTTACCGTCGGCGACGGTAGTTGGTCCCACAAGCTGGTCGCGGACGGCGACCTGCTGATGGACGAGCAGTTCAGCGAGCAGGTCAAGCGTGGCGTGCACACCAAACAGACGAGCTACGACGCGGCGAAACAAGCGCTCACCGCGAAGTGATGCCGACGTGAGCGTCGCCCAACTGCGGCGCGCGGTTTGCTAGCATGGGGCGTGGCCATGCTGCTCGCACTTCCTGACGGCGTGGAACACGCACGACGCCTCGCGCAACGCCTCGGTTGCGACGTGGTGATCCCGGAGCTCCACCAGTTCCCCGACGGCGAGGTTTGCGTTCGCATCGATCACGCCTCGATCCCGAACAATGTCGCGATCGTCGGCAACCTCACCCACGACAGCTTCCTCAAGGTGGCTTTCCTCGCAGGAACTGCGCGTGACCTGGGGGCAACGCGCGTCGGCTTGATCGCGCCGTACCTCGCCTACATGCGGCAGGACAATCGGTTCCGGCCCGGCGAGGGCGTGACCGCGGAGTACTTCGGCAAGCTGGTGTCGACGGTGGTCGATTGGATGGCGACGGTTGACCCTCACCTGCATCGCTACGACTCGCTCCACACCGTGTATTCGATCCCGACCACGGTGGTGCGTTCGGCCTCGTCGATCGCTGCGTGGGTGAGCGCGGAGATCACGCACCCCGTGCTCGTCGGTCCGGATGCCGAGAGCGTGCAATGGGTGAGTGCGGTCGCGGAGCGCTGCGGCGCCCCGTTCGTCATCCTCGAGAAGACGCGGCGCGGTGATCGCGATGTCTCGGTGTCGGCACCCGACTACACGTTCAACGGTCACACACCGATCATCATCGACGACATCGTGTCGACGGGGCGCACCATGCTGGAGGCCACCAAGCAGCTGTGCGCGGCGGGCAGTGCACCGCCGATGTGCATCGCGATCCACGCGGTGTTCGCGGATGCCGTCGGTGACGAATTGATCGCGGCCGGTGCGCGCGGCATCGTCACGTGCAACACGATCCTCCACACGTCGAACCGGATCTGCGTGAGCGATCCGCTGGCCGATGCCGTCCGGCCCTTGCTCGCCTGACTCGAAAATCACCGAGGTAGATCCTCCCGCAACCCCACGGCTTTCGTTGGGTCGTTGCCGCGCAATGTGCGGCCCCGCCACGATCCGGTGAGCGCGGACCTCCAGTGATCAGGCGGTTGTGGGGCAACCGTTGGGTATGGCGTTCGCAACCCTCCGAGGATCCGTGACCCGCCTCCTCGATCGTCTGACCGACGAAACCCAAGGTCTCCACGACGAGATCGAGGGTGAAGGAGAACACTTGCTGCGCGAGATCTCCGCACCGGCCTATGGCCGGTATCTGGCTCGCTGGTACGGGTTCATCAGCCCGCTCGAGCGTGCCCTCGGCACGGTGCCCGGGTTACCGCAGGTGATCGATCCGCGCCGGCTGCGCAAGCATCGCTTGCTCGGTCACGATCTGCAGTCGCTCCACTTCAAGCAGCCCGACATCGACGCGCTCCCTCAGTGCGTCGTGCCGGCGTTCGTCGACGTCCGCGATGGCATGGGCTGGGCGTTCGTCGTCGAGCGCGCGACCCTCGCTCATCCCCGCCTGTTTCGGCGGCTCGCGGACTCGCTCCCCGGCGACATGGCGTTCGCATCGACCTACCTCCAGTGTTACGCCGGCTCGGTCGGCGAGATGTGGTGGAGCTTCGGGCAGTCGCTCGAGACCACCTCGACCTCGGTGGTCGACTCCGATCGCATCATCGGCGCTGCATGTCTCGCGTATCGCCAGTTCCGGCGATGGCGCCACTCGCTGGATGGCTCCTCGCCGTCACATGCGGAACCCTTAGCCAGCGGGATCACGTGACCATTACTCGTTCAGGACCAGGCGGCGCCGTCTTGGTCGTCGATGACGACCCCGATACCACCGACTCGATCCGCGACACGCTCCGGCGGCGCGGCTTCGATGCCCACGGCTTCTACTCGGCGGACGAATGCCTCGCTTGGCTGAAGACGCGCGACGCGGCGGTCGTGATCAGCGACGTTCGCATGCCGGGCACCACGGGCATCGAGCTCGCCACGAGGCTGCGCGAAGAACACCCTGCACTACGTGTGATCATCCTGACGGGCGCCGGCAGCCTCGACATCGCGATCGAGGCGATCCGTGCCGGCGCGTTCGACTACATCTCGAAGCCCGTCGAGGGTGACGCCCTCTCGCTCGCGGTGTCTCGTGCCCTCGACCACGTCGCCCTCGAAAAAGAGGTCAAGCGGCTGCGCACGACGGTGCACCAGAACGCCACGAACACGATCCTCGGTGACTGCCCGGCGATCAAGAAGACGATGGAGATGATCGCTCGGGTCACCGACAGCGACGCCACCGTGCTCGTGCTCGGCGAGTCCGGCACCGGCAAGGAGCTGGTCGCCAAGGCCCTCCACGATCAGGGGCCCCGACGCGATCAGCCGTTCATCGCCGTCAACTGCGCGGCGATGCCGGCACCGCTCCTCGAGAGCGAGCTGTTCGGGCACGTCCGCGGTGCGTTCACCGACGCGAAGACCGCGCGGCACGGCCTGTTCATGCAGGCGGGTTCCGGCACGATCTTCCTCGATGAAGTCGGCGAGATGCCGCTCGACATGCAATCCAAGCTGCTGCGCGCGCTGCAAGAGCGCATGGTGCGGCCGGTCGGCGGCGACGAGGAGATGCACTTCCAGGCGCGCGTCATCACGGCCACCAACCGCGACCTCGAGAAGGAAGTCCGCCGCAAGCGGTTCCGCGAGGACCTCTACTACCGGATCAACGTCGTCGCCATCCCGGTGCCGCCGCTGCGTGTTCGCGGCAGCGACATCCTGGTGCTCGCGCAGTTCTTCCTCCAGCGGACCGCGGCGCGCAACCACAAGCCGGTCGTCGGCATCTCGTCGGCCGCTGCCCGCCTCCTGATGCGCTACGACTGGCCGGGCAACGTGCGCGAGCTCGAGAACTGTCTCGAGCGCGCGGTCGCGCTGTGCCGCCTCGACGAGATCACCGTCGAAGATCTGCCGCAGAAGATCCAGACCCACGGTAACGAGCTCGCCGTCGCGATCGGCTCGCCGCGCGAGCTGATCACGCTCGACGAGATGGAGCGTCGCTACATCCGTCACGTGCTCGCGCTGTTGCGTGGCAACAAGACGCGCGCGGCGAGGACCCTCGGCATCGACCGTCGCTCGCTGTATCGCCGCCTCGAGGCGTTCGAGCAGTCGGCTGCGCCGCCGGCGATCGACGACGGTGACGCGCCCGAGACGTCCGACCAGACCACGTAGTCAGCGCGCACGAGTGGTACGACTCGCGTGTGACCTCCCATAGCGCCAAGGTTGCGCGCATCGTCCAGCAACTTCGTGCCCACCCGCCGGGGAAGCCGCTGTCGCTCAAGAAGAAGGCCGTCGCCCACCAGGTGCCGAAGGCGAACGACCTGCGCCGCAAGGACGCGAAGATCGATCTCGGCGATCTGACCGAGATCCTCGAGGTCGATCCGGTGAACCGGATCTGCGTGGCCGAGTCAGGCGTGACGTTCTGCGATCTCGTCGCGGCGACGCTGCCGCACGGCCTGATCCCGATCGTCGTGCCCGAGCTCAAGACGATCACGATCGGCGGCGCGGTGGCGGGCTGCTCGATCGAGTCGATGTCGTTCGTCCACGGTGGCTTTCACGACACGTGTCTCGAGTACGAGGTGATCACCGCGACCGGCGAGGTGCTGACGTGCACGCCCGACAATCAGCACGCCCTGGTGTTCCAGATGGTGCACGGCGCGTTCGGTACGCTCGGCATCATCTCGAAGCTGACGTTCAAGCTCGTGCCGGCAAAGCCGTTCGTCCACGTCTATTACGAGAAGTACGCGACGCTCGATGGCTATCAGCGCGCGATCCAGCGTCACTACGAGAAGCGCGATGTCGACTTCATGGACGGCATCATCCACACCCCCGAGCTGTACGTGCTGAGCGTTGGCTACTTCGTCGACGACGCGCCGTATACCAACACGTACGACTGGCTGAGGGTCTACTACCAGAGCACGGCGACGCGCGCGGATGACTACCTGACGACGACAGACTACGTGTTCCGGTACGACCGCGGCGTCACCAACGTGCGCCCCACTTCGTTCATCGGCCGGCTGCTGTTCGGCAAGTTCATGGCGTCGTCGGAGTGGCTCCGACTCGGGGAAACGTTTCACTTCATGCTGAACGACAAGAAGCCGACGATCACGCTCGACGTGTTCGTGCCGTTCTCGAAGGTGCCCGAGTTCCTCGAGTGGTACACGCGCGAGCTCGGCCACTTCCCGCTGTGGTGCGTGCCGTACAAGCGCGTTCACGACTACGAGTGGTTGCCCGACGAGTACTGGCGACGCAACGAGGACGGGCTGTTCCTCGATCTCGCGATCTACGGGATGAAGCAGCGTGGCGACAAGAACTACCACCGCATGATGGAAGAGAAGCTGCGCGAGCTCGGTGGGATCAAGACGTTGATCGCGCACAACTACTACGGCGAGAGCGAGTTCTGGGAGATCTTCAACAAGCCGAATTACGATGCCGTGAAGGCGATCACGGATCCGCAGAATCTGTTTCGCGACCTCTACACGAAGACCTGCCGCGCTGCGATGGGGCTGTCCTGACACACCTGCGTCGGCACGCCGGATGCTTGTGTTCGGGGCATGCGCAGACTCTTACTGTTAGCTGCCCTTACCTTCGCGACGGCGTGTGCTGGAACGGCGACCTATTCCGCCTCGGCCACCGTGCAGACACCTGATCTCGTCATGGTGTCGCCGGGTGTCTCGGTGATCGCCGACTACGACGAGCCCATCTTCTACTCGGATGGGTCTTACTGGTGGAACTACGAGGGCGGTTGGTTCCGCTCGCAGTACTACACCGGTGGCTGGGTGACGGCGAGCGCACCGATCGCAGTCGTGCGGATCGGCGATACGCGTCGCTACACGCACTACCGTCCGCGTGGATACACGGCGCGTTATCGCCCGCAGCCGTCGCACAAGATCGACCGCCCGCGCGCGCGTCGCGCTCGTCGCTGAGCACCGCGGCGACGTGGCTTCAGGGCCCGACGCGCAACCAAGCTCGGCACGGGCCCTCACGTCGTCTCGGATCGCGGCGTGATCGTAGGAGTCGTGCGCTCGTGTCGCGGTGGCGCGCGCGATGCACGCCCTGCGTGGTCATGAAGACCCGATTGATCAGGCAACGGCTGATGCGTCAACGCCACCAGTTGATGCTGCGGTATCGCGACGAGCTCGACCGCGCCGACGAGCAGCTCGGTGCTCGCGATGCGGAGATGGTCGAGCGCGCCACGGAACAGTGGGATGCCACGGTGGTTGCGCGCCTCGGCGAGACCGACGCGCGGGTCCTCGGCGACGTGGTCGAGGCGCTGCGAAGGCTCGACGCAGGCACGTATGGCGAGTGCCTAACGTGTGGTGAGGAGATCGGCGACGCGCGGCTAGATGCGCTGCCGACGGCGACGGTCTGCATCGAGTGCGCGAACGAAGCGCGACCCACACGTGTCGATGTGACACACCCCGCGCATGCGGCGCGCTGACTAGCTGCGACCGCGAACCACCAGCACCGAGCACGGTGCGTGGCGGACGAGGTTCTCGGCGACGGAGCCCATCACCAGGCGCTTCAAGCCGGTGCGGCCGTGCGAACCGACGGCGATCAGGTCGATCGACCGGTCTGCTTCGGCCTTCGCGAGGATCAGCTCCGAGGGATTGCCGGTCAGGACCTCGGTGCGCACCCCGATCCGCTTGCGCCCGCGAACCTCATCCCCATAGCGCTCGAGCTGCGCCGTGGCCCGCGCATCCAGCTCGGCGATGTGATCGACGAGCATCGGATCTCCCGACGCGGCGAGGGGCAGCTGGATCGCGTGCAGCAGGTCGATCCCGATCCCGTTCGGCTGGGCGAGCTGCTCGGCGCGCTCGACCATCTGCGACGAGTCTTCGGACAGGTCGATCGGGCAGAGCACGTGATCGAAGCGCGGCCCGTCGGGGTTGTTGCGAACCACCAGCACCGACGAGAGCGCGTGACGAGCGACCTTCTCGGCGACCGAACCGATCACCAACCGCTTCAAGCCGGTGCGACCGTGGGTGCCGATCACGATCAGGTCGGCATGCTGTGCCGCGCCGAGATCGACGAGCTCGTGCCACGGCGAACCCTCGAGGAACTCGCTGGTCACCTTCGTGGCGCCGAGCTGGCGGGCCTCGTGGACCGCCGCTTCGAGTCCTCGCTTCTCGTCCTCGCGCACCAGGTTGATCGAGACGTCCGGGAGCGGGGTCTCGTTCGCAGCGGCGACCGCCGGGTAGTGGAACGCGTGGGCGACCACCAGCTCCGACCCGTTCGCCGCGGCCAGCCGTGCGGCCAACCGCAACGCGGCCTGGGAGGGGGCGGAGTAATCCACGGGGCACAGGATCTTGCCGATCATGGGGAGGCTCGGTGCAGTCCGCGGTCCAACCCAAGCTGCAAAACCGACCGCTCGCCCGTGCGCGACCGCGCAAGCGTTGCCGGTAGGTGCTGTCGAGGCGCGCGAGTTGCCGGCGCACGTGCGGTGGCGCGTCGGTGAGTCGCCGGCACACCCGCTGCAGTGTCGTCCGTCATGCGGATCTTGCTCGCCATGTTCCTGCTCGCGCACGGTGTCGCCCACATCGTCGGGTTCCTCGGTGCATGGGCGCCGACGCGCACGACGGTGATCGGGAACCGCATCGATTTCGGGCCCAGCTGGATCAAGCTCGTGGGTCTGATGTGGCTCGCAGGCGCGATCCTGTTCTCTGTGGCCGCGGTGGGGACGGTCGCGAATGCGTCGTGGTGGCCCGCCTTGACGATGGGACTCGCCGGAGCATCTCTGACGTTGTGCATCCTCCAGTTGCCCACGACCCGGTTCGGACTCGCGCTCAACCTCGCGCTGATCGCGTTGCTCGTCGGTGGGCAGCGTGCGGGCTGGTACTGACCGGGACGGGTCGCTACGGGTCGCTACAACCGGTGCAGGCCGATCACCCGCGGCTGACCACTCGCCACCGCCAAGTAGACGAGGGTGCCGGGCATGCCGCGCGAATTCTCGATCTGCACGATGGTGTAGCGGTCGGTGCGTGATGCGAGCTTCGGTTCGAGGCACGCGCGCCCGAGCCGGTCGGGCGAGACCGCGCTGCGAACGCCGAGCGATTTGCCGTCGGAATCGAACGCCGTGACCACGAACGTGGTCGGTCGCTGCGTCAGCTCGTGCTTGATCGCGAGGTCGGTGAAGCACAGCGCTCCGTCCTTGAACGTGAAGTCGTCGACAGGATTGACCTGGGCGAACCAGTGCTGCGCGGTCTTGCGCTGCCGCGCGATCAGCATGTTGGTCAGGAATTCCGAGGCCCGCGGATCCGTGAAGCGCGCCGCGTCGACGGCCGCCGCGAGCTGTTCGCGGGTAAACCTGATCAGGATCTTCGAGCCCCAGAACTTGTCGTAATGGTCGGCCCAGATCACCGGCAATTGTGCCGGTGTGCTCGGTTTCCAGGTCGCGGGGTCGTAGTCGTCGATGCCGTAGAGGCCGACGCCTCGCAGCGGGCTCACCGTGCGGGTCTCCCAGGGACGTTGGATCAGCCCGAAGCTCGCGATCTGCATCAACGCCATCGCGGGATCGATCTCGTAGTGGTGACCGAGATAGAGGTGATTGCTGAGCAGCACGTCGGCGCCGAGGGCGTTGCCGAAGTCGAGCAGGTAATGTTTGACGTAGTGGATCTTCGGGTCGCTCGGATCCTCCTGCCAGGTGTCGAGCGTGTTGTCTTCCTTGGTGTCGGTGTGCGCGAGCCAGGCGAACAGCGCCGCCTGACCGCGCTGATCGCGGCGCAGCTCGTGGCGGATGCGATCGTTGGGATCATCCTTCCGCGTGCCGAGCCGGCCCGTTCCGCCGAGGATCTCGCCGGCGATGAACACCGACGCGATGCCGCGGATCTTGCCGTGATCGATCGCGACGCGCTCGAGCGCCTTGTCGACCTTGGCCACGTCGAGCCCTTTGACGCCGGGCTTGATCTTCAGATCCGCGCGCGTGAAGTACACGATGTGATCGGCGGGCACGTTGTAGCCGGCGGCCCACAGCAAGCGCGCCACGATCGCGTCGGCGCCGGTCTCGAGCTCGGGGAGCGCGGCGGTGTCGAACTTGAGGAGAAACTTCACGCCGCGGGCGTCCTCGACGATGAAGCCGACCTGCGTGCCGCCGACCTTCGCCTTGACGATCGTCCACGGCAGGTGTGCCTCTGGCGTACTCGGCGAAGGACCCCGGCGGATCTCGTCGGGTGACATCTCGCGGGCACCGATCCGGTTCGTGAACCAGGTCGAGTCCGGAACCTCGTCGAGCGCATTGACGCCGCGAGCGCGCCGATCGCCACGAAGCGAGAACGCCTTCTTGACGTGCTGGTAGTAGCTGTTGAAGTGATACGCGTAGCGATGGAAGCTGTTCTTGTGCGGCGGCGTCGGGACGTCCCTGCGGTCGTCGACGCGCCACACCGGATCCTGGTTCGCGAACCGCACCTGCTCGAGCGGGGTTCGCGATGCACACGCGACGAGAACGAGGAGAACTAGAGAGCGCATCAGTGGTGCTCCATCCGAGCGTTGAAGGCGGGCTCGAACATCAGGACGCCGACCACCCCGCCGTCGATCGACGACGCGAGCTCGGCGCGCAGTGCCAGGCCGCCGCGACCGTAGACCTCGATGCCGCCGCCGAAGCCGACACGCATCCCGCGTAGCGACAGGTCGTCGTAGCTCGCCCACACGCGACCCGCGTCGACGAAGATCGATGGCGCGAGCCACGACAGCGCCGGCCACAGATAGCGAACCTGACCGACCGCGGCGAGCCGATCGCGAAATCGTCCGGCGACGTAGCCGCGCAGCAGGTTGGATCCGCCGAGCCGCGGCAGCTCGGTGAACGGCACCTCGTCGCGCGCGCCCGTCACGGCTTCGCCGTAGAGGCGAAACTCGAGCAAGCGCGGTCCTCTCGCGAGGCGAACGATGCGCTGGAGGTCGACGCCGTAGCGGACGAAGTCGGGCTCCTCGTCGAGGCCGTGCTGGTAGTCTGCGAAGCCGAGGACCAAGCCGCCGGCGCTGCGAATCCCGTGACCGTCCCACCGGCTCGCTCGATGCCGGGTGTCCCACGCGACGGTGAGCTCGTTGTGGAGGTACGACGTGGTGTTGAGGAAGCCGGGCAGAGCGCCGACATCGAACACCGCGTCGATCGAGGTTGCGCCAGCGGTGCCGTCGAGCTCGCGCTGCACGACCGCCGTGGTCGCGGACAGGGTGAAGTGTTGCGGCAGCTTGACAGATGCGGTCGCGACCCCGCGCAGCAGGCGAGATCGAAACACCGCCGCCGCACCAACGCCTGCCGTGAGGGGATCGATCGGCATCTCCGGGGTGGTGAGGTCCGTGTTGCCGTAGCCGAAGAAGGGATCGTTGTCGCGCGCTTCGCGACGACCGGAGACCGAGACGTCGACAGGTCCGAAGCGACGGCTCACCCCGAGCTCGGCGATCCAGCGATCCCGTCCGCCAATACCGACGCGTCCGGAGATCTGCTCCTTGGAGATCAGATCCGTGAGAGACGCGCGGATGCCGACGTTGAGTCCGAAGCCGGTCTCGGCGAAGGCACTCGGGAAGAACGCGATCTTCTTGTCCTCGGTCTGGAACTCGTCGGCGATCTCCGCGACGTTGTAACGGTCCTGCAGGTAGAACGCTCCGCGCACGCCTTTCATGGCGAGCACGATCGGAAGTCGCGGCACCCACAGGATGGCCCGACCGAGCTTGCGCGCCACACCTTCACCGGGCTCGTGATCCAAGCGCCCGCTTTCCTCGCCCGGTACCGGGGCTCCACGCACCTCTTTGGCGGTGGCCTCCGACGGTGGATCGACGGGTTCGGCCATCGCCGGGTCAGCGGCGGCAACCCGAGTGAGCAGCAGGAGCACAGCGAGGTGGTGCACGGGGAGGGCCTCTGCGCGGCACGTGCCAAGGCCTAGGGAGGCTTCTCAGCGCGCGACCACGAGCGAGTCGAGCGATGACGTCAGGGTTCTCGCCCGACGAAGCGCACGTGACCACCAAGCTCGTGTGCGCGTGAGGGACAGCGAACCAGAAAGGGTCCTAGGCATTCCCATTGCACCGCTCGTTTCAATGTTGCAGGAAACTCGTGTCGACCGGCTGTTGCGCCCATTCGCGAAGGTGAGCGCCGGTGAAGGCGTCATCGCCGTGCTCATGATGCTGTGCGTGTTTCTGATCCTGACGAGCTATTACGTCATGAAGACGGCACGCGAGGGGCTGATCCTGTCCGATGGGGCGTTCGGCCTCGATGGAGAAGAGCTCAAGACGTACGCGACAGGCGTGATGGCGGTGTTGCTCCTCGGCGTGGTCCCTGCCTACGGCGCGCTCGCGAATCGCGTCCGCCGCATCCGCCTGATCAACCTTTGCTACGCGCTGGTGATGGCGTCGCTGTTCGGCTTCTTCGTCGCCGGGACAGCAGGCTTGCCGGTGGGCCTGCCGTTCTTCGTCTGGCTCGGGTTGGTCAGCATCTTCTTGATCTCGCAGTTCTGGTCGTACGCGAACGACCTCTACACCGAGGAGCAGGGCAAGCGGTTGTTCGCGATCATCGCGATCGGCGGCTCGGCGGGGGCCATCGTCGGACCGAAGCTGACCAAGCTCGCCGACACCTACGCGATGATGCTCGTCGCCGCGGGCATCCTGGTCGGCAGTGTCGTGCTGTTCAACCTGATCGAGCGCCTCCACGTGGCGCAGCAGAAGGACAAGGGTTCGGAACACGGCTCGGAGAGTGTGGCGGCCGAGCCGATCTCCGGCGCGGGCGGCTTCTCGCTGGTGCTGCGCGACAACTATCTGCTGCTGATCGCCGGCATGCTGGTCATCGCGAACCTCGTCAACACGACGGGCGAGTACATCCTGTCGACCGCCGCATCGGACTACGCCGCGCAGCTGGGCGCCACCGAAGGCGATGCCAAGCGCGAGGCGATCAAGGCGTTCTACGCCGACTTCTTCTTCTGGGTGAACCTGATCGGCTTCCTGGTCCAGGCATTCCTGGTCTCGCGCATCATCAAGTACGTGGGCGTGCGGCGGTCGCTGTTCGCGCTGCCGCTGATCGCGTTCCTCGCCTACGGCATGATCGGCATCGTCGGAGGCTTCGCGCTGATCCGACTCGCGAAGATCGGTGAGAACGCCACCGACTACTCGCTGCAGAACACGGTGCGCCAGGCGCTGTTCCTGCCGACCGACCGCGCGACCAAGTACAAGGCGAAGGCAGCGATCGATACGTTCTTCGTTCGCGGCGGCGACATGCTTGCCGCGCTCGTCATCTGGGCCGGCCTCCACTTGCTCGGAGCCGGTGCGCGCGAGTTCGCGTTCGTCAACGTCGTGCTGGTCCTCGGTTGGGTGGCGTTCGCGATCGGTATCGCCCGCAAGCACCGCGAGATCAGTCCGGACGACGGCGGCGAGAAGGCGCCCGCGAAGCGCGAGACCGTCGAGGCAAGCACGTGAACTTGCCGTCTCGCAGGATCCTCGCGCCCACCGTGATCCTGTTCGGGATCATGGTGGCGCACGCGATCCTCGAGACCGCGCGCGATGCGTTGTTCCTCGCGGAGCTCGGACCCGACAAGCTCGCCTGGGCGTACCTCGCGATCGCCGGGACCGCGCTGATCGCGGTGTCGGCATTTCGCCGGCTCGCGAGCAAGCGCGATCCACGCTCGATGACGATCGGCTTCCTGATCGCCTCGGTGATCGGTACCTCGGTGATCGCGGTGACGATCTCGTTCGCGCACTGGGTGGTGTTCGTCCTCTACGTGTGGACCGGCGTCGTGGCCACGCTGGTGGTCCCGTCGTTCTGGACGATGGTCGATCGCAGCTGGCGCATCGCCGAGGCGAAGTCCGCCTTCGCGACGATCGGTGCGGGTGGCATCCTCGGCGCGATGGTCGGCTCGGTGTTCGCCGCGCTGCTCGGCCAGATCCTGCCCGCGACGGTCCTCGTCGGGTGTGGTGCCGTTGCCTTCGGGCTGGTCACCGTCGTCGCGACGATCCTGGCCCCGCGGCCCACCGAGCTGCGCGCGTATCGCCACCACGTCGCCACCGAGAAGAATCCGCCGCAGCGCTACGTGCGGTGGTTGATCGTCCTCGGCCTGGTCTCCACGGTCGCGCTGACGCTCGGCGATCTGACGTTCAAGTCGACGGTCGGCGAGCGCGTCGCTGCGGAAGACCTCGCTTCGACGTTCGGCTCGATCTACGCCGGGCTCAACGTGATCGGGCTCGTCATCCAGCTCGTGCTGACCCGCCGAGTCCTCAACAAGCTCGGCGTCGGCGGTGCGGCGGTGGTGCTGCCGCTGATCCTGATCGCGAGTGCGCTCGGCTTCGCGATGACCGGCGCGTTGATCGCGATCGTCGCCCTCAAGCTCGGTGACGGCAGCCTGCGCCACAGTCTGCATCGCGTGGTCAGCGAGATCCTCTACGTGCCGCTCCCGGCGCAGCTCCGCGATCGGGTCAAGCCGCTCGCCGACGCGATCGGGCAGCGCGGTGGTCAGGCCGCTGCGGCGCTGGTGGTGTTCGCGTTGGTCGCCCTCGACGCCGATGTCCGCACGTTCGCGCTGGTCACCGGCGTGGTCGCCGCCGGGTGGCTCGCGACGATCGCGTTCGTCCGCGTCGGCTACGTGCATCAGTTCCGCGACACGCTGCGCGCGGGCGAGATCCAGCGCGACGTGCAGCTGCCCGACCTGGACGCGACGTCGATCGAGATGCTCTCGGAGTCGCTGTCGAGCCCCGACGAAGCCGAGGCCCTCGCGGCCCTCGATCTCCTCGGTGGTGCGAGCCACATCCCGGCGCTCGTACTCTATCACCCGAGCGAAGCCGTCGTGCGACGCGCACTCGCGTTGATCGCGCGCAATCCACGCCCGGAGATCGCGCGTGTCGTCGGCTATCTCCTCGATCACCGCGATCCGCAGATCCGCGCCGCGGCGCTCGCCACCGCGGCGCGAGTGGGCTGCCATCACGAACGCGTGGCCGCGGCGCTCGGGGACCGCCATGCCGATGTTCGCGCGGCCGCGCTGGTCGCGAGTACTCCCGCACCCGATCGCGAGGAGGGGATCGCTGCTCTCCTCGCCGGTTCGAGCGAGGACCGGCTTGCCCTCGCCCGTGCGATCGCGCTGGCGCCGAGCCCGCGGTTCCGCGGCGTGCTGCTCGAGCTACTCGCGCGCCGCGAGCCCGTGGTCAATCGCGAGGCCCTGCGCGTGCTCGTCCGCGTGCCGGAGCTCGTCGAACCGGATCGGCTGCTCGGGCTGCTCGCCGATCCGCGCCTTCGCAGCGAGGTGCGCCGCGTCTGGATCGCGTCCGGTGAACGCGGCCTCGAGCGCCTGGTCGCCGCACTCGAGGATCCTCGGACCCCGCTCAACGTGCGCCGCCACATCCCGCGCACGCTCAGCCGCTTCGAGACCCGCGAAGCTGCGACGGCGCTGGTCGGACGGTTGCTGCGCGAGCCCGACGGCACCACCGAGTTCAAGATCCTGCGGGCGCTCGGCCGGATGCGCACCGACGATCCGAGTCTTCCCGTCGACGCCGGGACGATCCGCGAGTACGCACGTCGGGCGCTCGGCGATGCCGCACGCTATGCGACCCTGGCCGACCAGCTGGTGCCGAACACCACGCAGAGCGGCGAGCTGTTGCGCGAGTTGCTCGACGAGAAGCGCTACTTCGCCGTCGAGCACGTGTTTCGCGCCCT
>JANNBP010000210.1:0-27225 GCA_031385555.1 Deltaproteobacteria bacterium | reverse complement strand
TGACGGAGCAGCTCCAAAGCTGGCGCGACGCACGCGACCTTCGCGCGCTGGTCACGGCCGCCCGAGAGCGACTCGCCGCAGAGTCCCTGCCCGCGCCGAGGTGGCTGGCCTGGGCCTCCGGCTACGCGGACGACATCGATCCGGTGCAGAGGCTCTGCACCGAATCGTCCGCCTGAAATCGTCAACGCTTTTGCATGAGCGATTTTGAGCGGTCCCAAAGGAGCGTCAGCCGGACCGTCTGATGCGGCTTCCGGCTGCGCTGGAGTGACTGTTTTCGGCCCGTAAGTGGCCCGAAAGTCGATCACCACTTTCTCACCGCGCAAACCTGACAGAGCTGGACGGCTCGTGACACCAGTTGAGGTTGGTGCCCTGTCAGATTAGATGCTTAGTGAGTTCTAGAGTGCTTACAACCGATTGGGAAGCTGACACTCTACCGCTGAGTTAATCCCGCAGAGCTGCGTAAACATTCATCATCCGGCCTGCATCGTCAAGCTCCTTTCTGGTCGATCACCACCTCGATCACCATTGGCTCACCACCAACCGCCTGACCTGCACCCGCTTCCGTTCCCCCGCTAACGAAATCCCGCGAGCGACGTCGCCTTCGCGAGCCCGCCGCATGAAGTACGGCGAGAGGTGCTTCGAGATCTTGGCCACGTCGGCGATCTCCACGATCGGCTTCGCCGCAACACGTTCGGCGATTGGTACACCTTTTCGTGAGCCGCTTGCGCCCGGAAGCGCCGTGCGTTACATACTGAACCATATGGTTCAGCATTACCGAGCCGCCCAGCTCGACGCCGCGTTCGCCGCGCTGTCGGATGCCACGCGGCGCGGCGTGCTGGAGCAGCTCGGGCGGGCGGATGCGTCGATCACGGACCTCGCCGAGAGGTTCGACATGACGCTCACCGGCATGAAGAAGCACGTCGGCGTGCTGGAGGATGCTGGGCTCGTCGCGACGGCGAAGGTTGGTCGCGTGCGGACGTGCACGCTCGGCCAGCGCCGGCTCGACGAAGTCACGGCGTGGATCGACCGCTATCGCCAGCTCTGGAGCGCGCGCTTCGACGAGCTCGACCCGGTGATCGAGGAACTGAAGCAGAAAGAGAAAGAGAGAGGCCCCCGATGAGGAACGACACGACGGTAGAACGGAAGTCCGAGCGCGAGGTCGTCATCACGCGCACCTTCAACGCTCCTGCGCACCTCGTGTTCGAGGCGTGGACCAAGCCCGAGCTCATGCGACGCTGGTGGGTGCCGAAGTCGGCCGACCTCACGCTGCTGTCGTGCGAGATGGACGCCCGCACCGGCGGCACGTACCGCTTCGTGTTCCAGCATCCCGCCGCTCCGGAGGGGATGGCATTCTTCGGTCGGTACCTCGAGGTGTCGCCACCGTCGAGGCTGGTGTGGACGAACGAAGAAGGCGGTGACGCCGGGCAGATCAGCACGCTGACACTCGAGGATCACGGCGACACGACGAGGATGGTCCTGCACGAGCTCTATCCGTCGAGCGAAGCCCTCGATGCGGGTGCGGGTGCCTACGACGGAATGCCCGAATCGTTCGACCAGCTGGACGAGCTGCTCGCTGGCTGAGCCTCAGAACTTCGTACATCGAACCGCGATGTCTCCGACCTCCTTCGGGCCATCGACGACGAGCTTGACCTCGGCCTGGCAGCGCTCGCGATTTTCGAGCAGGCCGAACGAGCTGGCGCTCAGCGTGCCGGGGCCGACGGGCGCCTTGATCGCGAACGTGCCATCGGGGGCCGTGAGGTGCAGAAAGTTGTCGTAGGCGCGCATCATGTTGACGAGCGAAAGCTCGGGGGTGACGACGATGAACACGCCCGCGAGTGGCTGCTGCTTGTCGTCGACGGCGCGCCCCTTCACCTCCACCATCTCCGCGAGCACGAGCGCGACCCCAATCCTGGTCTCGCCAGGTTTGAGGACGAGCGAGGTGGCGACGAAGCCGCGCTCGGGATCCGTGGCCGTGAGCTTGAGGACGCCCGCCGGGAGGTCGTCGATGTGAAACGCGCCCTTGGTACCGAGGAAGTCCTCGTGGCGATAGAACGTCTTCGCCTCGTCGCGGAGATCGATCCCGATCTCGCGCGGAGATCGCTTGTCGGAGTACGTGACCGTGCCGACCACGGACGCTCCCTTGTGGATCGACAGCTCGATCGTGGCTCCTGGCGCGACGTCCCGCTGGCTCACCGGCGGTGCACCGGGTCGCGCCGCGGTCACCGTGTACGCGCCGGGACCGAGGTCGGTGATCGCGAAGCTTCCGTCGGCGGCCGTGAGCGTCGGGTGCTCGTTCCAGCCGATCGCGAAGCTCGTGTCCCAGAAGCCGCTCGCCGTCGTCGCCGTCACGACCGCGTCGGAGATGGGCGCGCCCGTGCTGTCGACGACGGAGCCCTTGATCACTCCATCCTGCGCTGGCACCTTGAGCTGGATCGTCACGGCCTGCCCTGCCGCGACGGTGACGTCGACGCCCGGCTCGATCGGGTGCGACCAATCGACGGCGGCGTAGACGTGGTACGAGCCCGGCCGTACCGGGATCTCGAACGTCGCGTCGGTCTTCACCGACGACAGGCTGAGGCCTTCGGCGCGCTTGGCTTCCTTGGGGTCTGCGCGCACCTCGAGCCCCTTGACCGGGCGCCCCCGCGCATCGACGACGGTGCCGTTGATCCGGGCTGCGGTATTCACTTCGAGATCGAGCGCGGCATCGTCCTTCAGCACGAGCGATCCTTCCGCGCTCCCACCGTCGAGGGCGGTCGCCGTGACCGTGATGATGCCGGGCTCGATGCCCTCGAGGCGGTACGAGCCATCGTCGCCGCTCGTGGCGGACTCCGACCACCCTCCATGGACCGCCTTGACCTCCGCATCGACGACGGCGGTGCCCGCTTCGGTCGTCACGCGCCCGTGGATCGTGCCGCCGCGCTGGAGCTTCCAGACGAGGCCGCTCTGGTCCTTGTCGGTCACGGTGAGGTGCGGCAGAGGCTCCTCCTTGGAGAGCGCACCGTGGCAGCGCGGATGGAGCACGTAGTCGCCCGGCAACAGTCCATCGACGTGCACGGCGCCGTTTCCGTCGGAGATCATCACGTGTTCGACCTCCGTGCGCACGTCGCGTAGCTCGACGCGTGGTTCGGCGCACGGCGTGTCGCCGAGCATCACCGTGCCGCTCACGCGTGCGGCGGCGAGTAGCTGGATGGTCACGTCGGACGTCTGCCGGCCGAGCGAGACCTCGACGAGCCCCGCGTGCTGGCCGTACCCATTCGGCGCTCTCGCCGAGACCTCGTAGCGCGCCGCGGGAAGGCGACCGATCGTGAACGCACCGTTCACGTCACTGTGGGTCTTGCGAAGCGTATCGACGTAGTTCGCCTCGACGAGCGCATCGGCGACGGGCTGGCCCTGCGCATCGACGACGCGCCCCGCGAGACTGCCCTCTGGCATCAACAGGATCACGACCTCCGTCGGGGCCGTCCCTTCCACGCCGCCATCGGCATAGCCGTCCGCGCTCGCGGAGACCTCGACCGGGCCTGGCGCGACCCAGACCTGAAACCCGCCATCGCGATCACTCGTCACCGGCGGCGACCACGTAGGGATGACCACGCCGAGTGTGGCCCACGAGTCGTCTGCCTTGACGCGCACGTGAGCACCCGCGATCGGGCCACCGTTGACATCGTTCACCTTGCCGCGTACCAGCACGCCCGCGCGGAGGACGAGATCGACCTTGTCGCGAACCTGACCCGCCGCGAGATAGATCCATGCACGCGTTCGATCACCACCGTCGGCAAACCGTCCCGGCCGGTGCTGGGGAGCGACCGCGCTCACGCGGTACGCGCCAGCCGACAGCTCCTCGATGGCATACGTACCCTGTGCGTCAGTCGTCGCGCACGCCGTCACATCGATCCGCGTCGCTGCGCACACGGTCGCGTTCGCGAGTGGTCCCTTCGCGTCCGTGACACGCCCGCGGATCGACGAGCGAGAGGTCGCCTGATCACGCGTGCGAGAGCTCCCGGAGCGAGCGCCGGTCGCGGAGCCGTCGCTGCTCTCGCCGCCGGTCCGTGGAGCGCCCTTGCCGAGCACGAGGTACAGCACGACCGCCGCCACCACGACGAGGCTGGCGACCGCACCCCAGACTCGCTTGTTCAGCATCTCCGCACGATCGCTTCGAGCCAGGCCGCGCTGGTCAACCTGACGGACACGAGTGCCACGGGAGACACGATATCACCGTGCGCCGCGCATGGCCTCGCTCAGCCGGATGACACCCGCGCTCTCGGTGCCGCTGAATCTTCGTGGCGGCGCTCGTGGTGCGCCGCCGGCGAGCACTCTCCGTGCAACTGACGCTGCTCGAGAAGTTCGAGCTCCGCACCAACTCGGACCTCACGAGATTCGTCGTCAGGCACGGCTACGTCGAGTCGTGAGCGGCACGGTGGCTGCAGCACACTGGTGCATGCAGCCGCCAGTTCCTGACTTCTTCACCTTCCTGCACGGGAGCCACCGCCATCTCGAGGAAGCAGGAAAGCGACTGATCGAGGCGGTGACCGCCGACGACCGCACGGACACGCTGACCCTGTGGCGCGAGCTCGAGAAGCAGCTCCTCGCACATCTCGAGGCCGAGGAGCGCCACATGCTGCCGGCGTTCGCGCGCGTCCAGCAGGAGGAAGCCCTGGCGCTTGTGAGGCAGCACGGCGAGATCCGCGAGCGGCTCCTCGAGCTCGGCGTCGCGGTCGAGCTCCACCGCCTGCGTGTCCCGCTGCTCGTCGACTTCGTCGAGTTGCTGCGGGACCACGCCGATCGCGAGGAGCGCTTGATGTACGTGTGGGCCAAGGCGTTGCTCGACGACAAGGTCTCGGAGCCCGTCCGGCGACACATCGCGACGGTGACGTAGTCCGCACCCGTTGCGTCACAGGTCGTCGACGCGCATCGCTTGCGTGGGAGCGGCCGAGACCGCGACCACGACCAGGTCCGATCGATGCATCCGCGCAGGTCATGCACCCGAGCAGTCGCTATCGGATCGAGGACGGCGTGCCGTGCGTCGACGTCCAGGCCCAGCGGATCGAGCAACTGTTCGACAACCGTGATCCCGCCCCCTTTCGCGAGCGCGATCTCGATGCGGATCTCGCCGACTACCTGCTGGCCGGCGGCGAGGATCTCGCGTCGCACGATCGCCTCTCCGTCGTGTTCTGGCTGGAGCACGAGACGCGGAACCACGAGCTGGAGCACGCGTTCCGTGCGCACTTCGAGGACGTGGTCGCCAGGCTCGGCCGCCAGCGCCGCCGCAGTCGCAGAACCGGGGCCGTGATGCTGGTCCTCGGAAGCGTGCTCGTGATCCTGCTGCTCGCGGCGGCGCAGCTGGTCGGGTCCGTGGTGCCGGGCGCGCTCGGGAACGCACTCTCGGAAGGGCTCGTGATCTCGAGCTGGGTCGTGCTGTGGCGGCCCGTCGAGATCCTGCTCTACGGGGGCATCCCGGTCAGGCAGGAGCGCCGCGTCGTCGAGCGACTTCTCCGGGCGACGGTGATCGTGCGCACCGGCGTTCCTCCACTCGTCGAGGCGTGATTCCGGAAGCGCGACGAGCGAGCCTGGCGCATCACCGTCCGAGGACGCGAAGCGCGTCGACGTAGGAGACGATGCCGAGGAGGGCCCCGAAGCGGTCGAGGACCGGGATCGCGCCCACGCGATGCTCGGCGAACATGCGCGAGAGCTCCGCGAGCGACATGTCGAAGCGCGCCGTCACCACGGACGTCGTCATCACGTCGCGAACCCATGGCTCGCGGGTGACGAGCTTCGGTGCGAGCGCGAGGTATTCGGCGGGATCGCCGATCGCCTCGCGAACATCGCGCTCCGACAGGATTCCGACGAGCGCGCTCGTCGAGTCGACGACCGGGAGGTGACGGATGCCGTGGCGCACGAGGAGGCGCATCGCCTCGAAGATCGGCACGTCCGGCGAGACCGTGATCGGCCACGTGGTCATCGCGTCGACGCAGGTCAGCTGATTCGCGACCGACGGTCCCATCGCGACCCGGACCTCGGCATCGAGCACGTCCGTGATCGTGGCGATCCCCAGCAGCTTGCCGCGTTCGACGATCGGCATCGCGCCGAGCTTCGAGGCCGCCATCCGACCCGCGACCTCGCTCAGCGAATCATCCGGGTGCGCGGTCTGTGGAGTCGGCCGCATCGCGTCGCGTACGGAGATAGACCACCACAGGCGATCCTCATCGGCAGCGATCGCGCGCGCCGTGAGGACATCCCGCTCGGAGAGCATGCCGACCAGGTGGGTCGCCCGCATCACGGGGAGGTGTCGAATGCGCGCGCGGGTCATGGCCGCCTGAGCCACCCCGAGCGACTCGCCTTCGGGAATCGTGTAGGCGCCGGGCCGCATCACCTCGCTGATCTTCATGCGACGTGATGAAGCATCCCGGATGCCACCGTGGGCAGGGCCGTTCGCGCAGAAGCTGCAGCGTACAGACTCGCGACCTCGGCCTCGGAGACGGCGTCGAACGAGTCATAGCGCGCACCGACGGCGGTGAGCCCCCGCGCCGAGACCAGGCAATGCACACCGTCGACGAACGGCCGCAGCTTGTCCAGGCCCTCACTCGCGGCCACCGGCAAGGCGAGCTCGACCGAGAGCGCCACTCGACGAAGGGAGCGGATCGCGGCGCGGATCGTGACACCGGTGACGAGGCCGTCGTCGACCAGGATCACGTTGCGTCCATGCAGCTCGAGTGGAGGCCGACCGCGCAGCAGCGTCGACAACCGATCGACCTCCTCGAGCTGGTCCGAGACCAGGTTCTCGACCTCGCCATCGCCGAGACCGAGACGTCCCGCACGCGTGCGATCGAGATACATCGCGCCGCGCTCTGCCACCGCCCCGATCACCGTCCGCGGTTCGATCGCCGGGATCAGGTTGCGAACCACGCAGAGCTCGAGCGGTGCGCGCAAGCCGTGCGCGATCGCCGCGGCGACCGGCACGCCTCCTCGGACCACACCGACGATCACGGGCGAGCCCGCCGCACGGGACCGCAGGATTGCAGCGAGTTGCAGGCCTGCGTCGGCGCGATTGCGAAAGGTCATGGCTCGTGGTGAAGCAAGGCTCGGACCGTGCACTAGGATGGCGCCCATGCGGATGATCCTGGCGCTGGCCCTCACGCTTGCGAGCTGCTCGAGCTCCGAGCCACCCACGCCCTCCAGCCAGGTCAAGAAGGACCCGAAAGCGGCGCGCGCCCTGATCGATGCGGGCGCGACGATCATCGATGTTCGCAGCCCCGACGAGTTCGCAGCGGGTCACCTGCCGAAGGCGGTCAACCTGCCCGTCGGGTCACTCGGCGCTCGGCTGGCCGAGGTCGACGCGCTCGTCGCAAAGGATCGCAGCCGGCCGATCGTCGTCTACTGTGCTGCAGGCGGGCGAGCGGCGAAGGCCAAGACGGCGCTGGATGCCGCCGGGTTCACACACGTCATCAACGGAGGTGGTCTCGACGACCTGCAGTGAGCGAACGGTCGTTCGTGAGGGCCATGCACAGCGAGCACGCGTGCGGGGCATGCGTGACGTCGCGGCGATGGAGATCGAGGAGCACGCGCGAGATCTGCGCGAGCTCGCGACGCACCTCGCGACGACGACCGGCGACGCGCTCGATCTTCATCGAGTCGTACGCGGTGGTCTGGTGACGCATCCAGGCGATCACGGCAGCCTCGGAACGCTCCGCGACGGAGATGCGCTGGGTCCGCGCGACGGTGCCCGAGCCGACCGGCGTGGCGTGCTCGGCGACGAGCCGCGCGAGCGTGGTCGCGAGGGGATGCCAGCTCGGCGAGAATCGCAGGAACCCGAGCACCTCGCGCTCGAACTCGACGACGTACTCGGCCTGTGTGCGCTCGCGGCGCGACGTGTCCGCCGCACGCTTCTTCGCGTAGCTCTCCGTCGATCGCTCGGCCTCGAGGACGGCGCGCTGGGCCGCGATGGTTTCGGCGGGAGCCCACAGCCCCTTCGAGAACTGCTTGCGGCCCTTCTTCTCGATCACGGCCCACGACGGGCCGGCCGCCTTCACCCGGCGCGTCAAGCCCGCGTCGCCCGGCGGGAGGCAGGACCACGTGGAGGGTGGCGACAAGCGACGACCATCCGGCGCGACGAAGATCCTCGGATCGGTGGTGGGTGCGAGCACGAGCGTCTCGGACATCGACGCGAGCATGCACGAGTCGCGATCCCGTGTCGTCGTGTGTCCGCGAGCTTACTGCGGGAGGACCACGAACACGTTCACGAGATCACCGCCGGTCGGCATCCCGACCGCGAGCGTGGGCGTCTGGTCTTCCATCGCCACGTCGAGCTTGAACAGCGCGCCGACGTTGGCCTCGGCGATGTCGCCGAGCGCGAACACGGTGGCGTTGTCGGTCCACACGACCTGCTCGGTGTCCTGGTTGGTCTGCGTCGTCAGCGTCGCGAGGCGCTTGGTCGACGTCCCGTCCATCGCGATCACGAACGGCTCGGCCGTGTTGTCGCCGCCGGAGAGGAAGTTCGCGACCACCGCGATCTTGGTGCCGTCCGGCGAGAACGCGATCGGCGCGGTGAAGGTGGCGTTGAGGACCTGCGTGTTGATCGGCGTGACGTTGGTGATCTTGGTGGGGTTCGCGAGGTTGGCGGTGGCGGCCTTGTAGACGTCGAACACGCCGAGCGTGGGAGCGTCGGCGGAGAACACCAACGTGGCACCGTCGGGGCTGACGCCGAAGGCACCGATGTCGGGCGTCGAGGCATCTCCACGCGCGGGCAACGCGATCGCCGTCTTGGCTCCGGTGGGGTCGGCCTTGAAGAAGGTGAACTGCGTCGACGCGTCGGAGGTCCGCGCACGAAAGTACATGTTGTTCGCGGCGTCGAACAGCACGCGACCGCGCAGACCGCGTGCCCCCGTGGTGGCGGTGATGTCGGTGCGGAGGAGGAGCTCGACGGGCACCGGCGTCGCGACGGACGTATCGGTGACGTACGCCTGATCGACGCCGTTCTCCGTCATGTCGGCGGAGAACGCGACGAACTTCGAGTCCGCGGACCACGTGTACTGCGAGAACACGTCCTGCGTGTCGAGGCTGCCGTTGGCGCGGACCGGAGAGATCAGGACCGGCGTGGCCGCGGCGGTGGTCGGCGCGAAGTAGAGATCGACACCGTTGTTGATCGCGGCGCTGTCCATCGTGAAGGCGACCTTGGTGCCGTCGGGAGACAGCGCGAGCGACGAGATCTCGATGCCCGCGACGCCGCCCTGGATGACGACGATCGGGTTCGAGCCGTCGGCGTTGGCGACGTTGAGGTCGAGGCGCCCCGCGACGGTGGCGTCGGCGATGAAGGCGATCTTCGAGCCGCGCGCGTCGAAGGTCTGGTCGGTCTGCGTGGAGATCTCGCCGGTCGCCGGGACTTTGATCGTCGGCGGATTGGCGGTGTTGAACGGGAGCGTGGCGTCGGCGTCGAAGCCACCGACGATGTCGATGTTGTTCTCGAGGATGTCACCGACTGCCCAGACCCGCGCGACGGTGGACGCCGGCGGACCATCCGCGGGACCGTCGGGCTCCTGACCATCGGGCTCCTGACCGTCGGGCAGCTGCGTATCGGGCCGCGGACCGTCGGGGTTCGGTTGCGGGTTGTTGCTACCGCCACCACCACACGCGAGGAGCAGGAAGGCCGGAACGACGCGAACGAAGTGCATGCGCCGGTGAGTACCAAAGAAGCCGCGGCGGGACGAGTGACATGTCAGTCACGGGATCGTTTGAGGTAAGGACCGTCTTCGAGCGTACGTTTGCCCCTGGGGAAACGCGATCTCGAGCCGTCGTACGGGATCCTGAAGACGCTGCTCGACGCGGGCTATCGCGTGATTCAGGTCAACCCGAAGGAGACGGCGATCCTCGGTGTGCCTGCGGTCGCGTCGCTCGCGGACATCGAGAGCCCGTCGATATCGTCGACGTGGTTCGCAGGGAGCGCGGACGAGACCATCACGATCGGCCCGAAGGTGCTGTGAATGACGAGCGGCGCGAAGGCGACCGACAGTTCGTCCAGAACACCTGCATCGCCGCGACCTGAAACACGCCTGCACCACTGAACGATCCCGGATTGCGGTCGATGCACGGGACGGCCGAAGAAAGTGCACGGAAGGGGTGAATGTGAGGGGAGCGCGGCCGATACACCCAGACGTGCGGTCGAGCGCGTTGCTGCGATTTGAGGCTGAACGCAGAGCTGCCAAGCGTGCAGACCTGCAGATGCTCGCAAGAACGGTGGCCATACGATGTGGCAATGCGTTCGTCGTACTGGACGATCGGGGTGCCCAGGTCCTCGGAACGTCGTGGAATCCCCAGGGCTAGCCTCCAAACCCCGCGGAATCACATCCGTGTAACAGGCATGGCGGTTGCTGCTATGTAGGGGGATGCGGTTGGCGGCACTCGTGCTCGTTCTCGGTGGTTGCGGCTTTCCGCTGCGATCCGAGGCGCTCGTTTGCCAGGTCGACCTCGATTGCAAGGGTGGCCGAACCTGCGAAGGCGGCTTTTGCGTCGGTGGCGCCGATCCCGATCCCGATGCTGGCGTCAGCGAGGATTCGGCGACGGATTCGACGCTCCCGCCCGATGCCGATCCCTTCGAAGCGATCGCCGCCGCATGCACGGCAGCCGGGTATACGCCGGTGACCGGGACGACCTCGCTCTTTCGCGACGTGCCCACGGGTGCGAGCTGGACGGCCGCAGAGGCGGACTGCGAGAACGACGTCGACGGCGCGACGCACCTGATCGTGCTGTCGTCGCAGGCCGAGGTCACGTTGATGGCGGCCAAGCGCGGCTGGGTCGGCTTGTTCGACAACGACACGAACCTCTTCACGTCGGTGACCGGCGAGCCGAACGACCTCCGTCCCTTCGCGGGAGGGCAGCCCGACAACGGCAACGGCAACGAGAACTGCGTCCAGTACAAGGACAACAACGGGCTCGACGACGACCAGTGCAACAACAGCCACCGGTACGTTTGCGAGTGTGACGGCCTGCCCAGGGCGCCCTGATTCGAGATACTGGGAGGCGTGTTAGCGCGCCGCGCGTTCCTGGGAGCAGAGCTCGCCGACGAAGCGTTCGTCGATGGCGGGATGAAGCTCGCCGCGGTGAGCGAAGGTGGCATGGCGGCGCGGGCGGGCTTGCGGGCGGGCGACGTGATCGTGTCGATCGCGGGCAAGCCGGTCGGCGAACCGCGTGCCGTGAAAGTGGCGCTGCGCAAGGCGGGAGAGGATCCGACCTGCGAGATCGCGTTCGTCCGCGGTGGCCAACGCGAGACGGTGAACGCCGCGGTGATCGAGCAGCCGGCGGAGGCGCTCGAGAGCGTGTCGTACGGCGAGCTGCTGGTCGAAGGCGTGCGCCTGAGGACGATCTCGACGAGGGTCGACGCCTCGCGCGCGCTGATCGTCTATCTGCAGGACTGTGCGTGCGACTCGATCGATCAGGGCCAGACGCCCGATAGCCCGCTCGCCGGGCTGCTCACCGGCTGGGCGGAGGCGCGGTTCGATTCGCTGCGGTTCGACAAGCGCGGGCTCGGCGATAGCGAGGGTGAACCGTGCGAGACGCAGGGCTTCGATCGCGAGCTCGCGGATGCACGTGCGGCGGTGGGCCGCGCGAAGGAGATGGCGCGCGCGCGTGGGATCCCGCTCGTCGTGTTCGGGCACGGGGCCGGTGGCGTGCTGGCGGCGATGCTCGCGGGCGACTTCGACGTCAAGTCGCTGATCGCGTTCGGCACGCCCTCGACGCGGTGGTTGCGCAGCCGCCGCGACGCGGTGCGAGAACAGCTGGTGCTCGACGGTGCGGAAGCAGAGGTCGACGCGGAGCTCGCGGCGATGGAGGAGGTGATGAACGAGGGCGAGCTCGACGGTCGCACCGCCGCGTATCACCTCGAGCTCGACGCGGTGGATCTCGAGGCGACGTGGCGACAGATCAACATCCCCGTCCTGATCCTGCGAGGCCAGTGTGACTGGGTCGTGACCGAGCGCGACCAGGCGCGGATCGGCGAGCTCGCCGCGAACGCGAAGCTCGTCGTGCTCGACGGCGTGGACCATCAGCTCGGGCATCACGCGAACCGCGACGCGAGCCTGCGCGACGCTGGCTTCGGCCGGTTCGATGCGTCGATCGTGAAGGCGACGGTCGACTGGATCGACAAGCTCGCGAAAGCTCGCTAGCGCTCCCAAGCGCTCCCAGATCTCGGCGCGCACCTCCTAGCGCTCGCGATGTTGCCCGGGCGGCGGAGCATCCTGACTCACCACCGCGAGTATAGTCGCGGGATGGAAAAGGTCGCCACGCTCCTGGTGGCTTGCCCGGATCGCAAGGGCATCGTCGCGTCACTCGCGCAGGTCCTCTACGGGCATGGCGCGAACATCCTCGATTCTGATCAGCACACCGATCCCGTCGCGGGGTTGTTCTTCCAGCGGATCCGGTTCGATCTCGAGACGCTGACCACCGACAAGGTCGCGCTCGAGAACGGGATCAAAGAGGTCGGCGAGCGGTTCCAGATGGACTGGCGCATCGCCTACTCGAACAAGGTGCGAAAGGTCGCGATCTTCGCGTCGAAGCAGGAGCACTGCCTGTACGACCTGTTGATCCGGCATCGCGCCGGCGAGCTCGCGTGTCAGATCGGGCTGATCATCTCGAACCACGAGGAGATCGAGTCGATCGCGCGGCACTTCCGCGTCGACTTCTATCACCTGCCGGTCACGCCGGAGACCAAGGCGGAGGTCGAGGCGAAGGCGAGCGAGCTGATCACGGCAAACGAGATCGAGCTGCTCGTGCTCGCGCGCTACATGCAGATCTTGTCGGCGGAGTTCGTCGCAAAGTATCCGTCGCGGATCATCAACATCCACCACTCGTTCTTGCCGGCGTTCGTGGGCGCGAATCCGTATCGCCAGGCGTACATCAAGGGCGTCAAGATGATCGGCGCGACCAGTCACTACGTGACGGCGGATCTCGATCAGGGACCGATCATCGAGCAGCAGACGATCCGCTGCTCGCACGCGGACTCGGTGGACGATCTGGTGCGCAAGGGCCGCGACCTCGAGAAGCAGGTCCTCGCCACCGCGGTGCGCTCGCACCTCGAGGATCGGATCCTGGTCTACGCGGGCAAGACCGTCGTGTTCTAGAAGCGCGCGAACATCTTGATGCCCGGGCGCGACTGGAACGAGATGCTGCCGAACGTGATCTGCCCGGTGTAGTAGGCCGGATCGCTGGACTTGAGAGGCAACGTCCACGGAACCTCGGTGGTGGCGGTGCCGACCGGGAACTCGACGCGACGAGTGCCGCCGTCGTCGAACACCAGGTCGAGTGCACCCGACGGGCGTAGCACCTGCGCTTCTTCGTCGGTGAGCTGCACCCATCCGTCGGCGGTCATGCGTTGCCACGCGACCTCGACGCGATCGAGCAAACAATCGGTCTTGCAGGCCTCGTCCACGGGGACGAAGCGCACGCGGGGCATCACCTGGTGCATCGTCATGTCGACCGGCGGGCGCACGAACGAGAAGTCGAGCGAGTGCGGGCCGGAACGAAATGTATAGGTGCCCGTCGGGACCGCGTGGTCGGGGCGACAGAACACGCCGAACGTGCGGTCATCGCCGAAGGTCAGGTGATCCACCGGCTGACCGCCGGGAACCGGCTCGGTGTGGTCGCCGGCCCAGAAGCCGTAGTAGGGCTCGTCGAACGTGACATCCGCGTCGTCGTGATCGACCGTCTCGAACGTGTCGGGGAGCCGGCCGTAGACGCCGGTGCCGACGTGCGTGAAGCGGATGGCGTCGGAGCTGACGATGAAGTCGCGCGCGGTGGCGGCGCGACCCCGCGCCTCGAGGGTGTATTCGGCGTGGACCTCGAGCGTGGGCGCGATGCCTTGCTGGGCATCGATCACACCGTCGCCATCCATGTCGGGGTTCGCGTAGCGGAGCGCGATGTCATCGATGCCGCCGAGCGTGGCGAGCGTGCGGCGCGAGACACCGAGCGCGTAGTCGAGATCCTCGCTGCTGCCGGCCATCGTGGCCTCGCGGCTGTCGATCGAGATCGCGCCGAGATCGATGTCGCCTCCGGTCGTCGGGACGAACGTGTCGAGGGAATCGGAGCGCAGGATGCCGCGGACCATGCCGGCGCCGCGCTGGGTCGCGTCGAGGAAGACGAGCGCGTAGGGGCGGTTCGGCTCGACCGAGACCGAGAACGTGCCGCCGCTCGTGGGTGCGACGACCTTCACGAGATCACCGGCGACCGGGCTCACGGCCATGACGTGTGTGGTCGCCTCGCCGACGCTGCCGTGAAACACGGCGACGTCTGGAGCCGGGCCGTCGTATCCGCAGGCCGCGAGGGCGGTGAGAAGGAATCCGAAGCGCGTCATGGGGTGTCAGGTCGGCCACACGCTCGGCTTTATTTAGGTGGATTTGCAGCCGACACGTAGGCGGGCGAGTAAGGTGCGTGTGGGTGTCGCAAGAGGCTCGCAAGAATCTGCTGCTACCGAACACGGAGCGGTGGCCGCTCGATCCCGACAAGCCCGTCGTCGAGCTGGTCGATGTCTCGATCTCGTTCAACGGCAAGCCGGTGCTCGACGGGCTGTCGCTGAAGATCGTCCCCGGGTTGACCACGGTCGTGGTGGGACGCAGCGGTAGCGGCAAGAGCGTGCTGATCAAGCTGATGATGGGCTTGCTCAAACCAGACAAGGGCAAGGTGTTCCTGTTCGGGAAGGACCTCGCGGAGCTCAGGCCGCTCGAGGTCATCGAGCTCCGCAAGCGGCTCGGGATGCTGTTCCAGAACTACGCGCTGTTCGATGCGCTGCCGCTCGAGGAGAACGTCGGCTTTACGCTGACCGAGAACAGCAACATGCCTCGGGGCGAGGTGATGAAGCTAGCGCACGACCTGATCCGGATCCTCGGGTTGGCGGGGAGCGAGAAGCTGCTGCCGAGCGAGCTGTCGGGCGGCATGAAGAAGCGCGTGTCGCTCGCGCGTGCGCTGGTGGCGAACCCCGAGGTGGTGCTGTTCGACGAGCCGACCACGGGCCTCGATCCGATCATGATCGAGAAGGTCGACGAGATGATCCTGCTCGCGAAGCAGCAGTATCAGATCACGTCGGCGATCATCAGCCACGACATGGCGAGCACCAAGCGGCTCGCCGATCGCGTCGCGTTCCTGCACGACGGCAAGATCATCTTCTACGGCACGTACGCAGAGCTCGTCACCAGTCAGTTGCCGCCGATCCAGAAGTTCGTCGAGGGTGCGGCGACCTCGCGGTTGTCGAAGGACGACGAGGTCTCGGCGGTCGAGGCAGCGACGATCGAGGAGGCGCCGATCGTCGAGCTGGTCAACGTCTACAAGAAGTTCGGCAACAAGAACGTGCTGCGCGGCATCTCGCTGCCGATCTATCCGAACAAGATCACGGTGCTGATCGGAGCGTCCGGCTCCGGCAAGAGCGTGATCATCAAGCACATCATGGGGCTGTTCAAACCCACCTCGGGCGAGATCAAGCTGTTCGGCAAGCCGATCGGGTCGATGGATGAAGTGCAGCTCAACGAGGTGCGGCGCGATTTCGGGCTGCTGTTCCAGCACGCGGCGCTGCTCGACTGGCTGACGGTGGCGGAGAACGTCGCGTTCCCGCTGCGCGAGCGGAAGGTTCCCGCCGGCGAGATCAAGGATCGCGTCGCCGACATCCTCCAGCGCACGTTCATCGCCGACATCAAGGACCGGATGCCGGGGGAGATCAGCGAGGGGCAGAAGAAGCGCGTCGGGTTGGCGCGCGCGATCGTGACGCGTCCGAAGATCATGATCTACGACGAGCCGACGACGGGTCAGGATCCCCTGCGCACGCGCGACGTCGACGACATGATCCAGATGGCGCAGCAGCAGTTCGACATCACCAGCATCGTGATCAGTCACGACATGGCGTCGACGTTCCGCATCGCGCACATGATCGCGCTTCTCAACCAGGGCGAGATCGCCGCGTACGGGACGCCGGCCCAGGTGCGCGCGTCGAAGGATCCGCACGTCCAGCACTTCATCCACGCCGGCTCGGTCGAAGGTCACTAGGGAACGCGCCGAGCCGGCATCTCGGTGCGTACCATGGCGAGGCCTCTGCGAGGACGGGTGGGCGATAGCGAGCTGGCGCGCGCTCGAGACCGAAGATCGCAAGGCGCGGCGAGGATCCGCGCAGAAGACTTGCCGTACAGTCCCGTCGTCGATGGCCCACAAGCTCGAGAGCGACATCACGGTTCAACGGTTTGGGTTCGCCGATGACGAGCAGGGTCGCCGGTTGACGTTTCCTCGCGCGGAGGTGAAGTCCGCGGAGGGTCGTTCGGGTGCGGTGGCCTACGGCGCGAAGGAGCTGCTGTTCGACGGGCTCGAGGGAAGGCTGGACACGCTGCGGTGGACGGCCGATGCGGCGTCGATCGGGGCGGCGTGGTTGCGCGACGATGCGGGTCGCGTCGACGTCAGCGTCAACCGGATCGAGCTGTCGCGTGGCGCGATGCTGACGCGTGCAGATCGCGGCGTCGAGATCGTCGCTCCGCACGTCACGCTCTCCGAGGTCAAGCTCATCGTCAAAGGGCCGTTCGGAACGAAGACGGCCGCGCCGACCGTGACACCTGTCGTCAGAGAGTTGCGTCAGGACCGGCTGCGCTTCCTCGATTCCCTGTCGGGTCACGTCAACCTGACGATCAAGGTGGTGCTCGATCTGCCGGTGATCGGGACGCGCTCGCTCGATCAGTCACTCGAGGTCCCGATCCAGGAAGGCAGCCTCGACTACCGCGCCATCGAGGACAGCCTGGACTGGCTCGAAGGCAGGTTCCTCGACATCCAGCACGACGAGGACAAGCTCGCGGTGACCTGGAAGGTGCCGATCTTCGGGTCGCATCGCGACCTCGTGGCGTGGCGGCTCGATCAGGACGCGCAGACCCTCGCCTCGTTCGGCCGCGTACCGGTGCGCTCGCTGTCGGACTTCATCGTCGGTTCGGGGCGCTCGGAGAAGAAGAACGGCGGCATCCTCAAGTCGCTGTCGCTCGCGGGGATCGATGTCGCGCTGTCGCTGATGGCGCCTCGCTCGTTCGATGTCACCGGCGGGTTGGTGATGTTCGGTGGCGACGAGGAGCCCGGCATGGTGGATCTCAAGGTCACCGGCGGCATCAACGACCGCGGTCCCGGTGTGGTGACCGGTGCGATCGGCAGCATCGACACGACGATCAAGGACATCCATGTCGGCCCGGCGAACATCACGGCGGATCGGCTGCACTTCGACGGCCTCGACGAGCTCGAGGTCCGGTTCGACGGCTTCTCGCCCCAATGCGTGACCACGCTGATTCATCGGATCACGGCGACAAATCTCCGCCTGCAACTCGCCGGCAAGTAGAATCACCGGGTGCTCTCCCAGCTGGGCCGCTACCAGGTCGACGAGCTCCTCGTCCGCGGCGGCATGGGAGAGGTCTATCTGGGCCGACTCGCGGGCGCGCACGACTTCGAGCGTCCGGTGGCGATCAAGGTGATCCGCAGCGAGCTGGTGTCCAACGAGCGGGCGGCGTTGATGTTCGTCGACGAGGCGAGGATCGCGGCAGGGCTGCACCATCGCAACATCGTCCAGATCATCGACTTCGATCGGTTCGCGGACGGCGCGTTCATCGTCAGCGAGCTGATCGACGGCTGCGATCTCCGGAGGTTCCTCGCTGCGATCGACGGGCCGCCGAAGTACAGCATCGCGATCACCATCATCGCGGAGCTCGGGACCGGGCTCCACGCGGCGCACGAGGCCGCCGGTGCCGACGGCGCCCCACTTAACCTGGTGCACCGCGACGTCAGTCCGAGCAACGTGCTGCTCGGCAAACACGGCGAGATCAAGCTGGCGGACTTCGGCGTCGCCAAGGCGCGCTCGCGCAGCTATCACACGATCTCGGGGACCATCAAAGGCAAGGCCGCGTACATGGCTCCCGAGCAGATCCTCGGCGAGCCGCTCGACCGGCGCACCGACGTGTTCGCACTCGGCGTGCTGCTGTTCGAGGTGGCGACACGCACGCGGCTATTCTCGGGGCTCGGGGACGCGCAGGCGATGAAGGCGATCCTCGGAGGGCAGTTGCCCGAGCCGGCGGAGCGCCGGAGTGGGTTCCCGCCGGCGCTGGCCTCGATCATTCGCAAGGCCACGACGCGCCAGCGCGAGGATCGCTACGCGACGACAGCCGAGGTCGTCGCCGATCTCGATGCCGTCGCTCGACGCAGCAAGTGGTCGCTGTCGTGTGCGGCGGTGGGAGATCTGGTGAAGAAGCTGGGGCGGAAGTGATCGCTGCTGCCGCGAGCGAGCGGGAACGCGTCGGGCCGTACCAGCTGATCAAGGCGATCGGTGCAGGTGGCTCCGCACGGATCGATCTCGCGAAGATCGAGCGCGCGTTCGGCTTCGCACGACACGTGGTGATCAAGCGACCCCTCGAGCACCTGCGCGAGGATCCGCGGGCCGCCGCATCCTTGCGTCGCGAGGCGCGGCTCGGTGCACGGTTGCGGCATCCCAACCTCGTCGCGGTGCTCGATGCCGGCACGCACGAGCACTACGACTACCTCGCCCTCGAGTACATCCACGGCGCGGCGCTGCGCACGCTGATGCAGACGGAGGTGCCCTCGAAGGTGGCGCCGATCCCGCGCGAGGTCGCGGTCGCGATCGCGATCGAGGTCGCGCGTGGACTCGATGCGGCGCACGAGCTTCTCGACGACACCGGCGCGCCGCTCGGGCTCGTCCATCGCGACGTCTCGCCCGGCAACATCCTGATCGGCCTCGACGGTGCGGTCAAGCTCGCCGACTTCGGCATCGCGAAGGAGACCCGGATCCAGACCCTGTCGGGATCGATGCACGGCACCGTGACGTACATGGCCCCGGAGCAGTGTCGCGGTCACGCATTCGACCGCCGCGCCGATGTGTTCTCGCTCGGCGTGATCCTCTACGAGCTGCTCACCGGCACGCGGTTGTTCTGGGCAGACAACGATGTGGCGTCGCTCCACCGCGTGCTGTCGGGCGATGTCCCGAGGCCGCGCAAGCTGGTCCCTTCGATGCCGGCGGAGCTCGAGGACATCGTGCTCGCAGCCGTCGCGCACGATCAGGACAAGCGGATGCCGACGGCGCGTGCGTTCGTCGAGGCGCTCGAGACGTACGCGGAAGGATCCGGTGACATCCTCGGTGCGAGGTGGATCTCGCGCTGGGTGCAGGACCTGATCGGACCGCGAGACGTACCGTGGATCGGTTCGGCGACGATTCCAGATCTGGCGGCGGCGCTCGCCGAGGAGGCGGAGAGTCCGCTCGTCGAGCTGATCGATGCGGTGCCGCCCGATCCGGTGCCACCGGCGCTGACGTTCGGGCCGACGATCCCGAGCTCGCCCGACGATCTCGATACCCAGCCCCGGCGCGAGCCCAAGAAGAGCCGCGCATCGCTGATCGGGGTGATCGGCTTCGGTGCCGTCGCCGGCGTGGTCACCACGGTGTTGCTGATGTCGCGTGGTGGCGATGCCCCGACGACGCCAGCGCCGCCGAGCGAGAAGATCGAGCAGCCGGTGATCGCGAAGGAGCCCACGCGTCCACCGGTCGAGACGAAGCCCCAGGACAAGCCGCAGGACAAGCAGATCGATCCCGAGCCGATCGAGATCGTGCCGGCGGTGGATCTCCCCCGCCCTCGCCCGCGCCGCCCGATCGAGAAACCCGCAACTGGAAGCGCCGTCGTCGCGACGCCCGGACCACCCGTCGACGAGCCCATCAAGCCCACGCCCGAGTCCAAGCCCAAGCCGACCGCCGGTTCGGGCTCCGGATCGCAGGGCCGCTCCGTCTGGGGTCCGGAAATCTTCCTGCCGACCGACAAGACGAAGAAGTGACCTCGAACAGCCAGCATGAGGGCGGTCCGGCGTTTCACGCGTGGGTCGGGCATTCGAGGGACCCGAGATCCGGTTATCGTGTTCGTCGGTGAAGCGGCTGCGACCTGGTCTCTCGATGACGCTGCTGGTTGCGCTCGCGACCACGCATGCGTTTGCCGACGAGCCGCCCGTGGAGCCGCCAGCGGAACCAGCCGAACCGCCTGTCGAAGCCGAGCCGAAGCCGCCCGAGCTCGATCCCGCCACGGTCGCCCGACTGCGGGAGCTCTATGACAAGAAGGACTACGCGGCCGTTCGCCGGGAGCTGATCGCCGCGCACGCGAAGACCAAGGATCCGCAGCTCCTGTTCGCGCTCGGCCAGGTCGAGCTGAACCTCCAGCACTACGCCGACGCGATCGCGTACTACGACCAGTTCCTCGCGACCAACCCACCCCGGGAGCAGGTCGAGCTCGCGCAGCAGGCGCTCGGCGCGGCCCGGATCCAGCAGGCGAACCAGAAGCCGCGCCGCCATCGCTCCTGGCGGATCGCCGATACGTTGATCGTCGTCGGTGGCGGCCTCGCGATCGGCGGTGGGGCCGGGCTGTTCACCTATGGCCGCCACAAGTCGCTCGACCAGAGCGGCATGTTGACCGACTACGAGCGGCGCGTCGATCGCGCGCGCACGATGCAGCTCACCGGGATCGGTGTCGGCGCTGTCGGCGTGGCCGCGCTCGCGGTCGCACTCGTGCGCTGGCGGCTGCGACCCGAGGATGGCTACGAAGTGACGGTGAGCACCCGAAATGGCGCCGCGGCGAGCGTAGGCTGGAGATGGTGATCCGGCTCGCATGGCTCGTCGTGTTCCTCGCGGGCTGCTACCGCGACCGCTACACCTGCGAGCGCGACTCGCAGTGCGACGTCGAGGGCGGACGCTGCGAGATCGACGAGCTGTGCACCGGCTTCGACGAGTCCTGCCCGACGAAGCGGAGCTATCAGCATGCCGGCGATCAGACCGGGCTGTGCTTCGACGACGCCGTCGTCCCCATCAACCTATGTGCCGGCGGCCAGTCGGCGGCGAAGCGCGAGGGTCCATGCCTGGAAGCGGTCTGCGCACGGCTGCCGATGTGCTGCGACATCGCGTGGACCGATGCCTGCGTGCAGCTCGCGCAGCAGGAGCAGACGTGCGAGCTGCGGTGCGATACCCGGATCGCGATCGGCGCGACCAAGGGGACCACCGAGCTGTGGGATCTCCGGTGGGTGGGTGACCGCTTCGAGATCCCGACGAAGGTCACCGAGCTGACGACCCTGCTGCAATGGGTCGCACCGGCGCCGGGCGAGCTCGAGCCACGGCTCGCAGGCGTGCACGGGAACAAGATCCTGGTGGGAGCGCACGAGCTTCCGTTCGATGGGTCGCGCGACTATCAGACGATCTCCACCATCCCGTTCTCGCGCGACGGCCGCGACACCATCGCCGTGTCGTCGAAGTGCGACGCCATGTCGCCGTGCGACGTCGAGTTCACGCTCGAGATCTTCGAGCCGGCGATCGAGGAGCACCGCACGTTCGTCGTGCCTGGTGGGGTGGCGCTCAGCTGGGGTGACATCGACCACAACGACGACGCGTTCATCGACGCCGTGGTTCGCAAGGGCGGCCAGGCCAGCAACCAGTACTCGTACCTGTTGAACCTCGACGGGGACGACCACCTCCGGCAGCTCGTCGACAAGGCGGTCGGTGTGCTTGGTGGTGGGCCGACCCAGGGCGGCGTCGGGGTTCGCCAGACCGACTGGCTCGATCTCGATGGCGACGCGAACCTCGATCTCGCCGTGTTCGGCTCCCAGGTCGCGCTGCACCACAACGCGACCGGGCTGCGCGACGTGCCGGAGGAGCTGATCGACTGCAGCCCACCCGTCGTCGGCGGATGCGCGGCCGCCGACGAGCCCGACTTCGAGAGCGCCTCGTTCGCGGGTTGTGCCCTCCCCGACCCGACCAAGCCCTCGGTCGTGTTCGCGACGTTCCCCGATCGTAAGTTGTTTCGCAGCGACGGTCAGGCCCCCACCCAGATCACGTTTCCCGGTGACGCCTGTGCGTGCGTGCGCATGTGCGATCCGGATCCGTGCACCGCGACCGACTGCACGTGTAAGTACAACTGCGAGGCGTGCGTGCCGATCCTCGCCGTGATCGCGCGCGACCTCGATGGCGACCACCAGCTCGATCTGATCGCGATCGATGCGAGCCTCACCGTGTTCCACGCGTTCGGGCCCGACTTCGTGTGGAGCGACCCGACGCCGATCCCGACGAGCCTGACCGGCAACGTCATCCAGGTGTTCACGTCGACGAGCGGCGCGCCGCTCTAACGCTTCAGGCCGTGCTTGGTCAGCAGATCGATCAGGTGCGAGCGATCCATGCTCGCGGTGCGCGCCGCCTGGGAGACGTTGTTGCCTGCGACCGCAAGTAGCCGCTCGAGGTACTCGCGCTCGAAGTCGCGCAGCACGTTCGCCCGCGCATCCTTGTACGCTGGCAGGCCCGTCTCGCTGACCGGCACTGGCTCGTAGGAGGGCCCGACGAGCAAGGCGGCCTCGACGGCATTGCGCAGCTCGCGGATGTTGCCCGGCCACGGATGCCGCTCCCAGCGCTGCAGCACGTCGACGCCGAAGATCGTCTCGACCGGATCCGCCGCACCGAGCTCGCGTGCGAAGTGACGTATCAGCGGCAAGATGTCCTCGCGACGCTCGCGCAGCGGAGGCAACCGCAGCACGACGACCGCGAGCCGGTGATAGAGGTCGTGACGGAACCGGCCGTTGTTGACCTCGGCACGGAGATCGCGATTGGTCGCGGCGATCACGCGCGCGTGGACGTCGACCTCCTGCGTTCCGCCGACGCGGCGGATCCGGCGGCGCTCGAGCACACCGAGCAGGCTCGCCTGATCCGCGGCAGGCAGCTCGCCGATCTCGTCGAGGAACACGGTGCCCGCACCGGTGCGCTCGAACGCCCCGATGTGGGGGCGATCCGCGCCGGTGAAGGCGCCGCGCTCGTGACCGAACAGCTCGCTCGCGATCAGCGACGACGCCAGCGCCCCGCAATCGATCGTGACCAGCGGCTCCTTCACGCGACCCGAGTGCGCGTGCAGCGCTTCTGCCACCCGCTCCTTGCCGGTGCCCGATTCGCCGACGATCAGCACCGACGTCGCACTGCTCGCGATCCGTTCGATGTCGGCGAATAACCGCAACATCTGCGGCGACCGCGCGATCATCCCGTGCACCATCGCGACGTCGGGTGCCGGCATGCTGTGCTTCACCGCGTCGTCGAACCGGATCGTGGTTCCGCCGAGCGTGACCGGCGTGCCGGGCGGCACCACCGCGCGCTCGATCCGGATGCCGCCGATATACGTGCCGTTGGTCGAGCCGAGGTCGGTGACCGCGATGCCACCCGGCCGCGCCGCGAGCTCGAGGTGGTAGCGCGAGACGGTGAAGTCGCCGACCACGAGCGCGTTGTCGCGAGCCGTCCCGACCGAGATCAGGTCGCCACCGGTGATCGAGTTGCCGCGATCCGGGCCGTCGATCACCTCGACGCGGAGCGAGCTGACGACCTGGATCGTCGGCCGCTGTTGGAGCTGGGTCTCGATGTCACTCATGAGTTGTCGGTTGTCCCCTACAGCTGTGCAGGGAGGACCCGACAGAAGGCGGTCGAGTTAACCATATAACTTCTCGGGATTTGGTGAGTCGAGATGGTCCCACCCTTGCTCACGTGGAGAACCATGCGGAATCGACTCCTCGCTGCCCTGCTGCTGGTCGGATGCACCGACCCGGCCACGCCCCCACCGCCGCTCCCACCGGACCCGCTTCCGGACACCGTGGTGTTCCTGAGCCCGGCGGAGCACCTGTCGCGCGCGTCGATGGCGCTGCGCGGCGTGCGGCCGACCGTCGAACAGCTCCGCGCGGTCGAGGCCGACCCCGGGATGATCCCGCTGATCGTCGATGGCTATCTGGCCTCGCCCGAGTTCGGTAAGACCATGCGCGAGCTGCACAACGAGACGCTGCTGGTGCGCGTCGAGCAGCCGACGATGACGTATCCGGCGGTGGCACCCCTGACCGCCGTGACCGCGCGGCAGATGAACGAGGCGGTGTTCGAGGAGCCCCTCGCGCTGATCGAGGACATCGTGATGACCGATCAGCCGTACACGGCGATCGTCACCGCCGACTACACGATGGCGAACGGGATCACCGCGGCCGTCTGGGGGATGCCGCACACCGGCGCGCCCGAGACGTGGGAGCGCTCGACGTACCCCGACAATCGCCACGCCGCCGGCATCCTCGCAACCAGCGCGCTGCATCACCGCTGGCGCTCGACGGGCTTCAACTACAACCGCGGCCGCGCGAACGAGATCTCGCGCGCCCTGCTCTGCCATGACTTCCTCGACTCCGACATCCAGATCGACACGTCGGTGGATCTCTCCGATCCCGAGGTCTTCGCGAACGCGGTCGTCGCGAACTCGTCGTGCGCGGGTTGCCACCAGACGCTCGATCCGCTCGCGAGCTACCTGTTCACGTTCCGCGGCAACCTCGGCCCGAACCAGGTCGACACCTATCCGATCACGTACTTCACGCCGGGCCAGGCGGATTCGTGGATCACCAGGAACCACCGCGAACCGAGGTTCTTCGGCCTCGAGGCCGACGGGCTCGGTGGGCTCGGGCAGGCGATCGCCGACGATCCGCGGTTCGCGACGTGCGCCGCGCGCCGGTTCGCCTCGTACTTCACCGAGGTCGGGCTGAACGACGTCTCGAACCTCTGGATCGCGAGGCTACGGCAGGCCTTCGTCGATTCGGCCTACGACGCGAAGACGCTGGCGAAGGAGATCGTGCTGTCCGACGAGTTCCGGATCTCGCACGACACCGACGCGACGCGTGCCGAGACCACGGTCGGCGTCCTCAAGGCGCGCCCCGAGCAGATGCATCGCATGCTCGTCGATCTCACCGGCTTCACGTGGTCGACCAGCTCGACGCAGCGCCTGCGGATGCCGTACGGCGAGGCAAACTTGCTGGAGAGTGACTTCATCGGCTTCCGCGTGCTGGCCGGCGGCATCGACTCGTACTTCGTGACCGCGCCCGTCCACACGATGAACGCGACCTCGAGCCTCGTCGCGAAGACCGCGGCCGCCGCGGCAGCCGAGTTCGTCGTCGAGCACGACCTCGCGGCACCGGTCGGCGAGCGCACCCTGTTCGTCGAGGCCGGTGTCACTTCGACCGACGACGCGAAGCTCGCGCTGCAGCTCGCCTACCTCCACGCCCGGATCTACGGCGAGCTCGTCGGTCCCGATTCTCCCGAGGTCGCCGAGACCTTCGCGATGTACGAGGACGCGCTCGCTGCCTCGGGCGATCGCGCGAAGGCGTGGAAGGTCACGCTGATCGGCATGTTGAGCAACTTCCGCAGCCTCTTCTACTAGGAGCCATGACCACCATGACAATCAACCGACGCGACCTCATGAAGTACGCCGGCGCCGCCGGTGCGTTTGGCCTCCTCGCCGGATCGACGCGCAAGCTGTTCGCAGCGCCGTCGGGCCAGCGCAAGCGGCTGGTGATGGTGATGGCTCAGGGCGGCTGGGACACCACGTACTGCCTCGATCCGAAGACGCAGTCGGCGAGGGTCGACGTGCCACAGGGCGCGGGCGAGGCGATCACGCGCTTCGGCTCGGACCTCGACATCCAGACCGGCCCGACGCGCCCTGGCGTCTCCACCTTCTTCACCAAGTACGCCTCGCAGGCGGCCGTGATCCGCGGCATCTCCGTCGGTAGCGTCGCGCACCAGGAGTGCGTCAAGCGGATGGCCACCGGCACGCGCAACGAGACCAACCCCGATCTGTGCGCGATCGTCGCGCACGACAACGGCAACGATCTGCCGCTGCCGTACCTGATCCTCGGCGACACGGCGTTCGCAGGCGAGTACGCGGTGAGTGCGGGTCGGGTCGGGGCGACCAACCAGATCCTCGCGCTGCTCGACCCCGCACAGACCTACGAGACCGGCGGCAAGAAGCCGTACGCGACCTCGTCGGCGGAGGATGCGATCCTCGCGAAGTACGCCGGGGCGACGCGCGATCGAGTCCAGGCGATACGCGGATCGCAGGGCTACAACAAGCGCCGCGTCGACGACTTCGTGCAGTCGATCGAGCGCGGCAAGAAGCTGACCGCGGCGAAGGCCGGGTTCGGCACCCGCGGCCGCACGCTCGCGATCGCGAACCAGGTCGATCTCGCGCTCGACGCGCTCGAGCAGGACGTCTCGCACACGGTGATGCTCAACACGCGCCTCGCCTGGGACACCCACGACACCCTCACCGATCAGAGCGGATTCTACGAGACCACGTTCGCTGCCCTGACCACGCTGCTCGACCAGATGTCGCTGCGCAAGGGTCGCCAGGCCGGCTCGAAGATGGTCGACGACACCGTGGTGGTGTGTTTCTCCGAGTTCTCGCGGACGCCGAAGCTCAACGAGAACCTCGGCAAGGATCACTGGCCCATCACGTCGGCGCTCGTCGTGGGTGCAGGCGTCAAGGGCGGTCGTGCATTCGGTGCGACGACGAATGCCGTCGAGACCACGCCGATCGACCTCGCGACGGGCGCAGCCTCGGCGAGCGGCCACGTGCTGACCTCCAGCAACTTCGCGGCGGGCGTGTTGTCGCTGTGCGGCGTCGATCCCTCGGGTCGGATCGACGGAGAGGTGTTCGATGCGTTTGTTCGTTAGCCTCGTGCTGCTCGCCGGCTGCGGCAGCGACGCGGTGGACCGCACACCCGGCGATCCGCCGGTCGATCCCGAGGCCTGCGAGACCGCCACGTATCTCCGCTACGACAACTTCGCAGCCGGCTTCTCGGCGAGCTGGTGCCGTGGCTGTCACTCGAGCTCGGTGCCCGACGGTGGCCGGCAGGACGCGCCGCTCGACGTCAACTTCGACACCGAGGAGGATCTCGTGAAGTGGCGCGATCGGATCCTGGTACGTGCGACCGGTGACAGGCCGACGATGCCGCCCGCCGGCGGACCGAGCGAAGAGGAGCGTCAGCTCCTGCTCGAGTGGATCGACTGCGGCATGCCCTAGACCCTACGCGTGCGTCATGTCCTCGGGACGGACCCATGCATCGAACTGCTCGCCGGTGACGAACCCGAGCTCGATCGCCGCGTCGCGCAGCGAAGATCCCGTGGTGTGTGCGTGCTTCGCGATCTTCGCCGCCTTGTCGTAGCCGAGGTGAGGTGCGAGTGCCGTGACCAGCATCAGGCTGCCGTGCAGCAGGCGATCGATCTGGGCTCGGTTCGGTTCGAGGCCCTGCGCGCAGTGCTCGTCGAACGAGCGCAGCGCATCGCCGAGGAGCCGCGTCGACTGCAGCATCGAATACGCTATCAGCGGCTTGAACACGTTGAGCTCGAAGTTGCCGCTCGCACCCGCGAACCCGATCGCG
>JANNBP010000188.1:0-5581 GCA_031385555.1 Deltaproteobacteria bacterium | reverse complement strand
GGCGGGGCTTGTCGGCCTTGGGCAGGTCGCCGAACTTCGCGATGATCTGCTTCTCGATCTCGCCCGCATCAGCGAAGTCGCCGACGGCGATCACCGCCATCAGGTCGGGCCGGTACCAGTCCTTGTAGAACTTGTAGAGCGTGTCGCGCGGCGCCTTCTGGAGAATCTCCGGCTTGCCGATCGGGAGGCGCGTCGCGTACTTCGAGGTGCCGAAGATCACGGGGAACAGCTTGTCCAGCAGGCGCGATTGCACGCCGCGCCCGAGCCGCCACTCCTCCATCACCACGCCGCGTTCCTTGTCGACCTCGGCCGCGTCGAACGTCACGTCGCCGGCCCAGTCGCGCAGGATGTCGAAGCCCTTGCCGAGCACGGCGGCGTCATCCGTCGGAACCTGGAGCTCGTAGACCGTCTCGTCGAACGCGGTGTGCGCGTTGAGGTCGGCGCCGAACTTGATGCCGACCGATTCGATGAACTGCACGATCGCCTGCTTCGGGAAGCGCTTCGTACCGTTGAACGCCATGTGCTCGACGAAGTGCGCGAGCCCGCGCTGATCTTCGTCTTCTTGCACCGCGCCCGCGTTGACGGCGAGATGGAGGTGCGCGCGCTTCTCGGGCTTGCCGTGCGGGAGCACGTAGTAGGTGAGGCCGTTCGGCAACACGCCGCGCTTGACCTTCGGCCAGAACGGCAGCTCGGGTCCGGTGACGGGAGGCTTACCCGCGTCGGTCACCGGGTTGGTCTGCGACCCTCCACCCGGAGGAGTGTTCGGAGTCCCCTTGGGGCCGCACGCCACGAACGCGACGAGAAACGCGATCAAAGTCTTTCGGAGCAGCATCGGGGCGCAGCTTGCCACGCCGCGGACAGGGCTCCAGCGCTTCACCGCAGGAAAGGCGCGTTAGACTCGTCGGGTTGGCGCGGAACAAACGAGCGGCGCGACGAAAGCGGCACGTTGCCAGGAAGGCACGGCTCGTCGCGAAGCGGGAGCACGTTGGCAAGCCGGCGCCGAAACGTCGACGGCAAGTCCGCGAATCCTCGAAGGCACGCGAGCTGCACTTCGATCTCTCGATGATCGACTGGCAGCGGGTCGCGCTGGTGTTCAGCGCGATCGCCGCGCTCGCGGTGTGGCCCTCGCCACGCACGCCAGCCGTCGTGCGACCCACCCCGGCAGCGGTCACCGTCGCGACCGCCCCGACGATCGTCCAGCAAGCGCCGGTGATCGTGGAAGCGCCGACGGCGACGGCGGCGCCCAGGCCGACCAACGTGCTCGCCGTGCGCGTGCTCGTCGAAGGCGTCGCTCGGCCCGGTGCCGAGGTCAACCTGTCGGACGGCAGCCGGCCGACGCTCGCGACCGCGGTCGCCGATCGCGAAGGCGTCGCGCGCTTCGAGCAGCTGCAGCCCGGCGCCTACGAGGTGTGGGCGAAGAGCGATGGCCTGGCCTCGAGCCTCGCGCGGATCGGCGAGCTCGCGAAGGAACCGGAGGTCTCGCTCGCACTGTCGCCGGCCTCGACGGTGAAGGGCGCGCTCGTCGCCGATGGCCAGGCGCCGGCGTCCGGAACCGTGACGCTGGTGCCGATCGATGTCGATCACGTCGTGCGCGTCGCGCAGGTCGATCGCACCGGCACGTTCTCGATCGGCGGGTTGCCGTTCGGCAAGTGGCGTGTCGAGGGCGCCTCGTCGGGGCACGTGCAAGCCGCCGAACAGATCCTCGACGCGAGCGGCCCGAGCTCGGAGGTCGCCGTGCGCATGCTGCGCACCGGCGCGGTCTCCGGTGTCGTGGTCGACGGCAACGGTGCACCGGTCGCGAACGCGACGATCGTCCTCCGTCGTCAAGGCGCGGGCCTGGCCCTCGAGGCACAGAAGCTCGACGCCAGGATCCGCTGGGTGCATCCGCTCGCGGGTCGGCGCGTGTTGCCGCCCGGCGAGCACCTGCGGTTCGGTGCGAGTCGCTCGGGCACGCGCCCGGTCGAGTGCGGACAAGGGCACTGCGGCGTCGACATCGGCTCGACTCGCGGCACGATCATCCACGCGGCCGCCGACGGCGAGATCGTGATCGCGCACCTCGAGAACACCGGCGAGGCCGGTCGCGCGATCGCGATCGAGCACGGGCAGGGCGTGCGCACCTACTACATGCACATGGACGAGCTGCGTCCGGGCATCGAGGCGGGGCAGCGGATCCGCGCCGGCGATGCGCTCGGCACGATGGGCGACACCGGTCTCGCGTTCGGTCCGCACCTCCACTTCGCCCTCACGCAGGAGCGCGGTGGCCGCACCTGGTACGTCGACCCCGAGCCGATCCTCGCGCACGCGGTCGTGCTCGCGCAGCCGCGGACGCTGGATCCGATCGATGCGAAGGATGCGAAGTTGATCGCCTCGTTCCGGCGGGAAGCCGGCCCCGCGGTCGACAGCGCGCGGAGCTTGTCGACGGACTCGGCCGGTCGCTATCGGCTCGACGGCGTCGCTCCGGGTAACTACGTCGCCGTCGCGTTCTCGGCCGCCCTCGCGCCGGGCACCAGCGAGGGCTTCGCGATCCGCAGCGGTCTCGACACCCCGGAGATCCGGATCGCGATGCACCCCGGCGTGCTCGTCGAGGGGCGCGTGGTCGGACGCGAGGGTCCGATCGCGGGTGCGCTGGTCAGCGCCGGTGCGGGCGGTGGGGAGGCCGCCACGAAGATCGCCTCGACGCTGACCTCCGCGCAGGGCGACTTCACGCTGCGCGCGCTGTCGGGTGCGATCATCCTGTCCGTCACCGCGCCGGGTCACGGCACTGCCTTCCGGTCGCTGTCACTCGGCGATGCGGGCCCGCGGCGGCGCGAGGACTTCTCGCTCGTCGTCGAGAACACGCAGCTGCGCGGCCAGGTGATCGCGGCCGATGGTGGACCGGCGGCAGGCGTCACCGTACGCGTCGTGGAAGGTCCGACGAAGCGCCAGGTGATCACCGATCGCACCGGCAAGTTCACGATCGAGCGCGCGGCCGGCGGCGCCTACGTCCTCGAGGTCTCCGGCGGCGACTACCCGGCGTCGCGCACGAACGCGCAGAGCGATCGGTGGACCGAGATCCGGCTCGAGCGCGGCGGTTCGCTGCACGTCGATCTGCGCGACCAGCTGAGCTCCACACCGCTCGGCGGCATCCGCGTCGAGGGCGATGGTCCAGGCACGCGGACGGCTGGCGCGACCACCGACCCCACGGGCAGCGCGACCCTGCGCGGTCTCGCGCCGGGGGAGTGGACGATCAAGATCCGCGCGCGGGGCTTCTCCGAACTGACCAGGTCGGTCACCGTGCGCGCGGCCCCGGATGATCTCCGCCTGACACTCGCGCGCAGCGCAACGCTCTCGGGCGTCGTCCGCGATCGCCGCGGGATCCGGATCGCGAACGTGCGCGTGTTCATCGGCGAGCTGTCGACGACCACCGATGCCGGCGGCAACTTCAAGCTGACCGATGCACCGTCGGGCTCGTACTGGCTCGAGGCCGAGCTCGACGGCGTGCGGGGGGCGACGCAGGTGCGCCTCGATCCCGGCGGCGAGCGCCAGGCGATCGAGATCGAGCTACCCCAATAGGGGTCACGCTCCACCTCTCCAACGGTCCGAGATTATTTCGAGCTACCCCCTCCAACGACCCGAGATTAGTCAGCGTCTGGCTGGAAACGTACAAGACCGTTGTCAGCAGTTGTCAGCGCGCTGTCCGGTTTCCGGACTACGCTTGTCGAAATACGGCCAGTGATTTCAGCGGCTTTGGGGGGTAGAGCGTGACCCCCTCAATCAGCGGTGGAAGCCGCTGTGCGCGGGGTCGGAGAAGGGCGCGTAGTCGATCGCCCACGGGAAGCCCGTCGCGATGCCATTGCTCCACCGCACCGTCAGCGCCATCGGCACGACGCCGCGATACCGCGAGTCAGCCGGTAGATCCTCGTTGGTCGCTCCACCGGCGGAGAACACCGTGTGCATCTGCGCGCGCCCGACGTCGAAGTTGGTGAGGAAGCCGGCGTCGACCTGCTCGTGGCCGCGCACCATCGAGTAGCACCCGACGCACTCCATGAACGCGCGGAACTGCTCGCGACCGAAGCTGAACCGCGTGCTCGCGCGCTGGAGATCGAGCGGCACGGTATCGGTCTGTTCCGGATCGCTCCACATCATCTCGAACCGGATCACCGGATCGGCGAGCGACGACAGATCGCGATAGCGTTCGGCGAGCGTCTCGTCGCGAGGGATGCCGCCGTGAACGAACAGCGTGCGCTCGAAGATCAGCGACGTAGGCATGTGCTCGAACAGGTGGCGATATGCGTCGAGGATGCCGGGTGGCGCGCGTTCGGTGATCGCCGGCACGGCCTCGGCGGGGTTGACCGCGCTGATCACCTGCTCGCCCACGCGCACGAGGTACTCGTGGTTGCCGCGCAACATGATCACGTGCTCGGGGAACATCGACTGCAACTGCAGCGTCGCGCGCAGCACACCTTCGAAACCGAACTTGCCACGGTCGAGGTAGTCGCCGAGGAGCACGAGCTTGACGTCGGGGTGGTTCGCCGGATCGGCGCGATAGGCGGTGACGCGCTCGAGGAAGCTCGACTGCAGCAGCGCCGCCTTGAGGCAGCCGTAGCAGCCGTGCAGATCGCCGAGGACGATCAGCTCGGTGGGGCGGTTCGGGCGCATCACGTGGACGTGACCGTCGAGCCAGCACGCCCCGGGCGGGAGCTGATCGATCGCGGTCACGCCGATCAACCGGCCATTGCCCACGGCACGCTGCTGCTCCCAGCTGGTGATGGTCTGGAAGATCAGCGCGTAGTCGCTGGCGAACTGGGAGGCTGCCGAGGCGGCGTCGGCCGCGTAGTTGTGCTCGAGCGGATCGAGCACCGGATGCGACAGCGCCGGTAGCGGCACCACCTGCGGGGCTTCGATGTGCAGGATCTCGGGCGATGGATCGCTCGACGGTGCGGGCAGGCTCGGCGCGGCGTGGAAGTATGCGAGCAGCTCCTCGTGCAGCTCGCGCTCGCGTGGCGCGATCGTGCCGTCGGCCTGCGTGATCGCGGTCATCAGCTCGAGCGCGACGGCTTGATCCGCGGGCGTGAAGCTACGGAACACCGAGACGGCTCGCACCTTGAGCCGCGTCGCGACGTACGAGCCATCCTCCTGCGCGGTGACCTCGGCGGCGAGCGCGGCGATCTCCGACGTCAGGCGCGCATAGGCCTCGTCGATGTGTGCCGCCGAGTCCGGCTGCATCTTGATCAGGTGATCGCAGTAGCGACGGATCAGCGCCTGCTCCTCGTGATGGAGCTGACCATCGATGTAGCCGATCGTGAGCAGCAGATCGATCGCCGCGACGACGTTGGACTCGGGAGCAGCTTGCACGGTCCGTCAGTTTATCGCGGGCGTGCGCTGGTCGGGGAGGGATGCGTCGGTGAGTGTCTGCATGAACTCGACGAGATCCGCTTGCTCGCGGTCGGATAACCCGAGCCGTTTCAGCTCCGGATCTTTGGTGACGCCTGCCACCTCGCCACCACCCGCGTTGTAGAACGCGACGACGTTCGCGAGCGTCTTGAACAACCCGTCGTGCATGTACGGCGCGGTGAGCGCGACGTTGCGCAGCGTCGGCGTG
>JANNBP010000157.1:0-17638 GCA_031385555.1 Deltaproteobacteria bacterium | reverse complement strand
CTGGCTTCAATGGGGCCGTCGATCTTCACCGACGGAGATGTACAATCATACTACTCGCCGAAGCGGAGGACCCCCGAGCTTCAATGGGGCCGTCGATCTTCACCGACGGAGATATCGTCGCGAAGATGTCGCTCGCGAAGTCGCCATCGTTGCTTCAATGGGGCCGTCGATCTTCACCGACGGAGATAGTCCAGCCTGTTTCCTTGTTCATTTTAATGACTTGCGTCTACTGATTCGAGCGGCTCGGTTTTGCAGAGACGAATGGTCGTGTCCTTGCCAAAGCAATGCGTCCATCGCCCTGATTCTAAGTGGTTGGTCGAGCGAGCAGCGTCCGAGCCAACAGCCGCACTTGACCGCTCGAATCGCTGCTCGACCAACGCTATGCGGTTTTCATAGAGCACTTCAGATTACCACCACGGTCCGCTCGGGCGCGATGTACCGGCGTCCGATCGCATCGACGCAGGTCCCCGCGCGCCCATCGACCGGTCCGAGATCGATCACCAGGATCTGATCCATCGCGTGGTCGATGAGCGGATGAAGCTCGGCGACGAGCATGATGCGTTCGGCTGCAGATAGGTCGCATCGAAAGACCGAGTACTGGAGATGATCGCCGTGACCTCGCAGAGCTCGAAACACGTTGTTCCTCCGATCGTCATCGGTGATGTCGTAGGTAACGATGTAGCGATTGCGCATGAGATCACCTCGTCGAAAACGGTGGGTACTCGGCGATCTCTCCGGAGAGGTAGCGTGCGAGCAGGCGGATCTGAACCTCCAGCGTGCGCCGATAGCTGACGCGATATCCGAAGATCGGGTGCGTGACCTCCTCGTCCATTCTCCTCTCGTACGCACGCAGGAACTTCGATCGCCCAGCGGAGGTGAGCGATACCGCACCGCCTCGACGGATGAAGTCGGACAGCTTCATTGCCCCGGTGTTCACGGCCGAGAGCACGATCGAATCCACGATCAACGGGCGAAACTCCTCCATGACGTCGAGCGCGAGTGCTGGACGTCCGTAGCGTGGCTGGTGGTAGAAGCCGAGGAATGGATCGAAGCCAACCGATTGCAGCGCGATGGTGACGTCCTTCGCGAGAAGGGCGTATCCCAACGAGAGCATCGAGTTGATCGGATCTCGCGGTGGTCGGCGATTTCGCCCATCGAACTCGAACGTCATACCCTGGCGCTCTCGCTCGTCCTGCGGTGAGGTCAGGAGCTGTTGATACGCCTCGAAGTAGATGCGCGCGGCGGTGCCCTCGATGCCGAGTAAGGACTCGAGGCTCTCGACCTCGTCGGACGATACCGCGAGCTCCTTCAAGCGCTCGAGTGTGCGAGCGGGCGGAGCCGACGCATTTCTTCGAATCAAGGTGCGGCAGTTGCGAATCTTCACCGCGACCAACCGCTTCGCGATCTGAAGCGACCGATCCGTGCTCTCCGCGGCGGCGAACTGCCGACGCCGAAGGTCGACGTTCTTGTGGTCCATCCCACGCGTGATCCCGCTGAACCAGCCGCCGGAGGAAAGGTAGACGATCGGAATCGAGCGGTCACAAAGATCGTGGACGGCCTGACTCGAGATCTGAACCGGACCGAACAACGCGACGTGTGACGTGTCGGTCATGCGAACCGTGTGCTTGCCTCCGTCTTGTGTGGTGACGGTCAACTCCGCCCCGGAACGACCCACCTTCGCTCCCGGCGACTGCACATAGAGGGGCAACGCGTCATCACGCGATGGCACCAGACGCCGAACTCGCTCGCTGTCATCAACGCCACGAAGCAGGTTCGTCTCGTCGGGGAGGCAGATGCCGACCAGCGAACACCGAGGACACTTCGGGCTATCAACGAGCGGTGGCGGTGCCTCGGCCTGCTCCGACGCCGTGCGCAGCGACGCGAGAAGCTCGCGTGTGCGCGCGCACAACTCGGCGGTGATCGGGACCTCGACGCGTTGCCGCGACGAGACGAAGTAGAGGATCCCTTGCTCGACTCGATACCCGTTCTCTTCGAGGATCAGGGCTTGCGCACAAAGCTGGATGCGCTCGGGCTCCCACGCGCCTTCGTCGACCTTGGGAGCCCTGCCGCGTTTGTAGTCGATCGGCGTTACCGCATCGCCATCCGCTTCGATCAAGTCCATCCGCGCGACCAATCCGACGATCGGCGCGGATAGCATCACCGAGCGAGCGTGCAATCGTTCCTCGACTGGTTCGTCTGGGTCGGGGAGCTTGCCGGTCTCGACGTTGACGTTGCGGTGCTGGAACTGACCATCGAGGGTATCGGCGTTGTCGCTGAAGTCTCCTTGGACCCACTCGAGATAGGCGAGTCGAGGGCAGTACGCGTACTCGTTGAGCATTCGCGCGGGAACCAGCTCAGGGGCACGCCGCGGGCTGGTCATGATCGGCGCGCGCGTCCGATCCTGGAGAGTGCTCTCGCTGGTTTGATCCGCCGAAGCCGAGCTTTGCTTGCTTCGATGACGGGTGAGCCTGTCGCTGCGAGCGAATGCAGGCTGCTCACTCGATCGGCGAGTCGTGCCGGCTCGACGACCCGAGCATCCGGCCCGAACCCGAGGAGCCAGCGCTCGAGCTCCTCGGGAGCCGAGATCTCGAGCTGGAGGGTCACCCCACCGTCTACTCGGTCGGTCAACTGTTGACTCGTATGCCACGTGCGTTCGCGGATCTCTCCCGCCACACGTGGCGCGAACTCGACGGTCACACGCTCGATGGTGTCGCGGTACCAGATCCGGAATGCCCGCTCGATGGTTCGTCGTCCGGGAACAGAGTGCGCCGGCTCGGTCGGTAGCAACTCGATGACCTGGATCCTGTGGACGGCGAAGACGCGAATCGCAGCGCGAAGACGACACCAGCTCGGCACGTACATGGCCTCGAGGCCGCCATCCCAGTGCAAGAACCCTGGTTCGACCACTCGTTCCGACGTAGTTGCATCGGGAGTCCGATAGCGAATTCGAACTGCATGGCGCTGTTCGATCGCGTGCGTCAAGGCGTCGATCGTTCGCTGATGACCGCCGTAGTCGATCGCGCTGAGCGCTCGGATCGACAGCGGCATCGCGGCCAATGGGATCGCTTGCTGCGGCCCCGGGCTCACCAGCCGTGACCACAGCCCTTCGAGAGAACGACCCACCACCGTATTGCGTAGTCCCGGCGCGAGCTGGCGCGCGACGAATAACGCCATCAGCTCGTCGCGATTCGCGCCCACCACCGATGGTGGCAGCCAACCTTCCATCAGTTGCCACCGCGCGGGGCTCTCGGGGTTTTGCTGGATCGGAGCACCCGCCTTCACCAGCACGTCTCGCGACCGGTAGACCGCACGCAACGGATAGCCCCGCTTCTCGGCGAATTGCTTGAGCAGCACGCCCCGGCGTGCACGCGACATCTCCATCAAGAGCGCGAGAGCGCGGACGACCTGAGGATCGCTGACATTCGCCCGCCGCCGTACCATCCGTATGAAGAGTGCCATGCATGGGAGTGTTCTGGCTTCATCCAAATCTACGATCGTGTGTTGTCGTCTGGTGACAACCAATGAATCGCGCCGTTCGCCGTGAACAGCAGCCCTGCCCTGATCGTGCTGCCGAACGCCGGTTGCAGCACCTCCGCGTACCCGAGGACCTGGTCGACGTATCGCCGCGAGATCGGCTGCCCGACCTCTGGCGGTGTGTCGGTCTTGAAGTCGAGGAGGATGGTGCCACTCGAGGTCATCGCAACCAGGTCCACGTATCCGGACGCGAGCCGACCGTTAGACGTCAGGCCCGCCACCGGGTACTCCAGCTCGAACGCGGTTAGCCCGAGGCCCGACAGCGATGCGAGAGCGCCCGCCACGTCCGCGATCGCGTGCCTGAGGTTCACAGTCAGGCCTGTCGTCGATGTGGCACGCTGTACCGCTTCCTCCGGCGGAAGAGGAACGGTCAGCGCGAATCCGATCGCACGGTGAACGGTGTCTCCGAACAAGGTGCCATACCTCGCAACGCTGCTATGAGCTCGTGAAAGTGACGTCGTGAATGCGACAGGTCGGCACCGTTCAGCCGTGGTCGACCTCGCCCGCTCGATCCACGTGGCGTTGAGCTCGGTGTCGCGTGACGTGGCTACAGGGCGCGCGCGATCAGGAGGGCAAGCCTCATCGAACCACGATGCGTGTTTCGCGGGCGTGTGTATCGGCTGTTCGAGCATCGTCGAGGAACCGGTCGTTCCGATGAGTCGCGCGGCTATCCATCGCGGATCCGCCCGGCCGACCTTCGGGACGATCAGCAGATCCCGCGCACGGGTTGCCGCCACGTAGACGAGCCGTTTGCGCTCGGCCTCCCTGAGCTTTCGCTCGCGCGCCGCGATCTCGAGCTCCGCGGGCACATCCCACCGGAGTTTGTCGAGGCGGATCGCCCACCCCGTGCTGCTGCGATCGACCGTCCATGCATCGTGCGCGACACGCTCCCTCCATGGGGCTCGCGCGTCCCACCACAACACGACCGGGAACTCGAGCCCCTTGGCTTGGTGCACCGTCATCACACGAACTGCATCCGCAACAGGATGTGGCCGATCGAGTCCCTGAGGGTGCTCGATCCAGGTTCGCACACGCGCCGCGACGGCATCGAACTCGAGACGTTCGCTGAACGCTCGCAGCTCGATCTGAAAGCACAGCTCGTAGAGGCCATCGAGTCGTTGGCGACCATTCGGCCCGAGCGCGACCATGCGACCAAGGCCGGTGTCTTCGATCAACGCCCGCGCCGTCGCGCCGGTGCTCCGTTCGAAGCGACGACGGCGAAGCTCACTGATGATCGCGCGCGCGCGCGTGACACGATCCGCAGGGTCGTCCTTGTCGGCGCGGGCAAGGTCGGCCAGGTCGACCGCAAAGAACGGCGGTCTCAGCAACGCCGCGCGTGCAACACCGTCGTCACGGTCGGCGATCGCGCTGAGCCCGAGGAGAAACCGACGATGCAGCGGATCGGAGAGAAACAGCGTGCCGCCTCGGGCCGCATAGGGGACGTCGTCGCAGTCGAACGCCTCGAACAGCACCGACAGCTGGGTGGTGGTCATCGCGAGCACGCCGATATCCTCGTAGCGGATGCGCCGACCGACACCGGACCAGGGGTCGATGACCTCCGTCGGACTGACCTCGACCAGCCATCGAAGGTAACGAGCCATGGTGGTCGCCTCGAGCTTCCGATAGTCGGCGGCTGTCCCATCCTCGAGCAGGTCCATCGTGACTGCGTGAACCGTCGGGTCGGAGCCACTCGCTCGTCCATGGCTCAGGCGCTGGTTGAAGACCTCGCCGGTCTCCCGGCGGAATCGGGCGCCATCGTCGGACACACCGAGCACGTCATCGAACCTGAGGTTGAGCCAGTCGACGAGACCCGGCGCGCTTCGAAACGACGAGGTGAGCGTCACGGACCGAACTGGAGATCGCATCACGATCTCGAGCACGCGCTGGTAGGTCGCGATATCTGCGCGACGGAAGCGATAGATCGACTGCTTGGGGTCGCCGACCAGTGTCAGCGTTCCCGGTGCCAACTCCACCGAGTCCCAGGTGGCTGCTCGAGCGCCACGCTCGCAGAGGAACAACACGATCTCGGCCTGCAGTGGATCGGTGTCCTGGAATTCGTCAACGAACAGATGATCGAACGACTTCTGACATGCGCTCCGAATCACGCGATCGTCGCGCAGCAGGTTTCGTAGTCTCAGCAGGAGATCGAGGTGATCCACTGCGCGATGCCGACCCTTGACGAGCTCGAAGACGTGAAGAATCACCGGCCGCAGCCGCACGAGCCGGTGGGCGAGCCACTGACGAAGTGGACCCAGCAAGTCATCGCGCAGTGATCCGATCCGCACGGGTTCCTTGCCCTCATCGCCGAGGAGCGCCTTCCAGATTCCCCACGCGTGCTTGTCTTCCCCGAAGTCCTGCCGGAGGCGTGGCGACTCGCTCGGTCGACCGCGCGGACCTCGTTCGAAGCGATCGACGAGCTCGCGATACATCGTGGAGGGATCCTCCTCGCGGAGTGCTCCACGAAGCACCACACCAGTCTCGACCAGCCAGCGGCCACCACTGCTTGCGGTCGAGGTTCCTTCGATCAGCTGGAGATACTCGATGGCGTAGCGCTCGAGTGTGGTCCGATCGAGCTCGAGCGCGATCGGCTCGCGGATCTCGATGTCGCGGTTCAGGATGAAGCCGGCGAAGAGAGCGTCGAGGCCACAGTAGGTCCAGTGTTCCGTCTCCAAAGAGCGCACCCGCAGGCCCGCGCGCTGAGCGTCGAGGATCGTCGTGGTCGCCTCGTCCGCTCGATCTGCGACAGGGCTTCCATATAGCAGCTCACCTATGGTCCTGGTGTCGGCCGCGTGAATGAGCAGCTCCAGCATCTCCTCTCGGAGCGGTCGGTCGTCATCGTGGAGCTGGTAGGTCGGGTCGAGCTGAGCCGGCCCGGGCCACCTGCGCAGCAGCCGATCGGCGAAGCCGTGGATCGTGCCGATGTGCGCAGTGTCGATACCTCCGAGAGCACGCAAGAGCGGCGCCGCTCGAGAGGCGCCGGGTTCGAGCCCGGCGAGGGTCTCGAGGATCTTCTGTCGCGTCCGCACTCTCAGCTCGCCCGCAGCCTTGCGTGTGAACGTGATCGCCGCGAGCCGTTCGATCGGGATGGCATCTCGACCATCGGTAGGTGCGACGAGCTCGACGAATCGCTCGACGACCAGGCTGGTCTTCCCCGTGCCCGCAGATGCATCCACGATCACGTTGCAGTCACGCTCGCAAATCGCGCGTTGCCGATCGTTGCCGCTCATGCCTTGAGGTCCCGAAAGCTTCCGAGCGGCCCGACTGCGTCCGCGAGCTGACGCGTGGTCGCATCCGTCTCGTCACCGCAGACCGCCTCGAACGAACACCGCGCGCACGTTGTCGAGTCTGGGGTCTTGATGAAGGTTTGGTCCCGGAGCAGCGCTGCTGCGAGGTCGAACCATCGCCTGCCGGCATCGTGAAGGAGCTGCCGATCCGCCCGGTACGCACGCTCCCGGGTCGGTGCCAGACGGTCGACATAGGCATATGCAACCGCGACGTCGGCGGGCGCTCCCAGCGCGCCCGCGAGCTGCACAGTAACCGCTGCGTAGATCGCGAGCTGCAGGTCGATCTCGAGACTGGGTTCGGGATCCGCGAGGTCTCGCGCATACACACGACCCGTCTTGAGGTCCCGAACGAGGGTGAGCCCCTGTTCGATGTCGATCCGGTCGATCGCGCCATCGAGCAGGAGAGATCCACCGGTCGTCGAAAGCGCGACTTCCTTGAACTTGTACTCTGCCCTGACGAAGTCACGAGGACCGCCGCCCCAGTCGTCCTCGATGAACGTACGAACATCTCGCCGCAACCGCTGGCGCTCTGCATCGACCAGCCCTGCTCCGAGCAAGGGGTGGTCCGCAACGTGCCGTTCGAACAGGTCTGCGGCGATCGTCTCCACGCGAGCCAACCACGTCTCCAAGGACTGTTCGTGGCGACCAAAGGCGCTGCCATCGGCGTTGTAGAACGTCTCGCAGATCGCGTGGAACAGCTTCCCGTAGGCCAAGGGATCCAGTCGAGTCCGCGAGGGCATCTCCTCGCGGGGCACGAACCCGAGCACTCGCTGGAGCAGAAACTGCTGCGGGCACGAGAGCAACACCCGCAACGCCGAGGCCGAAGCAGCCGTCTCTCGGCCAGGCACGGTCCGACGCAAGGGAGTCGCGCCGAGCAAGCCGTGCATCGAGGATGCGCGAAGTGCGATGCCCGCTGGATCGGTGACGATCTCGGATGCCCATTGGCTGGGCATCCGAGACCGATGCTCAGCCACTTCGAGAAGCCAGCCAACGGTGGAGAGTGGTGCCGTTTGACGAGTTGCAATGCTGGTCGCGCGTGCAGGGCGGAATGCATCTCGCTCGAGCTCGAAGAGTGTAGGCACGATCCGTTGCGATGGCGCTCCGGTCACGGCATCTGGTCGTGCGAGCGCCGCCGCGACCTCGACGAACAAGGCGGCTGGCTCGCGCTCGCTGCCATCGAGATCCGTTCGTGGCGTCGACAGCACGAGTCGCTCTCGTGCTCCCCGGACGACCTGATCGAAGGCGTGTAGCCGCGACGCGGTGTGGTCGTCATCGGCGGGCATCGCACGAGAATCGAGGCGTTTCCTCGACGCTCCAGGCAGTAGCGCATCCTCGCGTAGCGTTCCTGGAAATGCGCCCTCCGCGAGCCCGAGCACTCTCACCGACGTGAACGCCAGCCCGGCGGCTCCGTCGATCGTCCCGACGTAGATCGAAGGATCGCCGAACCGTCCACGATGGAGTCGTGTGGCGTCGAGCGCTTCGCCGATCCACTCGACCGCCGCGACACCGCGGAGATGATCTGCGACGTCGTCGACGCAGAGGGCTTCGACCTCCTGATCGAGGTGACCGAGGATCTCGGTGAGCTCGCGCGTTCCGATCAGGTGCGTCCTTGCGAAGTCGCGAACTCCTCGCCATAACGCGCGCAGGTCGGCGCTGGCCAGCATCTCGGCGGCAACCGCAACGAGAGCATCGAGTGCCGGAGTGATCGCTCTTACGTCTTCGTTGTCGGTTTCGCGCGATCGCCAGGACAACGCCTCTGTGGGACGTGCCGAGCTGCCGCCGAGGGTGCCGATCGCCGCGACCACGGTTCGGGCCGCATCGGGCCACAGGTGATCGCGCCCGTCGAGCCGCAACCGAGGCAGCAACTCGGCGATCGCTTCGGCCGGGAGAAATGACCTGAGTGCATCGATCACCCCGCGGAGGCGGGCGCCGGACGAGGTCGACGAGGCGGGTCGCCCGACCTCCAGATACACCGGCTCGACATCCTGTGGCCACGCGAGGGCGCGAATCCGGTCCGCGACGAGCACTGCGAGTGGATCTGGTGATGGGACCAGGATCGCGAGGTCCTGCAACGGCGTGCCGTGCTCGAAGACCTCGCGCGAGACCCACGCAGCCGCCGCCTCGATCTCGTGATCGACACCCGCATGAAGCTCGAGCGTGACCGACCCGTCTGGACCGCTGCTGCGACGGCGCTTGGGTGCAGTCAGGGCATCCGGGCCTTCGAACATCAACGTCTTCAACAGCTCGAGCTCAGACTCGTTTGTGGCTTCATGCGAGACCTCACCGATCAGCGCCGCGGCGGCTGGTCCGAGCAACGCGTGCACACGATCCAGGGAACGTCGTCGGGCCGGTCTACCTGGAGAAATCCCGAGTGTGAGCCGGGGAATCGCACGCACCAGTCGTGCATGCACGGCGTCGATCCCGAGCGAGACGGCGCTGAGCGTATGGGCCTCGAACGGCCACCTTCGCGGGTCCTCCAGCAAACGGGCGGCCTCGATCATCATGCGAGGCACCGTCCACGACGAGCCCGCGTCGAGCTCGAGCGCCCGCCAGATCGTCGCGAGATCGGCGCTCCGAGGCTCGTCGAGCGCATCGAGATGTTCCGGTCGGAGGCCCGCGGACTCGAGCTGGTCGATCGTCGACGCGAAGGCCTCCTCCCACCCCTTCGTCTGGATCGCATCCGGCGAATAGCCACGGAGGATCGGGCGCATACGCAGCACCTTGCGCACGCGTAGTCGTCGTCGGTGTTCCTCTCCGTCCGCGTATCGAACGCCCGCGGCATCCAGCACAGCACGAGCCGCGGCGGCGGCGGTGAAGAAGCGCGTCCCGACGAGGACCTTCGGAGTCCTGGCAGCGAGGTGCGCCCGCAAGGCGTGGGAGTGGGCTTCGGACGGTACGAGTACGATGCGGGTCGGAAACGGTTCGCGAACCGGAAGGGCCGAGATCGCTGCCGCCCATCGGTCGATGCTCGGGATCGAGACCACGCGCTGGAATGTGGTGCGCGGCGGTTCCGAGCGAACCGCTCCGACAGACTCCGAGAGCAGCCGCAACGCGACGCGACTCGCGCCGTCGAGATCCAGGCGTTCGCGTAGGTAGGCCGCGCGCCACGGGTCGGTCGCGAGATAGGAGTCGTACTTGTCACCTCCGAAGCGAGCGTGGAGCTTGGTCTCCGCGTGTTTTGCGAGGGCCAACGGATCTGGTGCGTCGACGAACTGCCGCAACACCTTGGTCCATTCGGATGGCTGCGCGAGGACGTCGAGGGCGACATCGACCGGAGACTCGACCTCGAGACCTCGACAGGCGAGGACGATCGACAGCGTCCGATGGATCCGGGTCCCGGCCCACAGCGAGAGCACTGAGCGATCAGGAAAGACGTGCACCGGAGTCTCGATCGACGCGTCACGGGCTGCCGCGCGTGCGTGCTGGAGGATCTCGCGTCCCGTGTCGTCAAGGTACGCCGGCACCGTGTCGTCGAGCAGCAGTGCACGCATCCGCACGTGGACCCTCGCGGCGATGTCTCCCGCCTCGGACACGAACCGTGGAGGCCGACGGCCCCGCGAAGGCGTGACGAACACCTGTTTGCGATCGAGATCGATCTGGTCGACCTGCCACCGCCGACCGGCGAGGATCACGTGCTCCCCCTCACCCGGCAGCATGCTCGCCGGCAACATGCCGATCGCCCGATCGCGATGTAGCACCTGGAGCTCGGTTGGCGCGTCGAACGCGGCATAGAAGCTGTAGTGCCCGACGATGCGTTGGCCCTGGATCCCGAGCACCAGCGACGAGTCCGGCATCTGCTCGATCAGGTCACGGGCGCCGAGCTCTCGCAGGATCGCCGCAAACTCAGCCCGCTGCACGCCGGGGAAAGCGCCGGAGCCATCGACCCGCGCGTGTAGCTCCTGCGCGCGGAGCCCTCCGGTCTCGGCCAGGCTCGACAGCACTTGTTGGACGAGCGTCGACAAGTTCGAACGATCGACGTCCGGAGCCTCGAGCCAACCGGCGAGCAACAGCTCGATGCTCGCCAGCGCACGTACGAATCCAAGGTGCAGCCGCTCCCATGGCGATGCGTCGGCCTTGGGCACATTCTCGATGAAGTAGCCGCGGAGGATCCGTGCGCTGCCGGGACGCCGGCCACTCCGCCCGAGACGCTGGACGAGCGTGGCGACCGACCATGGCGCCGAGACTTGAATGACCTGGTCGATCGCGCCGATATCGATGCCGAGCTCGAGAGTGTTCGAGCACACCGCCGTGCATGGCCGCCCCGAGCGAAGTCGCTCTTCCGCGTGTGCTCGTTCATCCTTGGACAGCGAGCCGTGGTGGACGACGATCTCGTCGGTGATTCCGGATGCCTTCGCCTGGGTTGCGAGCTCGTCGCCCAGGGCCTCGATGAGACTCTTCGAGTTGGCGAATATGAGGTTGGTGTCGCCACGGCATGCGAGCAAGATCCCGCGCGCGACCTCGGCGGTGCTCGGGTCCCCTGCATCCTCAGCAAGCTCGGATTCGGAAGGCGGTGTGCGCCAGACGCCGCGGACGCGAAGTCGGATCTCGGAGCTCGTTGCCGGTGATTCGATCACCCGGACAGGTCGGCCGTCACGACGGAGCCAACGTTTGGCGGCATCGGCATCGCCGAGCGTCGCGGACAGACCGATTCGGATCGGGTCACGGGCCGTGCGTAGCCGCAGCCTGTGGAGCTGGCTGATCAGCTGCGCGCCACGCGGAGTGCCGAGAAACGCGTGCATCTCGTCGATCACGACGTATTGCAGGTGTCCGAACAGACGAGGAATCTCCGTCGGCCGAAGGACGAACATCGCCTCCATCGACTCCGGCGTGATCAACAGGACACCTGCTGGATGCTGGAGCAACGACCTGCGTGCAGCCTCGCCGACATCGCCGTGCCAGCGATGGACCGGCATCTCCATCCGAGCGCAGAGATCCTCGATCCGTCCGAACTGATCGTCGATCAGTGCCTTCAGCGGACCGATGTACACCGCGCGGACAGAACCACCAGGGTCATCGGCGATCGAGGACAAGACCGGAAGGAAGGCCGCCTCGGTCTTGCCGCTCGCGGTCGGCGAAGCAAGGATGCAGTCTGTCGCTGAGGTGCCGCGAAGATGCTCGATCGCATCGACCTGGATTGGTCGAAGCTCGGTCCACTTCATATCCCACAGCTTTCGCTGCACCAACGGGTGGAGGAGCGCGAACGCCATCAGAGCTTGAAGGTCACCAGGTCATCGTCGGGTGGGGCTGGGTTGGGATCTGCCTCGGCAGACACCGTGGGCGCCACCGGAACCGTCGCCACATTGCCGAGCGCGACTCGCCAATCTCGCGAGGCGTCCTGCTCGAGAAGGTTCAGGAGTCCGACGAAACGAACGACGGTGTCTCGAGGCGTCCGGAAGTAGTCATCCCCGAGCGTCTTTCGCGAGTAGTCGACGAACGCCATCAACCCTTCATCCGGCAGCAGGTGCTTCGTCGGATCGCCCGCCGCGAACACGTCACGGATGCGCACGAGCAAGACGTACAAGTCCTCTTGCGTCAGGCTGCGTAAGCGGATCACTGGGCCGGCGAGGTCGATCACACCATCGCGTGCGAATTCGTTCGGCGCGAGTCGGGTAGCCAGAGCCTCGTAGCTGTACAGCCCTCGCCGTCGGTCTTCGAGGAATTCGTCGGTACCGCCGAAGATCACGTGGAGACCCTCGACGGAGCCTTGCAGGCAGTCGTTGAGGATCCGTAGGATCGCTTCGTAGTTCGAGGCTCGTGCTCGCGAGCTCGCGAGGCGGTGCGACAACACCACCATCTCGTCGAAGCAAACGAGCAACCCCTTGTAGCCCATGATCCGCGACAGCTTCGCGACCAGCTTGAGGTAGTCGTAGATGTCGGCGTCGTCGATGATCGCGCGAACACCAAGATCCTCGCGAGCTTCGGTCTTCGTCGCGTACTCGGCACGCAGCCATCGAATCGCAGACTCCTGCAGGCTCGCATCGCCGGTCTGGTAGCCGCGAAAGTAGGCGGCGAACACCTTCACGATATCGAAGCCGTTGACCAGTTCCTGTAGTGGCTTGAGTCGCGTCGCCAGTGCTGCTTCGATTGCCTCCGCATCCGAGGCACCGGATTCCTGCACGACCTCCGAGACCCACTTCTCGATCACCGTCGACAACGCGTTGCCCTCCGGCCTCGCCTTCGAGGCGAGGTTGCGCATCAGCTCTGCGTACAGCGCACGAGCGACTCCGGCGCTCCCGTGGAGTCGGCGATCGGTCGTGATGTCGGCCCGCGCAACGAGGAAGCCTTTCTCGAGTGCGACGACATTCGCCAGGTTGAGGAAGAAGCTCTTCCCTGCGCCAAATCGGCCGATCACAAAGCGGACACCGGCACCGCCGTCTGCGGCGTGATCGAGATCGTGGAGGACTGCCTGGACCTCGGCCTTGCGGCCGACCTGGATGTGCTGCAGCCCGACGCGCGGCACGACGCCGGCTCGTAACGCCTTGAGGATCGCCTGGCGATCACGCTCGCGGATCTTGGGTACGGTCACGACAACTGCCTTTCGAGGATCTCGGGATGCATTCGCCAATCGCCTGCTTCCTCGATCACGTGATCGCCAAAGCTATCCTCTGACCAGCTGTTCACGGCCTCGAGGATCGCGCCAGGCATCAGCTTCGCTCGCGTCGCGATCGCACGTACCTCACCCATGGTCCACGTTGGTCGCGTCAGGAGCTCGTGCAAGATCAAGTGATAGCGTGCGTCGAGTTGCGACCATCCGCCCACGACAGGCTTCGGTGGGTTCGGTTCCGGTTCGTCTTCTTCGTTGTCGAGGACACCGGAGAGCAACATCGCGACCTCGCGAGTCTCGGCGAGGATCGCCGCGATCGCCGGTGCGTTCAGAGCCATAGTCCCAGGTGGTGCCGGAATGGCCTCGCCGGGTCTCCCATCGCGAGACGGTGCGACTTGCACCGTACGATCGCTCCCGAGCCGAGCACCGGAGGCCACGATCGCCACCGCAAGATCGGACGCCGGCAACCCCATTGCCTTGTACAGCCCCTTGAGGGCCTTGTGCTCGCCGTCGACGATGACGCCATCGACCGCGGCCACGGCGACAAGCACACGGCCCACCTTTGCCAGCTCCGCTGGCGTGCGCGCCTCCTTCAGCTGCTTCGCGACCGTCGTCGCGCGCGCTGGCTGCTTCGTGAGCAGGTAGCGCAAGGCCGCGACGCGATTGCGCATCGAATCGTCGAGCGCGAACAGATCCTCGATCAGCGCATGCACCGTGTGTGCCTCCTCGTCCAGCACTTCACCGTCGGACAGCGCCACGGCCAGCGTCAGCAGCAACATCGTGTGGACCGACTTCCAGAGTGTCGCGTCGGGTGCGGCCACTGCTGTGGTGCGCCAGATCGCCAGGTCCGTCGTGTTCGGCACAGTCTTCGCGACGACGCGAGGATCCGGCTCGACCGCATATCCGAGCAACGCGGCTGCCTCGACAGCGCGGCGTAGCTTCGCGCCGGTTACCTTTTCCTCGACCTTGATGCGCGCGAGCTCGGCGAGCTTGCCAGCACTGATCAACCGAAACGCTCCGGCGCGAGGGAGTGCGAGGATCGTGGACTCCCAGACTTCCTGGTCGGGATGGTCGTAGTCGGCGCGCAACTCCGCTGGCAAGGCGAGCCACGCTTCGGCGGTCATTGGTGCGTCGGCCTGCTCTCGGCGAGCAAAGCTCAGCTTCTTGAGGTCTGCGACGCACTGATTCCATAGCTGAACGAGTGGAGCGAACTGCGCTGACCGCCCGAGCACGTGTGGGACCGAGATGCGGAGCTTGCGCGCCGCCGCGAGCAGCGTCGGGCTGGCGGCGTGATACTCGATGTGCTCCGGTCTCTTCGCGGCGTCGAGTTGCAGCCCGGCGCCGAACTTCTCGCGATATCGGATCGCGAACAGCTCCTCGAGCTCTACTCGGGCGCGCTGGACGACCGCGCCGCCCTTCGCATCTTCCATCGACCCAGCGACGAGCATCGCCGGTTTCGCCGGCAACGGCTTCGAGTGAGTGTGGAACCAAGCCAGCAACCCGGACAGCGCGATCGGGTTGTCGGCCGCAATCTCTCCAAGCTGCGCGTAGATCGCGAACTCCGATGCATCCTTGATCCCAGGCAAAGCTCCGAACGCGAGCAGGCTCGACGCGTAACCGCGGAACGATCGATTGATACCGCCATAGATCGCGAGTAGTCGCTTGACCTCGGCGAGCACGAAGTCGCGATCCTCGCCGTCGACGAGCATGCGTCGCTCGAGTCCGTAGAAGTGGATGAACACGTAGCCGATCGGAACCTGGGGATTCGAGCGACCTGTCGCATGCCAGTCGAGATACACGGCCCGTTGTGCAGGCGACGCAGCGTCGTAGGTTGGCCAGTACGGCAACGGCTCCGCCGCACTGGCATTGCCGACGCGCGCAGACGTGATGATCGTGCTCGCGTCCGCGTTGTAGCTATCACTAGCGACGTACGTGTGCGGACCTTCGAGCCGACGGCCCGCGACGGTGACGATCGCGTCGGGACCAAGGAATGCTCGATCGAACTTTGCGACCGATGGCGCCGGGCGACCTGGGGTGTCCTTCAGGAACTGTTCGACCGGATCAACTCGCCGTGGCTCCGACTTCGGTGTGGGCTTCGGGGTTGGCTTCGGGCGTGGTGGAGTCGCTGCTGGTGCAGCGAGCAAGGCGCGGGCGTCGGCGTCTGCACCGACCACCTTCTTTGCGTTGGCGGCGAGGAACGCGCTCGCGAACGTCGACGAGGCTACTTCGAACTGATGAACGCTGCCGTGCCACCCGAGGTACGCGATCGCCTGCCGCGGTGGCACGCATTGCGCGCTGCAGATCCGCAGCGCGCGCTGTCGAGCTCGAACGTAGAAGTAGATGTAGATCCCGAGCGTGAGGATCGCGAACAGCACGACCTCGCCCACCGATGCACCGGGCCACTCTCGATCGTGCGAGTCGCAACGGTTGCAATACGGAAAGCTCCACGACGAGGTCTTCGTGCGGATGACTCGCTTTCCCTCGACGCGCGTCGCGGTTGACTGCCGTGTGGTCTGGCTCGGATGTCCACAACACGTACACGTGTCGGGCATCACGAGCTGCTTTGCAGACACAGCGATCCTCACCTGCCCCTGACCCCCATTCGAAGATCACGATACGCGAGCCGCGACATCACGTCGAGGCATCGGGCCGCGCGTTACCCGATCAGTACCTCGCGGTCAGTCGGTCGGACGACATGCACTCGGCTCGGCGTCATCGCGATACTGCGGCGCCAGGTGGCCGTCCGTGAGGATGCCGGCGTCCTTTGCGAGCGCGACCAGCTCCGGACCCGACATTCGTTCCATCTCCGCGAGTACGCGCCGTCGCCGACGCGTGTCCTCGTCGAGCCCCGGAGCTTCGGGGCGAGCGTTGGTCCGCCGTCGGTTCTTGCATTGTGAGAGGGAGGGGACATGCGAGGGGGCTTGGGTCTGATTCAATCAACATCGATAAGTCTGCGCTCGAGATCGTCGACGACAAGGCGGTGATCTTCCCGGATCGGGAGCTTCGCGATCCACTCACGCACGTACGTCAGATCGAGCGATCGCTGCGCGGCGAATAGCCGCTCGAGGTCCGCGATGTCCTTGTCGCGTCCGAACAGGAGCTTCGTGATGCACACATCCTCGGGGGAGATGAAGTAGAGGTGCGTGCCGTCAACGTCCGTCACGCGGCGGCGACGGCGTTGCATCTCGAAGAAGTGCGGGTGACCTGACATGAAGACGTCGACGGGAACATGACCGAGGACGCCCTTGAAGAACCCGATGCGCTGGACTCCCCGTGCAGCATCAGCTCGATCAAACCTCAACCCGATGCGTTCGAACGCATCCGCCACGCGTTCGAAATCGGTAGCGAACACCGATAGGTCTACATCGTTAGTCGCGCGAGGAGCGCCCCAAACGCCGAGCGCGATCGCACCACCGATCGCATACTCGATGCCCTCAGTCTCGAGGATGCGGCCGATGCGCTTGGCCGCCTCGGCGGCGCTCATCGCTGTTGCATCGCTTCAAGCGCGGCTAGCACGCGATCAGGAAATGGTTCGGGACGAAGTGCTCGCTCACGGGTCTCGGCGTCCATCAGTCCGAGCATCCATTCGGCGTCGCGGCACGCCTCGACGACCGCGATCCAGCAGTCCTCGGCGCTCGCGCCACGCCACGGCCTCGCCCGCTCGAGGATGTGCTCGTCGCTCGAGAAGTAGGCCCGCTGGCGTTCCAGCATCGCGAGCATATCGGGCGTGTAGTCTTCGGACACGATAGTCAGGATAGCAAGCCGTTCGGTCGAGCGGTCGGGTCAACGAACGTCGGCATTAGGAAGGCTCTACGTGTGATGGTGCGAACGATCCATAGCCGCCTTGGTCGCTCCGCAGGATCCTCGCACCGAGGACCTCGGAAATTCCCAGGGCGGCCCGTTCTGCCGCACTCCAGCGCCTCGAGTCCACGCGCAGTAGCGAGCATCGCCCTGTGCGGAACGATGCCGACGAATGCCACAGCAGTGGCCATCGGAATACCGAGTCTTTCCATCGACCGACAATAGCTGTTGTGACCAATTCACCCCTCACAGGTGCCACTGGGAACGCTTCGAGGGCGATCACATCGAGCCAATTCGCTGCGAGAAGAACCCCGGCGCCTCGGGGTCGAGTGTAGCTTGCTTTTGGCCGTTGGTGCTCATGGGTTGTACAAAGCCGACCACGCAATCGTTCATATGCTTGGGGGCCGCTTGGTTCGCCCGAGATCGCCGACGCTATCGCTCACTCCGTGGCCCTGAATAGGCCGAGACCGAAGTG
>JANNBP010000137.1:0-13972 GCA_031385555.1 Deltaproteobacteria bacterium | reverse complement strand
TCGTGGCGCCCGCGCCGCGACTGCGTGTTGCGATCGTAGGGGGTGACATCGGGTACCTGTACCCAGACCGAGCGACCGGTGCGGATCACGGTGAACGGATCACCGCGAAACGGCACCTCGGCGGAGTTGTAGAGCGGCTGGCCGTCGACGTAGGTGCCGTTGCGCGACACCAGATCGCGGATCGCCACCGCGCGCACGGCCGGCATCAACTGCGTGTGCTGGCGACTGACCCGATCGTCGTCGGCGGTGCCGAGAAGTCGCTCGAGCAGATCGCGACCGAGCGTCAGCCCGTCGGGTGGGATCGCGGTGGCGTGGCAACGCGGGCGATCGCCGCTCCACACCAGCAGCACGCCGGGTGCCGCGAAGCTCACGACAGGGACGACAGCGCTTCTTTGAGCTTCGAGTTCTGCGGCTCGATCTCGAGCCCGCGCTGGAACATGCTCTTCGCCTTCGGCACCTGGTCGAGCTCGAGGTGGATCTTGCCGAGCGCCCAGTAGACCTCGCCCTTGGTCACGCCGATGTCGCCGTCGATGTTCTGCAGCACGAGCGACTGGTAGATCCGGCGCGCCTTCTCCCAGTCCGCCGACGCGAAGTACAGCCGACCGAGGCCGGTCATCGTGTTGACGTCGGTCGGGTTGACGCGCAGCGCCTCCTCGTAGGCGGCGAGCGCCGCCGGCCGATCGCCCCGCGCTTCGAGGATGCCACCCTGACGCTGGCGGAACCGCGCGACGTCCTTCATCCGGCGCTGCTCCTTCGCATCCTGCGCGAGGCGGTCGTAGATCGGCGCAGCCTCGTCGAGCCGGCCCGCCGCGAAGTACAGATCGGCGAGCGGTGCGAGCACGCGGATGTCCTCCGGCGCGTCGGTCTTCGCCTGCGCGAGTGCGGCGAGTGCTGCGTCGTTGCGGTTCGCCTTGCGCTCGAGGTCGGCGAGCTCGACGAGCAGCGCGACGCGCTCCGCGGGCACCTGGATCGTGGTGATCCGGCGGTTCAGCATGTCGGCGAGCAGCGCCGGATCGCGGCGCTCGCGGGCGAGCTTCTCGAGCGCGGTCACGGCACCCGGATGTCCGGCGTCGTGCTTGAGCGCCTGCTGGAAGTGCAGCACGGCCGTCTCGACGTCAGAATCTCCGACCCGCGCGACCTCACCGAGCCGGTAGAACAGATCGGCGGCATCGCGCCCCGTGGGGTTCAGCTTGAGCGCTTGCTCGAGCGTGGCCTTGCACTTGTCCCAGTCACCCGAGCGCTCGTAGATCTTCGACAGGCGCGTCAGGGCCGCCACCGAGCTGGGCTCGCGGCGCAGGATCTTCTCGAGGATCTCACCGGCTGCGTCGAGGTTATCGAGCTGCCCTTCCCAGAGATCGGCGATCCGCGCGAACGTCGCGAGCTCGCCTCGCAGGTCGCCGTTCGCGGCCTGGAGCTCGGCGAGCCGCTCGAGCAGCTCGACCAGATCGTGCCAGCGGGCCCCGGACGTCAGCAGCCGCTCGAGGTTGTCGTAGGCGGGCATGTGCGACGCGTCGACATCGAGGGCACCGAACCACGCGGCGATGGCATCGTCGATCGAGCCCCGCTGCGTCTCGGCCGTCTTCGCGATCTCCGCGTGGATCGCGACGCGGTCCCAGTTCGACTTCGCGAGCGCGAGGCGGCGGTTCTGCGTATCCGACACCGCGTGCCAGTCCCCCGCCTTCGCATAGGCCTGCTCGAGTGAGACGAGCGCGGACAGATCTTCGCCGTCGAGATCGAGCACGGCCTGCCACGCCTGGACGGCGCGCGGCGTCTCGGTCTCGAGCTGCGCGATCTCGACGCGGAGCTTCTTCTCCTCGCCAGGCTCCGCAGCACCACGCGCCGCGCGTTGCAGCGTGTCGATCAGGGCCGCCTTGTCACCCTTCGCCCGATAGAGCTGTGCGAGCTCGGTGAGCGCATCGAGATCGGAGTCGTCGGCGTCGAGGTACTCGTTCCACGCGGCGATCGCCCCATCGCGATCACCCGCCCGATCACTGATCAGCGCGACCTCGGCGAATGCCTGGCGCTTCTCGGGGAGCTCGGTGACGGCGCGGCCACGCTGGCGCAGCACCTCGGCGAGCCCCCGCCATCCGGACAATGGAACGTGCGCGCCGCTGGCGGGCGAGCCAGCGGCGGGTGAGTCGCCTTGCTGCCGCAGGATCTTGACGAGATCGTCGATCGCGAGCAGCGACGTGGGCTCGAGCACGAGCGCCGCGCGATACGACGCCGCGGCTTCGGCGAGCTGGCCCAGCCGCTTGCGCTGGATCCGCCCGAGGAAGTTGAGCAGCAGCACCTGGATCTCTGGATCGCGATGCCGGGCGTCCTGAGAGGTCGTGATCTCGCTGACCCGTGCTGCTACCACGGGCCATTGATCGAGCCGTTCGGCGAGCCGGTCGGTCTCGTTGAGCGCCTGTGCGGATGACGGATCGACGGCGAGCCACCGCAGCGCGGCTTCGAGGGCGCGGGGGTAGTTGCCGAGCCGTTGCTCGGCGAGCTCGAGGATCCGCGCGAGCAAGCTGGCGCGATCGAGCGGATCGTCCGTGATCTCGAGGCGGGCTTCGAGCACGTCGAGGAGCTGCGCGTACTCACCATCGCGCTCGAACAGCGGCTCGAGCACCTCGACGATGTTCGCGCGCTGATCCGGCGCCTTCGCGATCATGCGTTGCAACGCCATGCGTGCATTCGGATGCGACGCCGAGATGCCGAGCACCTCGCGATACGACGCGACTGCCGCGGGGTGATCGCCGAGCGTGGTCTCCTGGAGATCGCCGAGCCGATAGAGATATTCGGCGATCTGCGCGTCGTCCTGCGTCGCGTCGGCCTGCCGCTTGAGCACGCCGGCAAGGTCGGGCCAGCGATTGCTGCGTGCCAGCACGCGCTCGAGGGCGGTCAGGGCCGGGCGGGGCTCGCCGGCATTCGCGGCGCGTTCGTAGGCGCGCGCGGCGGCGGCGAGATCTGCGAGCTTGTCCTCGCTGATCTCGCCGAGCTTCATCGCGTACGTTCCCTCGACGTCGGGAGAGAGTGATTCACCGAGGAGGTGATCGAGCCGACCTGCGAGGTCGCGCCACAGGGCCTCCTGCATCGCGAGCCGCACCAGGTGGTCGAGGATCGCGGTGTCCTCGGGCATGGCCGCGATCGCGCGCGACCACACCCCGAACGCCGAGACCGGATCGCGACCGAGGTTCTCGGTGACGTCCGCGAGCGAAGCCCAGTCGGCCTTGTGATCGATCGGCGACAGCGCGAGGCGGCGCTCGTAGATCCGTGCGAGCCCGACGGCATCCTGATCGGTACGATAGGTCCGCTCGAGGATCTGCGTGGTCGCATCGACGTGGTGATCGTGGCCCATCAGCGCCTCGAGCGCGGCCCTCGCCTGTTCGTGCGGCGGGTGGATGCCGAGCACGGCGCCGTACCGCGGGATCGCCGCATCGGCATCGCTCAGCTCGACCTCGACGAGCTTCGCGGCGCGATATGCGAGGTCCGCACGATCGCGTACGGCCACCGCGAGCAGCGACCGCCGGTCGACGATCTCGAGCAGCTCGGGCCACATCTTCTGCTTCGTGTAGATCCGATCCAGCTCCCCTAGCGCGGCCTGCTCGCCGGCGTCGTCGTCGAGGATCGCGGTGAGCTGACTTACCGCCTGATAGGAGTCGTCGAGCTCGGTCTCGTAGACCTTCGCCGCGGCATGACGGAGGGCGCCGCGTTGCGCGACGTCGGCCGACAGCTCGATCTTGCGCTCGAGGATCCCCACCAGGTCGCGACTGCTGTTCTCCGCGCTGCGCCCTGCTGTGCCCCTCCCCTCTGCTGTGCCTCTCCCTGCTGTGTCTCTATAAAGCCGCTCGAGCGCGTCGAGTGCCATGGCGTCGGAGTCGTCGACGCCGAGGACGTGCTTGTACGCCACGATCGCCTGCTCGCGATCCTCGAGGACTTCCTCGTAGAGCGCGGCCACGCGATGCAGCAGCACGAGCCGCACGCCGGCGTCCTCCGACAGCTCGGCGCGGCGAGCCACCACGAGCACGAGGTCGCTGGTGCGGCCCTCCAGGGCCAGCAGCCGATCGAGCGAGCCGAGCGCCGTCAGGTCATCCGGACGTGCCTCGTCGACCTTGCGCCACGCCGCGATCGCGCGCGGGCGATCGTTGCGATGGTTCTCGTGGATCTCGGCGGCGCGAGCCCACAGCCCGCCCGACAGATCCGAGTTGGGTGCGCCGGCGGCCCCACCCTCGAGCGTGGCGACCACGTCGTCCCAGGCTTCGAGCTTGGCCGCGAGGCCGAGCAACTTCGCGAGGCTCTCCTCGTCGGCGACATCGATCCGCCACGCGCGCGCGAGGGCCGCGAGGGCGAGATCGAGTGCACCGCCGCGATCCTCGTGGATCGTGGCGATCTCGTGCAGCGTCGCGATCTGATCGACCGGATCGCGGACGTAGTCGAGCTTGGCGTCGAGGATGACCACCAGCTTCTGCCACCAATCCTGGGTCCGATACACCGGCTCGAGCAGCTCGGCGATCCGCTCGCGGTGCTGCTCGTGCACGACGAGGCGCTCGAGCGACGCGACCGCGCGCTCCCACAGGGCGCCATCGGAGATCACCTGATCGTGTTGATCGATCGCGGCGTTGAGATCCTCGAGCTGCCGCTCCTGGACATCGGCGATGGCGAGCCGGAGCTCGGCGACCTCGACCGGGTGCTGCGACCGCGACAACCGCGCCTCGTAGAGATCCACGAGGTCGCGCCACTGGCCGCGGCTCCGGTACAGCCGATCGAGCTCGGTGACCGCTTCGCGATACGAGGCCTCTGCGGCGGGGTCGCCCTCGACGGACAACACGACGTCGCGCCAGCCTTCGATCGCCTTGCCGGCATCGCCGACCCCTTGCTCGAGCAGCCGTGCGCGCTTGGTCAGCGATTCGCGGCGGAGCCCGTCGTCGGCGCGTGCGATGACGTCGTCGTAGACGAGGATCAGCTCGGCCCACTTCTCGGCGCGGGCGAGCAGCTCCTCGAGGCGGCGGATCAGCTCGCGCTCGCTCGGACCAGCTCCGTGAGAGAGGGCGGGGAGCGGGGTGGCGGGCGAGCCAACCGGCCCCCCGCCGTTGTCGATCAGGATGCCGAGCGCGCGCCGGTAGGCGGCGAACGCGTGATCGACGTCGTTGAGGCGGCGGTCATAGATCAACGCCGCGGCGACCGCGACCTCGCGGAGCTCCAGCGTCTCGCCGGCCTCGTCGTCGAGGTAGCCCTGATAGGTCTGCGCGACGAACGCCCAGTTGTCGATCATCGACGCGAGCCGCTGGAGCTGATCGCGGATCGCCTGATCGCCGGGCGCTTCGCGGAACACCTTCGCGTACCACTGCGAGGCGTGCTCGAAGTCCTCGAGCTGCTCTTCGTAGAGCCGCGCGACGAACCGCGTGAGCTTGAGCCGATCGCGCGGATCCGAGGTGCTCTCGAGGCGCGCCTCGTAGACGCGGATCAGATCGTTCCAGCGCTGCTGGCCGACGTAGATCGGCTCGAGCACCTCGGCGGCGACGACGCGCAGATCGGGATCGATCAAGTAGCGCTCGACCGCCGCGAGGGCGACCGCGTTGCGCTGATCGCCGGACAGCGCGGCGCTGTAGTTATCGATCGCGGTCTCGAAGTCCCGCAGGTGCGTCTCGTGGATCTCGCCGAGCTGGACGCGCAGCGCGACGGCCTCTTCGACGGTGGTCGCGAAGCCGAGCCGGCGCTCGTAGAGATCGACGACATCCGGCCACCGGCCCTGCGCGCGATACAGCTGCTCGAGGGCATCGACCGCATCGCGGCGCTCGGGCGCGACGGCGAGCACTTGCTCCCACGTCGAGATCGCATCGTCGGGACGGCCGAGCGTGGCGTAGAGCTCGGCGGCCTCGACCAGCGCGTTGACGCGGTCCTCGACCTCGGAGCCCGCGGCATCCGCCTGGCGGAGCAGGACCTCGACGAGCCGGTCATCTTCGTTGCGCTCGCGATAGATGCTCTCGAGCGCGGCGAGGGCGCGGCGATCGTCGGGCTGGGTGTCGAGGACCTTCTGATAGTAGTCGCGCGAGAGATCGAGGTCCCGGCGCACGGCGCGCGACAGATCGGCGACGTCGAGGTACAGGCGGCGCTGGATCTCGGAATCGAGGACGTTCGGGGCGACCGTGCGGTAGGCGTCGATCAGATCACCTTCACGACCGAGCTCGCCGGCGAGCCGTTCGGTCTCGGCGACGACCTGCGCGAGCTCGGGCTCCGTCGCGGCCTGTTGCAGGGCAAGCAGCTGCGCGTCGAGCGCGCCGGCCTTGTCGCCGAGCTGGTACTCGCGCAACCGGACCACCTCGCCGAGGGCGCGCAGCTTCGCGGCGGGCTCGTCGGTCCACTCGCTGGCGAGGAGTTGCAGCCGCGCGAGGCGATCGTACTGGGCGGTGGCGTCGTAGACAGGACGCAGGATCTCCGCGGCGCTGGCGCGCAGGTCGAGATCGCCGAGCGCTGCCTCGACCGCGGCGAGTGCCTGCGGATGGGAAGGCTCGCCGTCGAGGACGACCTTCCAGGTCTCGAGCGCTTCGACCGGCCGGGAGAGTGGACCCGCCAGCAGCTGCGCGATCTCGACCTGGAGCGGCGCCCTCAGGTTTGGATCGATCTGCGCCTGCTTCTCGAGGATGTCGAGCAGCTCGGCGTGGCGCTGCCCCTCGCGATACAGCCGCGCGAGCTCGGACAACGCGCGCAGGTCTCCCGCGTCGCGCTCGAGCGCTTCGAGGTGCGCCGCGATCGCCTCGTCGGGCTCCTCGAGCATGACCTCGTAGATCTCGGCGATCCGCGCGAGCAGATCTCGCGCTTCAGTTGACGCCGTCGCGGCTTCGAGCTTGCGGCGCAGGATCTCGATCAGGTCGCGCCACTTCTCCGCGCTCTGGTAGAGGCGCTCGAGCGCGTCGAGCGAGCCGGCATCCGTGGGCTGGTCGGCGAGGATGTCGCGCCAGGTCGCGATCGCGGCGTCGCGATCCGCGAGCTGGTGCTCTTCCAGCGCGGCGACCCGCGTCAGCAGCCCGCGCCGCACATTCTCTCGCTGCGCGTGCGGCGGCTCCTCGGCCCACTCGGCGAGCTTGCGGAGGACGGCGCGCAGCTCGAGATAGTTCTTCGCCTCGTCGTAGAGCCGCGCGAGCGCGGTCCCTGCCCGGCGGATGGCGACCGGGTTCGAGGGATCGCTCTCGAGCAGGCGGCGATAGGCGGCGATCGCGCGCGGGCCATCTCCGAGCTGGGTGTCGTAGTAACCGGCGAGCTCGCCGAGCAGCGCACCGCGCGTGACGATGTCGCCGGCGGGTGCGGCGGTGACCGCGGCCTCGAGCGCCGTGGTCGCTTCGGGCCAGCGCTGCAGCGGCTGCGCGAGCCGCGAGATCTCGACGCGCGCTCGCTCGTGCGTGGGGTCGAGTGACAACACCTCGACCCACGCGTCGAACGCCGGGTGTGCCTGTTGAAGCTCGGACTCTTCGATCGTCGCGATCCGCGACAGCAGCTCGACTGACTCCGATCCGGTGACGAGCCTACGCTGGGCCCGTAACACGTGGACCAGCTCGCGCCACTGCTTGTCCTGCTCGTAGAGCGGCTCGAGCAGCCGCGCGACGCGCATCGCAAGATGAGACTCCGCCGCATCGCGCAGCGTCGCAGAGTCGATGACGTCCGGCGTGGGGAGCAGCTTCTCGAGCAGCGTCCTCGCCTCGTTGTGCGAGCGCTGGCGCGTGACGACATCCTCGAGTAGATCCACCGCGCGCGATGGCTCCTTCAGCTGGTTCGCGAACAACTCGGCGCGCCGGTAGTTGAGCAGCACGTGGTCGCGCGGCGAATCCGCCATCGCGTCGAGCTGACGAGCGAGCAGCGCCTCGAGCTCGGCCCACTGCTGGCCGGCGGCGTAGAGGCGATCCAACGCCTGATACGAAGGCAGGTAGCTCGCATCGAGCTCGAGCACGCGGCGGTGCGCGGCCATCGCGAAGCCCGATTGGCCGAGCACGTCTTCCTCGAGCGCGGCCAGCTCGAGCAGCACGTGCCGGCGCACGTTGTTATCGAGCGTGACCTCGGCGCGACGCTCGAGCAGCGCGCGCAGATCGGTCCACCGCTGATCGGCGCGATACATCGCGGTGAGCGCTTCGAACGCATCGACCGCATCGGCGTCGACCGCGAGGACTGCGATCCACGCACGCTCGGCCGTCGCTTTGTCCGCGAGCCGCTCGCCGGACAGCTTCGCGAGCTCGGTCGCGACCGCGCGAACTTCCGACGACGAATTCGTGTCCTTGAGCTGCTGTAGCGCCACCGCGAGGTGCCGTGCCCACTCGCCATCGCGGCCGAGCTGGCCGGCGAGGATGGAGAGCGCGCGGCGCGTCTCGGTGTCGCCCGGTAGGGCGGCGAGCACGCGCAGCCCGGCCGTCCACGATGCGGCGGGATCGCCGAGGTCACCATGGTAGAGGCGCATCAGCTGGCGATCGATGTCGAGCTTCTCGCCGGCCGACGTGCCGATGTCGGGACCGTGTCCCGAACCGTCGTGGTTGCGGATGACCTCGAGCGCCTGCGCCTGCTGGGCGACCTGCTTGCTCGCTTCGAGGTGCGGGAGGATCAGCCGTGCGGCAGAGGCGCGCTCCTTCGCATCGAGGTTCGTCGCAGCGGTCAGCGTCAGCCGCGCGATCGCCATCACCGTTTGGGGGCGGGCTGCGCCATGCGCTGCTGGGATCGTCAGCGCCTCGCGGTAGCGCGCGAGGGCGTTGCTCGGCCGCTCGAGCTGGATCTCCTCGAGACCGCCCAAGCGCATCAACTGCTCGTACCGCACGTTCGCGTCGGTGGTCTGCGCGAGCTCCGCCGACAGCACCCTCTCGAGCGACTCCCAATCGCCACGCGCTTCCTCGATCCGAGCCACCGCGCGGATCGCGCGCAGCTGTCCCGGCATCACGCCGAGCGCCTCGTGATAGGTCGCCGCGGCGCCGTCGAGATCGACGAGCCTCTCCTCCTGGAGCGAGGCGATCTCGATGAGCAACGACGCGCGCTCGATCGGATCCTTTTCGCGCGCCGCGCGGCGGCGATACGACGCCAGCAGCTCCGGCCAGTCGTGGAGCTGCATCGCGACTTCTTCGAGGTGCTGCTCCGCCTCGCGATCGTCGGGCGCGATGCCGAGCACGCTGCGGTGATAGCCGCGCGCGCGCTCGTGATCGCTGAGGCGCCGGCTCGCGATCCGTGCGAGCTCGCGGAACAACGTGAGACGGGTCCGCTCGGACAGCGCCGCATTCGACGCGTGCTTCTCGAACACCGTCGCGACCTCGCGCCACTGCTCGACCTCGCTCGCGAGCCGCAGCACGTCGGTGTAGAGCGGCTCACTCTCGGGATCGAGATCGAACGCGCGCAGCGTCCAGGTGAACGCGAGCGTGCGCGAGGTCAGCTTCGCCTCGCAGATCTGTCGGATCTGCGCGATCTTCGCGAGCCGGGCTGCGCGGTCCTGCGCCGCCGCCAGCTCGATCTCGAGCACCGTGATCAGCTTCGCCCACTTCTCTTGCTTCTCGTAGATCGGCGCGAGCGCCGACGCGGCACCGAGGTGGGCGGGCTCGACCGCGAGGACGCGCTCCCAGACCTGGCGTGCGCGCTCGAGCGCCACGGCGATCGGGTTGTCCGGTTGCGCGCGGCCACGTCGCGCCGAGACCGGACCCGACTGTGCCGGCTGCGCTGTCGGACCCGAGTCCCCTGCAGAGGCTGCGGCATCCGCGCGTTGCTGTGCGAGCTGCGCGGCCCGCTCGACGAGTGGGAGTCGCTGCGCCTTCGCGTCGAGCCGATCGGCGATGCCGAGCAACGCCTCGACCAGATCCTCCTCCTGACCGAGGCGCGTGTAGAGCTTCTCGAGCCCGGCGAAGTCGCCCGCCGTCGCGTAGAGCTCGCGCAGCGTGCGCAGCGCCTTCGCGTGCGTGGGCTCGATCTCGAGGATCGCGTTCCACGCCTCTGCCGCCGCCAGCGGTGAGCTCAGCCGGTCGGAGTAGACCTGCCCCAGCTTCTCGTAGAGCGCGATCGCGTCTTTGTCGGGACCGTGTCCCGAACCCTTGTCGGGACCGTGTCCCGAACCCTAGTCGGGACCGTGTCCCGAACCCTTGTGCTTCGCGCCGGCGACCTGGCGATGCAGGATCTCCGCGAGCGCGAGCCAGCGCTTCTCGCGATCGTAGAGCCCGGCGAGGCTGGCGAGCAACTCGGGATGATCGAGCCCGTGCTCGCCGAGCATCGTGTTGTAGATCTCGATCGAGAGCCGGGTGTCGCCGAGGCGATCACTCGCGAGCCGCGCCATCTCCGCCTGTTTCGTCCTGCGATCCTCGCCGGTCAGCACGCCGGCCTCGCGACCGAGCACGTCGATCAGCGCGCGCCACTGCCGGCGCTTCGTGTAGATCTCCTTGAGCTGCGCGAGCGCGCTGCCGAAATCCGCGCTCCCAGGCGACAGCTCGAGGATCCGCTCGAGCGGCTTGATCGCGTTTGCGAAGTTGCCGAATCGCTCCGACCACAGATCCGCGATCTCGCGGAGCAGCGTCACGCGCTCCGCATCGGGCACCTCGGTCATCTCGCTCTTGCGCGTCAGCACCGCGATCAGATCGTTCCATCGCCCGAGCAACCGGAACTTGTTCGCGAGCTCGTCGGTCGCGCGCCGGTTGTCGGGATCGATCTTGAGGATCGCGTTGTAGGTGTTGATCACCATCACGTCGAGCCGGAGCTTGTCGCGATAGATCTCGACCACCTCGTGCAGCCCCGCGACGCGGGCGGCGACGTCGGTCTCCGGCGTGCGCTCGATCTCTTCCTTCATCAGGTCGAGCAGCGCGTTCCACTTCTCGGTGCGGCGATACAGCCGCGCGAGCGCGATCCGTGCCTGCGCGAGCGTCTCTGCATCGGTCTCGGACGTACGGAGCAACTGCTTCCACGCCTCGATCGCCTTCTCGGGATTGTTCTGTTGCTCGGCGAGCACCGCGATCTCGACGGCGATCGGCTTGGCTCCACCCTGATCGGTGTTCGACTTCGGGCGCGGCGACTTCTCGACCTGGCGCAGCAGCGCGAGCAGCTTCTGGTGCTCGCCCTTCCCCGGGTAGTACTCGCGGTAGAAGTCCAGCGCGGCAGGATGAACCGGATCGAGCTTGCGGACCCGCCGGAAGTACTCCTCGGCTTGATCGAGATCGCCGAGGTGCTTCCACAGCACCATCGCGATCTGCAGCACCATGCCCAGATCGTCGTCGCGCTTCGCCTTCACGGCGGCCTGGTAGGCGGCCACCAGCGACGGCCAGTCACCCGCAGCCGCATACGCATCGGTCACCGTACGCAGCGCCTGCGGTTGTGCGGGATCGAGCTGCAGCACGCGCCGCACCACGGCCTCGGCACTCGCGGCGTCGTTGCGACTGCGCGCGAGCGAGGCGAGCCCGAGGAGAGCGCTGATCTTCTCCTCGTTCGTCGCGGCGGCTTCGGAGCGCTGCTCGAGCAGCATGACGAGCTCGCTCCAGCGCTCGGTCCGGCGCAGCAAGCGGATCAGGTGAAACGCGGCCTTGCCGTTCTTGGGATCGATCTCCAACGCCTTGCGCAGATACGCCTCGGCCTCGGGCGCTTGCGGAGAGAACCGCACGTACGCCTCCGCCGCCGACACGTACAGGCCGGTGGCGAGGCTGCGGTCCGTCGAGCCGGTCGCTTCCTTGACGTATTTCTCGGCGAACTTCTGCCAGTTCGCGGCGGCGAGATCGAGCTCGCCAATCGCCTCGGTTGCCATCGTGTCGGCCGTACGGAGGCCGAGCACCGCCGAGAACGCGACGCGGGCACCCGGCACGTCGAGGAGGTCACCGTCGAGGATCATGCCCTGTTCGAGCAGCAGGTCGACCTTGCGCTCGACATCGCCCGTCGCGCCGACCTCGGCTTCCAGCAGCTTGACCACCACGTCGGGCCGGCCGCGGCTCGTCAGCACCTTTCTCGCCGCGGTGAACCGCGATGCGCGGACGTCCGGGGACGTCGAACGGGCGGCGGCGCCGAGGGCTTCGAGGGCCTGCGCGTCGTCGGGGTCGTGCTCGAGTACAGCGAGAAGAGAAGACAGGTCGGCCATGGCTGTCGAACCCGAGGCTACGTGGCGCGCACGAGACTCACAACGCACACCGCCAGTTATCTCGCAGGGTTAACCAATCACTCCGGCCGGAAAGTTTTCGCGCATCCGGTGGCGAAGGAGGGCGAAGGAGCCGCCATGAAAGCACTCGTTGTCGTCGCCTTGCTCGCCTCCACCGCCCACGCCGACCAGGCCCAGGACCTCGGGGTCCTCGGCGATCAGATCCAACAAGCCTGGTACCAGGATCGCGACACCAAAGGCGTGGCTCCTCGCCGATGGTGCCGGTGATGGCGTCGCCCCGGCCCCCTGCAGCAAGACCGTCGCGAAGCTGCGCGATGCAGGCGCGCCGGCGTCCGCGCTGATCGACATCCACGAGGACTCGCGCGATCTGATCCGCGGTCGTCAGTCGCTGCGCTCGGTGGCACGCGCCTGTGAATCGATCGAACGCCAGGCGAAGATCAAGCGGTTCGAGCGCACGGCACAGCTGGCGGTCGACGGGATCGGCGGCATCTCGACCTACGAACAATGCATCGCGCTCTACGACGGCCTGATCGCCGCGGGCATCCAGGCGACCGAGCAGGTGCCGCACACGAAGCTGTCGACGCGCACCGGGATGATCCCGTGGCGCGGCACCATCGAGGCGCTGCGCACCACGCACTGCGACGCCCCGCTCGCCAAGGCGAAGGGCGAGCGCGACAACCAGCAGGCGCCGTACGCGAAACATCTGCGCGCCGCGAAGTTCGAGCTCGCGCGCACCGGCCGGTTGTTCACGATGCTCGGAGGGCAGAGCACGAACGATCCGCAGCGCCTCGCGGCGGCGGCGATCTGGTTCGACGTGTTGGCGGACCTGACGGGCAACGAGAGCTGCCCCGGCAAAGTCAAGCGCAAGACATTGCGGCGCTACCAGTTCTCGCCGGACCATCGGTTGGTCGAGCAGAGCCAACGCGAGTTCTGCGGCGACGTCCCCGCGTCGGCGCTGCGCTAGACGTCCGAGAGTCGAGCTCGGGATCGATCCTCTCGAAGTTCACCGTCGGCAGGTCATGCCGCGAGCTACGCGAGCTCTTTGCTTGCTCCTACCGCCGCGCGCACCAGCCGGCCCACCGCGGCCACGTCGTCGTCGGCAGTCGCCACCAGGCCGTGCAACGTCGCCGCGATCGCGTTCGCGAGATCCTGCGGTCCGGATGTCGGTCAAGCCCTGACGTTCACGGCGCGGCCAGTACGCTCGGTGTGAGGCGGGCTTGATGAAAACGGGCATCGCGCGACACGAGGATGCCCGACATGGACGGCGCCGAGGTCTCGAGCGCTCGGTACCGGAGCAAGCCGCGCGCGGGTGACCGGGTTCACGCAGCGCACCAGTGATGTTCTACCGACGAGATGCCGCCCGCTGGCGATGGCGGCGCAGGGAATGCTGGAGGTTGGCGACAGGTATGGAAGCGCTTGCGGAGCAACCCTCGTTCACCTCGCCGTGTCCAGTCCCGTGCCCCGCGACACTGCGACACCGCTCGGCTCATCCACATCGTTGATGATGAGCGTTGTACCCTCTGCCGGTATGGCGGCGCCCGTGATCGAGCTGGTCGACATCGCGCGCTATTACCAGATGGGTGACGAGCGGATCGCGGCGCTCGATGGCGTCAGCTTCGCGGTCACCAGCGGCGAGATGGTCGCGATCGTCGGCTCGTCGGGCTCCGGCAAGTCGACGCTGCTCAACATCCTCGGCTGTCTCGACACGCCATCGAGTGGGGCGTACCGGCTCGACGGCACCGACGTGCAGGATCTGTCCGACGACGATCTCGCGCGGGCACGCAATCGCAAGATCGGCTTCGTGTTCCAGAACTTCCAGCTGCTGCATCGCGCGAGCGCGCAGAAGAACGTCGCGTTGCCGCTCGTCTACAGCGGCACGCCGGCGCGCGAGCGCAACGCACGGGC
>JANNBP010000130.1:0-18508 GCA_031385555.1 Deltaproteobacteria bacterium | reverse complement strand
GTACCCGCGAGCCAGAGCCGCAGGGCGTGAAACCGGAGGGTCTTGAAGCCCGAGGCGATCGCCGCGGCGCGCATCATCTCGGTGTCGGCGCGCTGCGCGATCAGGGCGCGTAGCTTGTCGTCGATCCGAAGCAGCTCGCGGATCGCGGTCCGGCCGCTGTAGCCGGTCTGATGGCATGCCGCGCAGCCATGCGCGTGGGCGACTCGGGTACCCGGTGGTGCTGCGGTCAACCCGACCTGTGCGAGCTCCGCGGCGTCGGGCTCGGAGAACGTCGCGCACGCAACGCACACCGTGCGCACCAGGCGTTGCGCGACCACGCCGACCAGCGACGGTGCGATCAAGTAGGGCTCGACGCCGAGCTCGAGCAAGCGCGTGACCGAGCTGATCGCATCGTTGGTGTGCATCGATGTCAGCACGAGGTGGCCCGTCAGCGCCGCTTCGGCGGCGAGGTGTGCGGTCTCCTGATCGCGGACCTCGCCGACCAGGATGACGTCCGGGTCCTGGCGCAAGATCGAGCGCAGCGCACTGGCGAACGTGAGGCCACGCTTGGGCGCGACCTGCACCTGGTTGATGCCGCCGATCTGGTACTCGATCGGATCCTCGACGGTCACCACGTTGACCTCGGGATCGCGGACCGCGTTGAGCGCCGCGTAGAGGGTGGTGCTCTTGCCGGATCCGGTGGGGCCGGTGACCAGCACCAGGCCGTAGGACGAGCGCACCATCTCGAGGAACATGGCGCGCTGTTGATGGTCGAAGCCGATCGCCTCGAGGGGCTGGGCGGCGCGCCGGTTGTCGAGCAGGCGGCACACCACCTTCTCGCCCCAGTACGTGGGGAGCACCGACACGCGGAGATCGATCTCGCCGGCCGCGAGAGGCAGCTTGATGCGGCCGTCTTGCGGCGCATGATGGATCGCGATGTCCATGCCTGCGAGGACCTTGATCCGCGAGACCAGGGCAGGGTGGCCCTCCGACGGGCGGGACTCGACCTGCCGGAGCACGCCATCGACGCGATAGCGGATGACGGTCTCCTTCTCGGTGATCTCGATGTGGATGTCGCTCGCGCGCTGCTCGACGGCACCGGCGATCAGCGTGTTGACGACGCGCGACGCGGCGGCGAGCTCGGCCTGACTGACGTCGACCTCCTCGGGGCGCTGCTTGGGCGCCTCGTAGAGCCGAGCCTGGGCGCGATCGATCTCCTGCGGAGTCGCGATCACGATCACGACCGCGCGCTTGTGCTGCTTCGCGAGCCAATCGAAGATGTGGAGCTGGGTCGGGTCCGACGTCGCGAGCGACAGCTCCAGGGCGCTGACGAACACCGGCGTCAGCGAGTGCTTCTTCGCCTGCTCGCGGGTGACGAAGTTGACCAGCTCGAGCGAGAGATCGACGGTGTCGAGATCCAGTTTCGGATGCGAGAACTGCGCGGCCACCGCCGCATAGAGATCATGGATGGACGTGAACCCCGCCTTCGCGAGCACGGCCGCGGTGGGGTTGCGATCGCGCAGTAACTCGAGCGGCACGCGAGGCCGCGCCTTGAGATCGCGGATCCGGATCCGCTGGCTGACCTGACCGCTCACGCCTCGACCCCGAACAAGCGATCGAGGTCATCCTGGCCGATGCCGTTGGGAGGCAGCGCGAGAGGCGCAGGCTCGGCCGTGGGCTTTTCGAATAACCCCTGGAGCTCGTCGGGCGTGCTCGCGGCGACAGGTTGTGGCGCGTGGGGGCGCTCGACCACCGTGCCGAGGCCTGTCCCGCAGCCACCGCAGTAGCGATCGTCCAGCGCGTTGCTGAAGCCGCAGCCCGCACACGCGGAGATCAAGCTCGCCCCGCACCCACCGCAGTAGCGGCGGTTCGCGGCGTTGTCCTTGCGACACCGGCACGTCACGCCGACACACTCGGCTGCGCGTCCTTGCCCAGCACGTGGTTGAAGATCAGCTCGGCGCGCGCCGGATCGAAGGGCTTGAGCAGGTAGTGCTTCACGCCACCGCGTTGACAGGCGAGGATCTTGTCGCGTGACGACAGCGACGTACACATCACGACGCGCGCCGCGGGAAAGTCTTTCAGCAGCTCGATGGCCGCGGTGACCCCATCCTTGCCCGGCATCACGATGTCGAGTGTCACCAGGTCCGGCTTGTGGCGCTCGTAGAGGCCACGCACGTCGTCGCCGCTGCCTCCCTCGGCCAGCACGGTGCATCCCATGCGAGTCAGGATCTGGCGTAGCTGCGCACGAATCAGGGGCGAGTCGTCGATGATCACCGCGGTCGGCATGCAGCACGACTCGACCGGATCGGAGGCACGTTAAACGGTGGGCCGAAGTTCGTGCCTGGGCGGATCTCGTCGGCGCGACTCGGCGACATCGACCTACCCGTGCCAGGATTCGCCCGTGCGACATGCAGTCATTCTCGCCGGGGGTAGCGGTACGCGGCTGTGGCCGGCAAGCCGCAAGGCACGGCCCAAGCAGTTCGTCGGATTCGGTGCCGGAGGCGAGAGCTTGCTCGCGTCGGCGATCCGTCGTGGTGCCGCGATCGCGGAGCGCATCACGATCGTCACCGCCGTCGATCAGGTCCCCGCGACGCGCGAGGTGATCGAGACGCTGAAGAGCATCGCCAACCCGATCGATGTGATCGCCGAGCCGACGGCACGGAACACCGCCGCGGCGATCGGGCTCGCGGCTGCCATGATCGCGAAGAGCGATCCGGGCGCGTGCCTCGCGATCCTGCCGGCGGATCAACGGATCGCGGACGAGGCCGGGTTCGCGAGGGTCGCGCAGCTGGTGATGACCGACGTCGAGCACGCGGATGCGATCGGCACGCTCGGCATCGTGCCGACGCGCGCGGAGACCGGGTTCGGATACCTCGAGGTCGGCGCGAACACGCACGGCGTCACGCCGGTGCTGCGGTTCGTCGAGAAGCCGGATCGCGAGACCGCCGAGCGCTACGTCGCAGCCGGCACGTACTTGTGGAACGCCGGCATCTTCTTCGTCCGCGCGCAGCGCTTGCTCGCCGAGCTGGACCGCCATCTCCAGGTCACCGGCGAGGCGGTGCGCGCGATCGCGGCGGGGACCTCCCGCGCGGAGGACGTCTATCCCGCGCTGCCGTCGATCTCGATCGATCACGCCGTGATGGAGCGTGCGACCACGGTGGTCACGATCGCCGCGGCGATCGGCTGGGACGACATCGGCTCGTGGGTCGCGCTCCCCGCGGTCACCGGTGTCGACGAGCGCGGCAATGCGTGCGCGAGCAAGGCGCTGATCGACGGCCACAACAACATCGCGTATGCCGACGACGACTCGGTGATCGTCGCGCTCGGCGTCTCGGATCTGGTGATCGTCAAGTCGGGGAACGCGATCCTGGTGGTGCCGACGTCCCAGGCGCAGGACGTCCGCGGCATCGTCGAGGCACTCGCGGCGCGCGACGACTTGAAGCGCTTCACGTAGCGCGCCGTCGTGGTACGACTCTGGCGTGAACCGCCGCGTGTTTCGCGAGTACGACATCCGCGGCGTCGCGGACGTCGATCTCGATGATGCGACCGTCCGAGCCATCGGCATGGCGATCGGTACCCGGGCCGGCAACGGCCTCGTGGTCGTCGGACGCGATTGCCGCGTCACCTCGCCCCGGTTGTTCGCCGCGCTGACCGACGGCATTCGCGTCCACGCCGAGGTGATCGACATCGGGGTGGTGCCGTCGCCGGTGCTGTACTTCGCGGCCCATCATCTCCAGCCCGCCGCGGCGGTGATGATCACCGGCAGCCACAACCCACCCGAGGACAACGGCTTCAAGCTGATGCTCGGCACGCAGACCTTGTATGGCGAGGCGATCGCGTCGCTGCGCGATGATGTCGAGAAGCTGGTGACCCAACCGGCCGAGACCGCCGATCCGCATCCTGTCAAGCCGATGCACTCGCGCGACATGATCGGGACGTACGGCCAGTACGTGCAGGCGCAGCTCCAGCTCGGCGGCCGCAAGTTCAAGCTCGTGCTCGATGCCGGCAACGGCGCGGGCGGGCCCACCGCGGTCGGGCTGTATCGCCGGCTCGGCTTCGAGGTCGTGCCGCTGTACTGCGATCTCGACGGCACGTTCCCGAACCACCACCCCGATCCGACGCAGCCCTCGAACCTCAGCGACCTGATCGCGGTCGTCAAGCAGGAGAACGCCGAGCTCGGGATCGCGCTCGATGGCGATGCCGATCGGATCGGCGTCGTCGACGGTACGGGCCGGATCCTGTGGGGAGATCAGCTCCTGATCATCCTCGGCAAGGCCCTGCTGCTCGAGGTGCCCGGCGCGAAGCTGGTCGCCGAGGTCAAGTGCTCGCAGGCCACGTTCGACGCGCTCGAGGAGGCCGGTGGATCGGTCGAGATGTGGAAGGTCGGCCACTCGCTGATCAAGGCGCGCATGAAAGAGACCGGGGCCCTGCTCGCCGGCGAGATGAGCGGCCACATCTTCTTCGCGCATCGCTGGCTCGGCTTCGACGACGGCATCTACGCCGGCGCGCGGTTGCTCGAGCTGCTGTCGAGCTCGGACATCTCGCTCACGCAGCGCGCCGCGGAGCTCCCCGTGGCGATCAACACCCCGGAGCTGCGCGTCGATTGCCCCGACGAGGACAAGCTGGCGGTGGTCGCGTCGGTGACCGCCTCGTTACGCGCCGATCCCGCGGTCCTCAAGATCGTCGACATCGACGGCGTGCGTGCGAGCTTCGAGGGCGGCTGGGGCCTGGTGCGCGCGTCGAACACGCAGCCGGTGCTGGTGATGCGCTGCGAGGCGAGCTCCGAGGAGCGGCTCGTCGAGATCCGCACGCTGATCGAGAAGCACATCGCGGTTGCGACGGCGTCTGTCGATACGCTGTCGTGAGCCGAAACGACAAACGGGCCTCCGAGGAGACCCGTGATCCGGCAGGTCGAGGTGATCGACTTAGCGGGTCGGCTTCGCGCCGATGCCCGGGAACGACGCGCCCACAGCCGTCGTGCTGACGGTCAGCGAGAGTGCGTCGACGCCATCGATCGTCACGTCGGGCGAGAGCACCGACTGGATCAAGCCGTTGTTCTTGATCTCGTCGAGCGTCACGCCGCAGTCCGCGTCGTCATCGAAGAAGCTGATGATCGTCGAACCGGTCGAGTCCGCCACGCAACCGCAGTCGGGCGGGCCCGCGGCGGCATCGCAGTCTTCGGTGATGATCGGCCCGAGCTGCGCGTGGATGGCGGGGAGCACCTCGGTGTTGAGCTGCTCTTCGCTGATCGCGCCGGCGAGGAGGACTTCGCCGATCCCGTCGGCGGTGATGCCGGTCGCCTTCGCGCGCGCACCGATCAGGTCGAGGCTGATCGGATTGGAGCCCGCGAGCGCGATCTGGAGCGTGAAGTTACCCGGGCCGCCGTTGAACACGCCGCCGGCGATCTTGCCGTCGACGCCAGCGTCGGTCGGCGAGGCCGCGGCGATGTCGAACGACGCGTCACCCTCGAGGTGGTGGCCGCACACCAAATCCGCGACGTCGGTGCACGCGGCGGGCGCGGGGTTGTCACCAAGGAGGATGCTGAGACCCGCGCCGGCCGCCGTGGTGAAGTCCGGCGTCTGGAGATCGTAAAGCAAGATGATCGTGCCCTGCGCGACGGCCTCGTCGAGCGAGCCCTGAACGTCGAAGCCCTGGCCGGACAGGATGCCGAGCACCTGACCGAGCGCGTTGTCCTTGACGCCGTTGCCGTCGAGGTCGAAGGGCTTGTCATCCGGCACGGTGACGCTGTCGACGACGTAGCCGGTGTGCGGTCCCGACGGGGGCTCGACACCATCATCACCACCGCCACAGGCGACGAGCGAGGCCGGAAGGATCGCGAGCGAGAACAAAGTTTGACGGAGCGATGCCATGGATAAAACCCCTCTAGGTTAGCCGCGGTTCTAACGCGAACTGCGAGCGCGCACAATAACGGGAACCGTCGGCGGGCGCCGTGACTTATCTCTCTCGGGTCGGGGTTTGGGGCCCTTGCCCCGATCAAAGACCCGTGACGTTTTCGAACCGGACCTTCGTTCCCACACCGATGTGGTGTGACGCGGTCCACCCGCCGTTGACCTCGAGCACGTACAGCGAGGTCTTTCCGACGCGCCGCAACATCTCGGTCTTCGGCTCGGCGTTCTCGACGATCCCGGCGATCGTGAAGTCCTTGGTGATGAACATCATGTCGAGTGGGATCAGCGTGTTCCGCATGTAGAACGCGTGATCGGTCTCGTACCCCATCAGGAACAGCATGCCGGCGTCGGGTGCGAGGTGCTCTCGGTACATCAGCCCCTTCTGGAGCGCCGGTCCGTTCGCCACCACCTCGACGGCGACGACGAGCTCGCCGGTGGGACTCGCCAGCACGACCTTCGGCTGGGGGCCGGTCGTGACCGGGACCTGCGGCTGTTCGAGGGGTGGCTTGCCGTCCTCGCGACGGCTCTGACCCTTGTCACAGGCGACGAGCAACAGCAGCAGCCAAACGCGCACGCCGTGACGCTAGCCGAGCGGAAGCGCAGAAGCCACTGCGGTGACCACCCGGTAGCCGATGTAGATCGACACGATGATGGCGGCCGCGAAGACCGTGAACGCGCCCATCACCATCGCCCAGTCCCGCGCGGTGGCGCGACCGCCGCTGACGGCGCGCTGCTCGAGCAGGGCGACGTTGCGCGTGTTCGCCCGGTGCGCGAGATCGAACAGGTCACCGATCAGCGGCACCGCACCGAGCAGCGCATCGAGCGCGAGATTGAGCAGCATGCGCGCGATGACCACCGCCGACAGCTTGCGCGAGATCGCGACACCGACGGTGTAGAGCCCCGCCACCGACGTGGCGATGTCGCCCACCCCGGGGAGGATCAGGCCGACGATGGGATCGACCAGATAGTGGTCGAGGACCTTGGCCACCGTGCGTGCACGCTCGATCTCGCGATCCGGCATCTCCTTGGGCAAAGCACTTCGTGTGCCAGCGGTATGCTCCGGGAATGCCGTATGCGGTCATCACCCGCGATGCCGAAGCCACCGCTCCGTATGCCGCGGCTCTCGCAGGGCTCGGACTCGACGTCGTCGCGATGCCGGTGACGCGCAGCGAGGCCTTGGAGTGCGGGCTCGACCGCGTGCTGCGCGAGCGCGCATACGACGCGATCGCCCTGGCCAGTGCGCGCGGAGCCCATGCGCTGATCGAGGCGTGGAACGCGCCTCCCCGCACCGGAGCTCGCATGGTGGTGTCGACGTGGTTCGAGCAGATGTGGGGCGAGCCACCGGATCCGCCACCGCCTTCGCTCGACGAGCAGGGGCGGGCGAAGTTGCCGCGGATCTTCGGTGTCGGTCCGGCGACCGGCCGTGTGATCGAGGATGCCGGCCTCGCGTGCATCGTCGATCCGCGTGCCGACGATGCCGAGGGGCTCGCGAAGGTGCTGATCGAGAAGCTGGCTCGCGCGGAGTCACCGCCGGTGTTGCGCGGGGTCCGGATCCTGGCGCCGCGTGCCGCGGGCGGGCGCCACGAGATGCTCGACATGCTGGTCTACGCGGGCGCGACGATCGACGCGATGAGCGTCTACAGGACATTTCATGCCGATGCAGCGGAGCCGGAGATCCAGGCCGGTCGGAGCGCGCTCGAGGAGGGTGGGGCGCCGATCTGCTGCGTGTTCGCCCCGTCGCAGGTCACCGCGCTTGCCGAGCTGGTGTTGATCCCGAGCCTCGAAGCCACCTTCGTCGCGATCGGTGACACCACCGCGAAGGCGCTCGGGGTTGCCGGCGCGAAGCGGGTGGTCACCTCCGCGCAGCCGACGCCCGAGGGAATAGCCAACGCGGTTCGCTCGGTGTATCCAGGGAAGCCATGAACTACCCCGAGTATCGCCCTCGCCGGATGCGGCGCACCGAGGGCCTGCGCCGGATGATCCGCGAGACCCGGCTGTCGGTCGACGACTTCGTCTATCCGCTGTTCGTCGTGCCGGGCTCGGGGATCGAGAAGCCGATCAGCTCGCTGCCCGGGCAGTTCAACCTGTCGGTCGACAAGGCCGTCGAGATGGCCGGTCGCGCCGTCGACCTCGGGATCCCTTCTGTGTTGCTGTTCGGCATTCCCGAGCACAAGGACGCGGTCGGGAGCGAGGCGTGGAAAGATCAGGGCGTGGTCCAGAAGGCGACGCGCGCGCTCAAGAAGGCGTATCCGTCGCTGGTGGTCCAGGTCGATGCCTGTTTCTGCGAGTACACCGATCACGGCCACTGCGGTGTGCTGGTCGACGGCGAGCTCGATAACGATTCGACGCTCGAGAACCTCGCGCGCGCGGTCACCTCGTATGCGAAGGCCGGCGCGGACGTGGTCGCACCGTCGGGCATGCTCGATGGCTTCGTCGGTGCGTGTCGCGATGCGCTCGACCAGGACGGCTTCGACCAGGTCGCGATCATGGCGTACTCGGCGAAGTACGCCTCGGCGTACTACGGCCCGTTCCGCGAGGCGGTCGATTCCGCACCCTCGTCGGGCGATCGCAAGGGCCACCAGATGGATCCGGCGAACGTCGCCGAGGCGGTTCGCGAGACCGCGATGGACGTCGCCGAGGGCGCGGACATCGTCATGGTCAAGCCGGCGCTCGCGTACCTCGACGTGATCCGTGCGGTGTCCGACGAGATCAACATGCCGGTCGCCGCATACAACGTGTCGGGCGAGTACGCGATGATCGAGGCGGCGGCCGAGCGTGGCTGGATCGATCGCGATCGGATCGTGATCGAGACGCTGACCGGCATCCGCCGCGCCGGCGCCGACATCATCATCACGTATCACGCACTCCACGCCGCGAAGCTGCTCGCGAAGCGCTGATGCTCGCCCGCTAGATCACCACCTATCGGTCGGTGATCGTGATCGAGCACCCGCAAGCTCGTCACCCGTTCCACGCTACGAAGCTCCGCGCAGGACGCGGATACTCGCGCTGCTAGACCGCTATCCGGAGGACTGTGCTGACCTATAAATTTGTCGAGCTCTCGACCGTCACCGACGACACGATCGAGACCTGCGTCAACGAGTGGGTGAAGCAGGGCTGGACCCTCGAGACGATCCGCTTCGTGGTCACCGAGCACAGCAAGCGCCCGGCGATGGCGTTCGTGTCGTTCACGCGCGACACAGAGTAAACGCCGATCCGCACGGCGAGTGCGGAGGAAGGAGGATCCGCCGCGACGCGAGCGCGACGCCCGATCGGATCACCCGCCGCACTGACCGTCGGGGCAGCCGCCCTGCGCACCCGTGCGTGCGGCGATGCCGGCCTGGCGGTGCTGGAGGAACGTTCCCTGCGCCATCTGACGAAACCGCGGGAACAGGCCCGGCTGGAACGTGCCGCCCTGGGCGCCGCCGAACAGGAAGCGGTCGCCGGTGACGTGGTCGAGCTGGATGGTCGCGATCGCTTCGAGCTTCTTCATGGTGATCTCTCGTCGAGAGCGAGGCAGTGCATGCCTCCGGCCAGCTCGGAACACCGTCGAATCGCCCAGCTAGCGCAGCCGCGTGCGCATTCAGCGGGACTCAGGTGCTTCGTACGGAACGCAACCGCGGTCAGGAGTGCGCTTCGGCCGCGTAGATCTTGCTGATCGGACGGTTGTTGAGCCACCGCGGATCGTCGTCGGAGAGCGTGCCGGCGGCGAGCTGCCGGCGGAGCTCCTTCTCGATCACCGCGAGCTTGCCGACCTCGGCCATGAAGCGGTCCGCGGCTTTCTTGTAGAGCGTCGGGCGCGGCTTCTCCGCCAACAGATCGGCGTAGTCGACGGGCTTGCCGAACACCGTGATCACCGCGTTGTCGCGCTTCGCGAGTTTGCCGAAATTCTGCGCCACGTCCCGGACGACGTTGTTGCCGAGACCGTGGATGAACGCGGGGATCACCGTCGGCTTACCGACCAAGGCGAGCTTGCCGACGCCGGGCTGCGCGGGGAGGAACTTGTACGGATCGGGTCCCTTGCCGCGGGTCCCCTCGGGGTGCATGCCGAGCACGTTGCCCTGGCGCTGCAGCAGCTCGACCATCTTGTCGAGCGCCTCGTCGTTGAGCGCACGCCGCTCCGCCTGGCGGAAGATCGGCGGATACATCGCGCCGCCGGCGATCGCCGCGTTGACGACGATGCCGAGCGGCTGGTCGTAGAAGAAGTTCGAGCGGACGGGGAAGAACAGCCGCTTCGCCCAGTGCACCGGGCCCATGTAGACGCCGAGCAGCATCGCGTACTGGTCGAAGAAGCTGCGGTGGTTCGACACCAGCATGACGCCGCCTTCGGGCTTGACGGCCTTCGCGTCCTCGAGCCCCTCGACCAGCATCCGGTTCGCGAGGCAGGCGCGCACCCACGCGTACGAGATGCCGCGAAGGAACTGCGTCTGCAGCCACTTGCCGGACGAGCTCTCGTTGCTGGTTTTCGCGAAGCGCAGCGCGAGGCGCTCGATCCGAGATAGGGGCAGCTCTTCGGGCGACGACGACATCGTGCGACGAATTACCACGTCCCCGCGCTTCTTTGACCCCCGATCCCCGCTCTCGATAACTGCCCCGTTCGATTGACGTAACCGCTGGGGGAGCCCTATTTTTCGCCCGCCTGCGCCGGGTCTGGGCGCGTCTTCAGGCAGCCAAGGCAACTCCCCGATGTCACTCGAATTCTCAGCCGACGCTCAGAAGAAGATTAGTGCGTTGTGTGAACGCTACGCCGTGTCGGGATCCAAGCAATCGGCCGTGATGGCCGCGTTGCATCTCGCGCAGAAGGAGCACGGGCATCTCTCCGATGACGCCCTCAAGCTCGTCGCGCGAACCCTCGACTTGCCATACGCCCACGTCTACGGCGTCGCGACCTTCTACACGATGTACCGCCGCGAGCCCGGCGGGAAGACGACCATCCGCATGTGCACGAACATCTCGTGCATGTTGCGCCGTGGGTACGAAGTCCTCGACGCCTTCGAGAAGACCCTCGGGATCAAGAAGGGCGAAGTGACGAAAGACGGCCAGTTCCACCTCGTCGAGGAAGAGTGCATCGCGGCGTGCGCGAACGCGCCGTGTGCCATTGCTGGCACCAGCTACATCCTCGACATCACGCCGGACCAGGTGCCGCAGATCGTCGAAGAGCTGAGGCGCAATCCCAAGCCCGAAAGCGAGGTCGTGTAATGCCGGCACCGATCGGAACGAAGGTCGTCTACGCCCGGCACGGCAACGAGAACGCGAAGTCGCTCCCCGGCTACGAGGCGAGCGGCGGGTACGCGTCGCTGCGCAAGGCCCTCGCGATGCGTCCCGAGGACATCATCGCGGAGGTCAAAGCCTCGAACCTGCGCGGTCGCGGCGGTGCAGGCTTCTCGACCGGCGTGAAGTGGGGCTTCGTCCCCGCGGGCAGCCCCAAGGTTCATCTCGTCTGCAACGCCGACGAGAGCGAGCCGGGCACGTGCAAGGATCGCGAGCTGATCTACTGGGATCCGCACCTGCTCATCGAGGGCATGATCGTGTCGGCGCACGCGATGCGCGCCGTCCACAATTACATCTACATCCGCGGCGAGATGATGCGCGAGTACGCGGTGCTCGCGAAGGCCGTCGAGGAAGCGTACCAGCGCGGCTATCTCGGGAAGAACATCCTCGGGACCGGCATCGAGTGTCACCTCACCGTGCACCGGGGCGCCGGCGCGTACATCTGCGGCGAGGAGACCGCGCTGCTCAACTCCCTCGAGGGTGAGCGTGGGCAGCCTCGCTTGAAGCCACCGTTCCCGGCGGTCAAGGGCCTGTACGGCAACCCGACGATCGTCAACAACGTCGAGACGCTGATGAACGTGCCCGCGATCATCGAGAAGGGCGGCGCGTGGTTCAACGAGCTCGGCGTCGGCCGCTCGGGGGGGACGCGCATGCTCTGCGTATCGGGCCACGTCGAGAAGCCCGGCGTGTTCGAGCTGCCGATGGGCATCACGTTCAACCAGATCATCAACGACGTCTGCGGCGGCGTCTGGAAGGGCCGCAAAGTCAAAGCGGTGATTCCGGGCGGCGTGTCGATGCCTCCGCTCGACGCCGACGAGCTCGACGTGCCGTGCGAGTTCGATGCGCTGCAGACCGATGAGCGCATCAAGCCGGTGATGGTGCGGCCCGGTCAGCAGTTCGATCTCGGCGGTGGAAAGCTGCTCCGTACGATGGCGGGCTCCGGCGGCATCGTCGTGATGGACGACCAGACCGACATCCCGATGGCGGTGTGGCGGATCATGAAGTTCTTCGCTCACGAGTCGTGCGGTCAGTGCACGCCGTGCCGCGAGGGCACCGGGTGGCTCGAGAAGGTCTCGCGCCGCGTCGCGCACGGGCAGGGCAAGCCCGACGATGTCGATCTGCTCGCGTCGATCGCGCACGGTATCGCCGGCAATACGATCTGCGCGCTCGGCGACGCAGCCGCGTGGCCGATGCTCGGCTTCCTCACCAAGTACCGCTCCGACTTCGAGGCGGCCATCAAGTCCGGCTCCGCCGGCGCAAAGAGGGCCGCGTCATGATGAAGTGGGTGTTCATCCTGCTCACGTCGCTCGTCCTGTGGGGCGCGGCTGGGTTCATGACCTCGGCGGACGCGCAGCCTGCGGGCAAGGCGGGTACGCAGGTCCAGATCAAGGATCGCGATACCTCGCGCTCGTCGCCGCACGGCGATCGGATGGAGAACAAGCCGTCGAGCAAGCAGCCCGGGATGGCGCTGCTGTTCTGGGGCTTCGCCGCCGCCACGATCGGTGGTGCGCTGTTCGTGATCACGCGCCGCAACCTGATCGCCGCCGTGATGGGCATGGTCGGTTGCTTCCTCGGGATCAGCGCCGTGTACATGATGCTGTACGCGCACTTCCTGTCGGTGGTGCAGATGCTGGTCTACGCCGGCGCCATCATGGTGCTGTTCGTGTTCGTCATCATGATCCTGAACCGACCGGAGGACGAACCGGTCGCACCGTCGGGACGCGCGGGGCAAGCGATCGGTGGGCTCGCCATCTCGTACCTCGTGTTCCGGCTCATCATGCTGCTCGTCAACGTCCAGCCGCCCAAGGGCGCGCTCGATGCGCCGGCGCCATACCAGCTGCCGAACATCGGTGCGCAGGTCGGGGACAAGGTCGACTGGGGCTCGGTGAAGTCCGTCGGGATGGACCTGTTCGGTCCCGGGTTGTTCCCGTTCGAGGCGATCTCGATCCTGCTGCTGGTCGCGGTGGTAGGTGCGATCGCGATCGCGCGCCCGCTCAAGGAAGACGCCGATCAAGAAGGAGGTGCCGCGTGAGTGGCATCCTGTTCGACATCAGCTACGGGCACTTCCTGGTGCTCGCGGCGATCCTGTTCTTGATCGGAACGCTCGGCGTGTTGGCACGCCGCAACGCGCTGATCATCCTGATGAGCGTCGAGCTCATGCTCAACGCCGCCAACATGACGATCCTGACCTTCGCTCGCATGTGGAGCGACGTGTCAGGTCACACCTTCGCTCTGATCGTGATCGCGGTGGCGGCGGCAGAAGCTGCCGTCGGTCTCGCGATCGTGGTGGCCGTGTTCCGCGGCCGGCGCAACGTCGACGTCGATCGACTCACCACGTTGAGGCACTGAGATGGACTTCAACGTCAAATTCGCCGGGCTCCCGATCCTCGCCTGGATCCCTCTGCTGCCGCTGATCGGCGCGCTGATCAACCTGACCGTCGGCCGCAAGCTGTCGCGCGGCGCGGTGCACACCATCGCGATCGCGTCGGTGGTTGCCGCCTGTGGTCTGTCGCTGTGGTTGGTGTTCGGCCCGCTCCTCAACGAGTACCGGCAGAACAACCCGCTCGGCACCTCGCTCGAGCAGAACGTCTACACGTGGATCGAGGTCGGGTCGTTCAAGATCCCGCTTGCGCTCAGGCTCGACACGCTGTCGGCGGTGATGATCCTGATCATCACGTTCGTCGGCTCGCTGATCCACATCTACTCGACGGGCTACATGAGCCACGAGCCGCGCTACGCGGCGTACTTCGGGTACCTGAACCTCTTCATGGGATCGATGCTGATCCTCGTCCTCGCCGCCAACATGCCGGTCATGTTCATCGGCTGGGAAGGCGTCGGTCTGTGCTCGTTCCTGCTGATCGGGTTCTGGTTCGAGAAGGACGAGTACGCATCCGCGGGGCGCAAGGCGTTCGTCGTCAACCGCATCGGTGACTTCGCCTTCCTCCTCGGCATGTTCCTGCTGTTCTACGCGACCAAGGACGTCAGCTCCGAGACGCTGTCGGCCGCCGCCACGAACGTGCAGTGGCCGAAGGACTTCGATCCGAACAACAAGGCGATGATGGTCGAGGCGTTCCGGAACGTCATGGGCGATCGCGGCAGCCTCGACTTCGCGAACCTGGGCAACGTCGGGCTCGGCAAGGTCTACGTCGACAACTTCTGGGGCAGCGAACGGCTCGCCGCCGCCGCCGGCATCCTGTTGTTCATCGGCGCGTGCGGAAAGTCCGCGCAGCTACCTCTCTATGTCTGGCTGCCCGACGCGATGGCAGGACCGACACCGGTCTCCGCCTTGATCCACGCGGCGACGATGGTGACCGCCGGCGTCTACATGGTGTGCCGGATGGGCTTTTTGTACTCGGCGTCGACCACGGCGATGATCGTGGTCGCGACGGTCGGGCTGCTCACCGCGCTCAGTGCCGCCTTCATGGCGTTCGCGCAGACCGATCTGAAGAAGGTCCTCGCTTACTCCACGGTCAGTCAACTCGGCTTCATGTTCGTCGCGGCCGGCACCGGGAACTGGGTCGCCGCGATCTTCCACGTCGGGACGCATGCCTTCTTCAAGGCGTGTCTGTTCCTCGGCGCCGGCTCGGTCATGCACGGCATGGAGCACGGCGGTTCGAAGACCCCGGGCGACATCACGACGATGGGCGGTCTGCGCAAGCACATGAAGGTGACGCACATCACCTTCCTGATCTCGTGCCTCGCGATCGCCGGCTTCCCGTTGACCTCGGGCTTCTTCTCGAAGGACGAGATCCTCGCCGGCGCGTTCAACTCGCATCCGCCGGGCTGGCCGGCCTGGTACGGCAAGTTCCTGTGGGGCGGCTTGATCATCGCCGCGCTCGGCACCGCCTTCTACATGTGGCGGCTCTACTTCCTGGTCTGGGCAGGCCAGGAGCGCAGCGAGGAAGCGAAGCACGCGCACGAGTCGCCGCCATCGATGACGGGGCCGCTCGCGATCCTCGCGGTGTTCGCCGCGTTGATCGGCTTCATCGGCATGCCGCACCTCGGCTGGGTCCCGAACTTCGGGCACGCGCTCGAGAGCTGGATCTCGCGCAGCGTGGTCGAGAACTTCTACGACCCGATGACGAACCATCCCGCGATCGCGGGTCACGCGTCGGACTCGACGACCTATATTCTCCTGCTCGTTGCGTCGGCCGTCGGCCTGATCGGCATCGGCCTCGCGTATGTGCTGTACGGCAAGGGCCCGTCGAAGACCGTCGACAATCTGACGTCGCCGACCGGTCCGCTCGCCGGCGCGTACGAGGCGTCGAAGAACAAGCTGTGGGTCGACGAGATCTACGAGGCCACGATCATCAGGCCGTTCCGCTGGCTCGCCCGCGGGCTGTTCGAGATCGTCGATCGTTTCATCATCGATACCGTCGCCGTCTCCGGCGTCGCGTTCGTGGTCGGGCTCGGCTCGCGCGTCTCGCGATGGTTCCAGAACGGGCAGGTCCAGCGCTATCTCTCGGGCCTGGTCGTCGGCGCCGCGCTGGTGTTCGTGGTCACCGATTGCAAGAGCAAGCCGTCGTTCGAGATCGTGCGCACGGGCGAACAGCTCGAGTTGCGCGCGAGCATGGCCGCCGGCATCGTCGGCAAGACCTCGAAGATCAAGTGGGACATCAATGGTGACGGCAAGGGTGATGTCGAAGGCGCGACGGTCACGGTCAACGCGGCCGACGTGACGTCGTCGACGGTGACGTTGATCGTCGAGGACGCCGTGACCCGCAAGTCCATCACCGTCACCGAAGACGTTCCCAATCGGCCGGCGGACTCTGCCGACGAGGGAGGCAAGTAGTCATGGACGGCTCGTTCATTCTCCCGCTCGTGCTCGGGTTGCCGCTGCTCGGCGCGATCTTCGTCATGTGCACACCGAAGACGGAGCACACGCTGCACCGTGGCATCGGGCTCGTGTTCTCGGTGATCACGTTCCTCGTGTCGCTGCTCGTGCTGCGCTACTTCAAGCCGGACGTCGCGGGCTTCCAGATGGTGTTCGACGCCGAGTGGATCCCCGGTCTCGGTGCGCACTTCAAGACGGGCATCGACGGCATGTCGATCTTCCTGGTCATCCTCACCACGTTCCTGATGCCGCTCACGCTGTGGGGCACGGCCCGCTCGATCGACAAGAATGTCCGCGAGTTCATCGCGGCGATGCTGGTGCTCGAGACCGGCATGATCGGCGCGTTCATCGCGCTCGATCTGTTCCTGTTCTACGTGTCGTGGGAGGTGATGCTGATCCCGATGTACTTGCTGATCGGCATCTGGGGCGGTCAGCGCCGGCTCTACGCATCGATCAAGTTCGTGATCTACACGATGGTCGGATCCTTGCTGATGCTGGTGGCGATCTTCTACGTCTACAACGCCGCGGCCGACGTGCTCGGCGAGCGCACGACAGACCTCGAGAAGATCCTGACCGTCGCGCTGCCGTACGACGCGCAGGTCTACTGCTTCGGTGCGTTCGCCCTCGCGTTCGCGATCAAGGTGCCGTTGTTCCCGTTGCACACCTGGTTGCCCGACGCGCACGTCGAGGCACCCACGGCAGGCTCGGTGGTGCTGGCCGGCGTGATGCTGAAGTTCGGGATCTACGGCTTCCTGCGCTACGCGATGCCGCTGTTCCCGCACGGTGCGGAGGTCTGGACGCCTGCGCTCACGTTGCTCAGTGTCGTCGGCATCATCTACGGCGCGCTCGTCGCGTTCGCCCAGGACGATGTGAAGAAGCTGGTCGCGTACTCCTCCGTCAGTCACATGGGCTTCTGCATGCTGGGCGTCCTGACGCTGACGTCGTACGGCACGAGCGGCTCGATCTACGCCATGCTCTCGCACGGTCTCACGACGGGCGGGCTGTTCCTCGGCATCGGTGTGCTCTACGAGCGCCGTCACACGCGGCGGCTCGCCGAGTACGGCGGGCTGTGGAAGCAGATGCCGGTGTTCGCGGGGCTCTACCTGATCATCGTGATGGGCTCGGCCGGTCTACCCGCGCTGTCGGGCTTCGTCGGCGAGTTCTTGACGCTGCTCGGTACGTGGGGCGCGGCTCCGGAATCGCACCTGCCGATGCCGAAGCTCGTCGCGGCGCTCGCCACCACGGGCGTCATCCTCGGCGCGATCTACCTGCTGTACATGTTCCAGAAGGTGTTCTTCGGAAAGCTCGACAAGACGAAGAACGGCCACCTGCCGGATCTATCGGGTCGCGAGCTCGGCACCTTCATCCCGCTCGTCGTCGGCATCGTGCTGATGGGGCTGTTCCCGCGTCCGTTCCTCAAGACGATGGACAAGAGCGTCGAGCGCTTCGTCACCCAGCAGAAGGCGCGGCTGCAGGAACCCGATGGTCCGGCGCACCGCTACGGAGCGATGGCGCCCAAGGCGACCAATGACATCAAGAAGGGTCTCGACGAGGTCGCGAAGGGCGCGGCCGATGTCGGCAAGGCGATGCAGAAGCTGCCAGGTGAGCCGGGCTCTGGTTCGGGTGCTCCACCCGCCGGATCGCCGCCTCCTCCTCCGCCTGGAATTCCCGGAGGTGACCAATGAACTTCGATCCGGCACATCTCGGGTATCTTGTTCCATATCTGATCCTCGTCGTCGTCGGCATGCTGCTCGTGCTCGCCGAGGCGTTCTACAAGGGCAAGGATCGCACCGCGCTCGTCGGCCTCACGGTCGCCGGGGCGCTGTCGGCCGCGGTCGCCTCGATCATCCTCTATCGCCAGATCGCACCCGGTGTCCGCATCGAGATGCTCGGCACGATGCTGGTCGCCGACAAGCAAGCGTACGTGCTGTCCGCGCTGTTCAGCGTGATCACCGCGTTCGCGGCGTTGATGTCGCCGTCGCACCAGCGCGAGCACGGCTGGGAGATGGGCGAGTACTACGGCGTGATGCTGCTGTCGACGTCGGGCATGGTGATGCTCGCGCACGCGTCGAACCTCGTCACCGTCTTCCTCGGCATCGAGACGATGTCGATCGGCGTCTACGTGATGACGGCGATGCGTCGCAAGTCGCGCCGCGGCAACGAAGCCGCGATGAAGTACTTCCTGATCGGCGCGTTCGCGACCGGCTTCCTCGTCTACGGCATGGCGCTGCTCTACGGCGCCGGCGGGACCGCATCGTTGCTCAAGATGCAGACCGCGCTGGCGCAGACGCAGAACCCGGGCCTCGTCATCGCCGGTGCGTTCATGCTCGTCGTTGCGTTCGGCTTCAAGGTCGCTGCGGTGCCGTTCCACATGTGGGCGCCCGATGCGTACGAGGGTGCGCCCACCCCGGTCACCGCGTTCATGGCGGCAGCGGTCAAAGCGGCCATCGCGGATGCAGGGAAATGGGCCGAGCGCGGGGAAGCGTGGAAAGCCCGCGGCCTCATGCAGCAGGCGGCG
>JANNBP010000083.1:0-11204 GCA_031385555.1 Deltaproteobacteria bacterium | reverse complement strand
CGGGCGCGGCTGCGGTGCGGGCGTCGCCGCGGGGGTCGCCGGTGCGGGTGCGGGCGTCGCCGCGGGCTGCGCTTGGGTCGGCTGCGCGGTCGGCGTCGGCACCGGCGCGCGTACCGGGGCATCGACCGGCGGAGGATTCGTCCCCGGCACCGCGACCGGCGAGGCGGCGCCCGCCGGCGGATTCTCGTCGTTACCGAACCGCGAGATGCTCGGCAGCCGGCCATGCGCCCCGACCACGAAGCTCATGCCGCGCGTCAGTGCGGCGGCGCCTCGCTCGGCTTCTTGCTCGACGGCGCTTCCGCTCGGACCGACCTCGGCGTGAGCAGCAAGCATGCCGCCACCACTGCGCTTGTTCTGCGCGACGTGAACAAGCTCGTGCGCGATCACGTGGCGACCGAACGCGCTGTCGAGATCGAGGTGGTCGGCGATCGCGATATCGGAGCCGTGCGTGAATGCGGTCGCGTCGAGGCTGCGCGCTGCATCGTTGGCTGCACCACCGCGGTGCAAGCGAACGTCCGAGAGATCGAGCCCGAGGAGCTGCGAGTACTCGCGCGTCATCGCGCCGGGCAGCGACGTACCACCGCCGCGCAGGGCACCGATCGCAACACGAATGCGCTTGAGATCGGGCGCGCGCGCATCGACCTGCTGCGCGCCGGTTAACGTCTTCTTGCCCGGCCACTGCGGACGGACCTCGGGCTCGTCTTTCTTGCGGTCACTGTCCGCAGAGATGTCCCGCTCGTTCTTGTGCTGATGACGAAGCTCCATCGATCGCGCCAGCCATTATCCGGCCGGAAACCCTCGATTCTTCCTAGTCTTATTCAAATCCTACCGAGATCCCCGGGTGTCATTTCGAGCAGTTACAGCGGGGGCTCCGCTGTTTCGGCTCCCGCGAGTCAGGACGGGCATCGCCGAAAGACGTGGTTGGCCGGTCGCACCGCAGGGCCACCACGTCGCGTCGTACGCAGCGCAAGCTCGACACCGAGTAGGCGCACGCTACGGCAGCCGAAGTTTCAGGACCGCAATGGTGTCGAGGTCGCCGTCGAACTCGCTGCGCAGCGAGTCGGCGAGGAGGTCGGCGTTGGTCTCAGAGATGAAATGCGAGGCCACGAGCGTCCGCCGATCCAACGTGACCGCGACGATCTCGCGAACCCGCCGGGTCACGATCTCTATCGCCGCCCATGGCTCGGTCCGGCACGACGGGCAGGACCACACGTCGAGCAACCGAATCGGTCCGCCGACGTTGGGCTCTTGAATGAGCATGTAGCCATCACCCAGGATACTCTCCGTCGTCAAATCCACCACATCGAGCTCGAAGCCGACTGGTAGGCCAGACCCATCGGCCGACGCGCCACGGATGTACGTCTGGACCCAGCGTTTGGAGAATCAGCGCCACACGCTGGGCAACGCAAGGGAGCGACGAACCAGTCCAGCATCGATTTACTCCACCTCTGGCGGCAAGGGACAGCAGTGATCTTGCGACCATCGATCGTCAATTCGAAGCCGCTTGTGCCGTAGGTCTTGGCAAGCCCAGCGTGCCCACCTTCGTATCCGCTGCACCAACCCCGTCTCGCCTCTCTCGTTGCGAACACGTAGCGTGGCTGCGTGACGTCGGATTCCCGATCAGCTGGCCGCCGGTTGCTCAGTCGTCGAGGGCGACGGCTCCGGCACGGTGATGGGTCCCAGCTCGCGCTCGAGCTCGGTGGGATCGAGGCGCGCCCGGATGACGAGCCAGTCGCGAGGACAGAGCTCGAGGTAGCGGTCGCGAGGCCAGTAGGGGAGGACGCGGAAGACGTCGCGGAGGTACGCCTCGGGATCGAGACCATGCAGTCGTGCGGAAGCGATCAGCGTCAGCAGGTTCCCAGCGGCCTGGGCGTGGTCATCGCTGCCGACGAACAGCCAGTTCTTTCGGCCGATCGCGATCCGGCGAAGCTCGCGCTCGGAGGCGTTGTTATCGAGCTTGAGCCGACCGTCATCGTAGAACCGGGTGAGCGGTTCGCGCTGCCGAACGGCGTAGCCCAGCGCAGTGCGCAGGAGACCGCGTTGATTGCGGACGCGGTCGTACTCGGTCTGAGCCCACACGAAGAACGCATCGGTGTGCGGGCGCAGGTGCGCGTCGCGCAGCGTCTTGATCTCGGCCGCAGACTTGTTCCGCCACGACCGATCGAGCTCGTAGATGCGTGCGATCCGCGCGAGACCTTCGCGTGCGACCGGATCTTTGGCGACCGCTGCCTCCCAGAGCTTGCGCCGCAGATGAGCCCAACATCCCACCTCGAGTCGCTCGCCAGTGTCGGGCTCACTTCCATCCTCCGGAGGCGGGCGCTGTGCGTTCGGCAAGAACAGGACGTGGTGCACGCTCGCCGCATCCGCTTGCACGTAGCCGGTGAAGCCGCGAAACATCTCGCCGATCGCCGCGCCGGTCTGCTTGGCCAGGTATTCGAAGAACACGTGATCGCGGTCAGCGATCTGAACGACGAAGTGGCCACGTCGGCACGCCTGGCGCTGTCGATCGAGCGAAGGCAGCGGCTGAACGAGGACCCCGGTCGCGTCGGTGGCGATGCAGAAGGCGTGGGCAAGTGCATCCTTGCGCATCGCCTCGACCAGCGTGGCACCGACGGTCAGTCCAAGCTCCTCGAGCCACCGAGACATCGTGCCCCGGTCGATACCGACGCCGAGTCGCTTGAATCGATCTTCCTGCCGATACAACGGCAACCCATCGCACAGCTTGTCGGTCGCGATGTGCGCGAGCATCGCCGGCGCGGCAAGCGCACGCGAAATCAGCGTGCGCGGACGCTCCGTCGTGGCGATCACCGCGTCGTCGCCCTCGCCGATCTTGTACTTCACGCGTGCGACGACGAGGCGCACATGTCCCGCACGCCGCCAGGTCACCTTGAAGCTGTCCTCGGTGCCGATGCGCGGCGCGGTGCCTTCGAGCGCAGGATCCGTCAGCTCGATCCGCTCCTCGGGCATGTCCAGCTCGGACAGACGGCGGCGACCGGTCGGCTTGTGCTTCGACTTCTTTCGCTTTCTGCGCCCAGGCTGCGAATCGTCGGACCCACCCGTCGATGGATCCGGATCGCCGATCGCCGGAGGCTCGGTCGTGTCGTCGAGACCAGCGAGTCGGTCGAGCTCGCGAAGCTGTCGGGCGAACTCGAGCTCGAGCTGCGTAGTGTCGATGCGCTCGGCCTTGGCGATCGCGAGTCGCCGACGCGCGACCTCAACCTCCAGCTGCAACAGTCGATAGGCCTCACGTAGCCGGTCGCGCTCTGCGCTTGCTTGATCCGCACGACGACGCTCGGCAGCCAGCGCCACCTCGAGCTCCGTGACACGAGCCGCGAGCCCAGCACTCGTCGTCGGACTCGCGTCGTCGATCACAGATCTGCTCTACCGATCCGTGACCGATCTGTCGAGATCGAGCGATCAGAATCGATACATCAGTGTGTCGTCGCACGTCGCTTGAGTGTGGGTGGATCGAGATCCACGCCGTCGAGCAGGTCGTCGAGGACGCGCTCCTCGATCGCAAGCGTCGCCGTACCCTCGGGCACTTGCGGCATCCGAAACGTCCCGGAGTCGAGGCGCTTGTAGAACAGGCACATCCCGGTGCCATCGAAGAACAAGACCTTGAGGCAGTCGCGCCGCTTGCCGAAGAAGACGAAGAGGGCGCCGCTCCGCGCGTCACGCTCGACCACCTCACGGACCACACCGGCGAGGCGATCGAATCCCCATCGCAGGTCGATCGGCTGGAGTGCCATGTAGATCTCGACCCCGTGCGGGATCATTGCCGACCTCCGACCCTCACTGCCTCGAGCACCATCGCGAGAGTCTGCGGATCAGCGCCCGCCTCGACGGAGATCCGAACGCAGCCCCCAACGACCTCGATGACGATCGCACTCGACGGCCCGGTCGCCGGGGCTGTCGTGCGCGTCGGCGTGCGCACCACACGTGCGAGCTGGACGGGCGGCGCCGACGCGAGCTGGTGCCGCAACTTCGAGGCCCAGCACCGCAACGTACTTGCCGCGTACCCTTCACGCTGGCTGAAGACCTCTGCGCTCTCGTTGCTGCCTCGCCATCGCGTGACGCGGTCCAACCAAGTCTCGGCCGTGCTCGTGCTCAGCTCCATGCCTGACAAGATGCCTACGTCGCGAACAGCTCGCTAGACGGGGCTCGTGCAGCGGATACGCACCTTCCTTCACAACGTCTTCACCGGCCATGCGGGCCAGCTTGTTCACCACGTTGCTATCACCCACAGCGACATTCGGAATCACCTGCGAAGAGCGCGTGTGCGATCGGCGAACTTAGGTTTGCCACCTGCTGCGCGCCGGTTAACGTCTTCTTGCCAGGCCAAGACCGTCCGCTATGCGTCGACCGCCTCCAAGAAATGGCGCACCTCGTCTTGGTCCGAGAACTGACCGATCGAAAAGCGCTTTACAGCGGCAGACAAACGCTGGAGTAAATCTGTGTCGTTCCGACATCGTTCGAGGTCTGACACCACGTTCTGTACAATCGCGCCGAGTAGACTCACATCAAGCGACCCATGCTCCACGAGCTGGCGCATCCGCGCCGTCGCTTTCGACGAGTCGAGTGAGTAGAGCGACGTCATGACGAACGCGCGCAGATGCGAGTCACCGTCATCCCGAAGCAGGATCGCCTCACAAGCATCGGTTGCGCGTACAGGATCGCGTCCTTGCTGAGAGGCAAGCGCCGAGGTGGCGATGAATGGGTCGCTGTTTTGTCGAACGAGCTCGTCGAGCGTGCTCAGTTCGAGGATCTCGTAGTCAATCTGACTCTCGGTCATCATGAGCAGGTAGTCGAGCGTCATTGTTTTGGTCAACTTGATGGCCGACAGACAAGGGCGACGGGGTGTGGATCCCATCCTGATCACATCGCCGAGTTCTCGTCGAGGAGCGTGACCGTTTGAGGAGGTGCAGATCCGGACACTTGAAAAAGGCAGGGGCAGAGCCGGACCTTCGGGTTGTCTGAGCTCGAAAGAGGTTGCCCCTTGCAAGAGATCATCGTGAAGGCTCCGGCTTCGCACAAGGCCTTTGGATCCGCCATTCAAGCCGTCGTCGACGGCGTCGTTCAGTTCGCGAAGGACGCGAGCTGTCGACAGTCGGTGGACTATCGCGCGCACGAGGTCGTGATCGCCGAGGCGTGCAACGCGATCGAACGGGAGGCACACGGCGTTTCGCTCGCCGCGCTCGACATTGATGAGGCGCGGCTGCGCATCAACGGTGCGATTCATCATCGAGTAGGCCGCCACGCAACGGGCTACAAGACTCGCGTCGGCGAGATCGAGGTCGAGCGGACGCTGTATCGGTGTAGCGGCGAGCGCAACGAGCGCGCGGTCAACACGGTGAGTCTGCGCGCTGGTGCGATCGCCGACGAGTGGCTTCCAGACACAGCCTCGGCGATGGCTCTAGAGTTTGCGTTCAGGCAGGCGACGCTTCAGTACCTCGACGCTGTCGAGGCCGCTGTCACTCTCGACGCGCAGCGAGTCAGCGAGAATATTGGCGTTGGTCTCGGATATGAAATGTGCGGAGAGGAGCGTTGCACGATCTAGCGTCACAGCGGCGATCTCGCGAACCCGCCCGTCGACGATGTCGATTATGGCCCACTGGTCAGTGCACGAAGGGCAAACCCACATGTCGAGTAGGCGGATCGGTTCACCCGCGGCGGGTTCTTCCGCAATCAGCACGTAGTCGGCACTCAGGAGATTTTCAGTAGTCAGGTAGACCGCGTCGAGCTGAGAACCAAGCCGAATCGCGGCCCCATCACGAAGGATGTACGTCTGAATCTCGGCGTTGGGCGCATCGGCTCCACAAGCCGGGCAGTGCAATGGGGCGATAAACACATCAAACATCGACGCCTATTTCACCTCAGGAGGAAGGGGCACGACTACGACCTTGCGACCTTCGATCGTCACCTCGAAACCGCTCTTTCCGAAGGTCTTGGCAAGTCCATCGAGTCCGCCTTCCTTTACGACATTGAGGCCGCCCAGACGTGCGAGATTCTTCACCACCTTTCCATCGGCGACCGCGACCTTGGGTATCACACCGGGCTCGGCCTTGGCGAACAGTGCGTCTGCGATGACCGCGCGATCGGCGAACCCACCCTTTCCTCCAACACCCGCAGTGTCGAGGGTAGCGAGCACCTTCTGATACTCAGGCGACTGACGTACGGCTGGATTTCCGACGAGTTCGAGCGGCACACCCTTCAGATTGACCACGCCACCCTTCACCTCGCCCACGGTAATGTTGCCGATACGCAATTCAGTGTCGCCCGGCAGCGCCTTGATATACGCCACCCACAATTTCTCGCCCTCCTGCAGCGCCTCCCCGGCGGCATCCTTGACCAAGGCGATCGCTGCTTGAGAGTCGATGATGAGTGACTTGGAGCTGATCGCGGCGGTCTCTCCGAGCTGCGCCCCGCCAGCGGCCATGCGCTCGACGAACTGGTTGAGCTTGTCGATCTTTCCCTTCGACACCATGTCCATCAGCATCTGCTTCGCCGTCTGAGGCTGGACGTGATCGAAGATCGGCAGGAGCTGCTTCGGATCCTTGAGATGGACAAGGATCGAGTCGAGCTCGCTTTCGGAGAAGACACGAAGTAGTCGCTCGAGCTTCCCGGCGTCGCCCACTTTCGAGACCAGAGCCTCGACCTTGGCCACGTCGGGAATGAGCTTGTTGACATTCTCGAACGCAGCCTTCTCGGCGGCGGCGAGTGCTTTCCCCTCTTCCCACGCCTGCTTCACCTTCACGAGCTCTTCAGGCGTCAGCCCGAGTTTGGCCAGCGCCCACTGCTTCTGAATCCCCGCGACAAAGGCCACGCCGTTGTTGCCGAGCTCCTTGAACTTCGCGGCCGCCATCTTCACGACTGCCTTGTAGACGTCGGGATCAGCGAGCGGCCCGGGGAATGAGTACGCCTTGCTGCCGAGCACTCGGGACAGATCCGCGGACGCCTCGGCGACACCTCGTCGTGCGGCTGCCGCCCGCTCCGCCGCACGTGCGATCTTGGCATCGAGCTCCCCGGCCTTCTCGAGCGCCCTGACTGCCGTGTTGAACTTCACGAGCTCGCCACCGGCCTCGAGGGCTTTGGCGGCTGGACCGATCGCTCGGAGGGCCTTGACGGCGGCACTTGCATCGAGTGCCGCTCCTCCCACCGCAAGGACCACCCAGAACAGCGATGGATCCTCGACCAGCTGCATCTCCGCGAGGTTCTTCTCCTGCGCGTAGTTCTTGATCTCGTCGTACGCCATGTACGCGCTCAGCCCGAACGCCCCCGCGCCTGCGGCCGCTGCGAGGATCGCTGGCGTCGCCGCGCCCATCGAGATCACGGTCAGCGCGATCGCAGCGATGGCGGCGAGGATCCCGACGACGATCTTCTTGATCCGATCCTGACTGCGCTTGTGCTCGATGATCTTGTCGTGGATCGAGTCAGGCGCGATTCCCTGGGTGGCCTTGAAGCTCGGGAACAGCTTGTCCATCTTGTAGATGACGTCGGTGTCGCCGAGCTCACCCTTCGCATCCTTGACCGCTTCTTGCCGCTGCTTGATGAAGCCGAGCAGGATGCCCTGCAGCGAAGTCTCGTTCGCCGTGTACATCGCGATCTTGTCGATCCGGCGACCGACGGGGAGCTCCTGGTCATCCGCGAAGATGGGGTGCTCCGCCGCGAGATTTCCGAGGTCTGCGCTGGCCTGCGCGCGTGCTGCGAGGCCCTTCTTCTCCGCAGCCTTGAACGCAGGTGTTGGAGGAGGTGTCGTCCCGCCGTTGCCTGGAATTCGCGACCTGTCGCGCTCCTGCTTCTGACTCGCGTGCTCGCGTTGCATGATGTCTTCCGATTCCTTGACGACATCCATGTTCGAGCGATAGCCGCTGAGCTTGCCGTGCAGCGCGGAGACCTCGGCGGGGTTCTTGTAGCGTTCCTGTTCGCGGTAGAGGCGGCCGTTGTACTTGTCGAGGTAGTCGACAACTTGCTTGGCTGCCGCGACCTCGAACCCCGCCAGGAACTTCTCCTGGAACGACTCGAACTCCGCGACGCCCGCGAATCCGTTCCTCTGGAGCGCGGCCTCGAGATCCTTGTAGACGAGCAACCCGAGCGCTGGATGCGTGGCCGTCTTCGACTTCCAGTCCTTGTAGAGGTCGAACACGCCCTCGAGCCCGGCGAGCTTCGTCATCGTGTTCTTTTGCTGGTCCTCCGCTTTCTGCTCCGCGGCGACCTTCGCCGAGTACTGCGCGACCGAGGCCTCGAAGTCGTCGAGACTGGTAGTCGTGCCAGTGACCTTCGCGGCGTAATCCGCCGCAGCTCCTGGTGGCAGGGCTTCGATCGATTTACCGATCCGGAACAGCTGATCGTAATCCGCAGCAGTGAGCTCGCGGCCGGTGATGCTCTGCTTGATGAGCATCTTGACGTTGGGAGGCAGATTCTTGACGTACTGGTGCTGGAACAACACCTCATCGCGAATCTGATTCCACAGCCCCGCCTTGCCCTTCTCTCCCGGCTTGATCGGTGTTGTCTCGCCGGTGGCTTCGGCGTAGCGGCGATCGATCTCGGCCATCACGTTCGACTTCTCGTCGGAGGCAGGTGCGCCGAGGAAATCCTTTGCCCGTGCGTCGCCACCCTGGATGCCACCCGTCGCAGGATCGATGTCGAGACCCTTGTCTTTGCTGACGGCGCCCCGGTTCTTCTGGATCAGCGACAGCTCGACGTTGACCGTGATCGGGCTGTCTTTGGGATCGTACGAGTCCTTGAGGTTCTCCCAGCGCACGTTGGGAAGCACCGCACCGAAGATCTGCTTCATCGCGTGCTGCTTGAACTGCTCGGGCGTCATCACCTGCGTGAACTGGACCTTGTGCGGGACGTACGGGCGCTGCTTCTTCGAACCGGGTGGAGGACCACCCGTTCCAAAGCCCTCGGCACGTCCATCCGTGACCTCGGAAAGCCGGGCCATCGTCGAGGTCTCGCCACTGGAGGTCGACGCGGGTTTCCCGTTGCCAGATCCCGTTCCGTACCCAGCGCTGCCCTCGACCGATCGCGCCGCCGTCGAGCCCGGAGACCGGGTCACAGTCGCACTCCCCTTCGTCACCGTGGTCGTGCCGTCGCCCTCCATCAGGCAGGACTGCGTGACCTGCGCGAACTCGTGCCCGGCACCGGTCTCGCCGTTCACCTGATAGCGATTGGGGACCACCCACTGGAACGACCCCGCGGACCAGGGCGCGGAGAACCCGTAGAACGAGGCGTGATCGGTGGGGCCACCGTTGTCGTCACCGATCTGCAGCCAGTTCGGGTTGGGTCGGTGCGCCGGCAGGCGGCGATTCGCGAAGTAGCCGGTCGCGCCGCTCGCGGGACCACCGATCTCCTTCCACTTCGTCCGGTAGAAGCTGACGGTCGTCGGTTGGTATCGAATGTTCGTGACCATGCCGGCACCCTGCGTACCGTTTGGAAACGAGTCGGGTTGCGGGCTCTCGAAGTCGACCCCGCTCGGGGCGATCACCGACATGTTGATCGACTTCGCGGCCCCCCGCGCCGGCGCCATCGTGACCGTCACCGAGCTGGCGGTTGACGGCGCGATCCACTCGTAGGTCGTCGAGCTTGCTCTGCGCGCGACGCCACCCGGTCCGACGCTCGTCGCGGTCCACACGCCCGCCTCCGTCGACTCGAACGTCACCTTCTCGCCAACGCCAACGGTCGTCCGATCGTCGGCGGCACCCGACGCGGTGGCCTCGGTCGTATGTGTGAGGTCGGCCGTCGTCGTGGCCGCGTCCGCGCCTTCGGTCGGTGCGGCGGTGGTTGGAGCACCTTCTCCCGATGCGTCGCCCTCGCCCTCGTCGCCCTCCGAGCCATGCCCCTCCGCCTCGCCATCGAGATCGCCGGTTGCCGTCGACACGGCGGCCCCACTACCCGACGTCGTGACCTTGCTGACCTTCGCGCGTGCGGTCTTCGGGGCGTCCGTCGGCGATGCCGCGATCGGGTTGAGCGCCGGGATCGCCATCCGCGGAATCGCCTCTACGCTCGCCGACTCACCAGCGGTGGTTGGACGAACGTCTCCGCCGCCTGCGGCGCTGGTCGAGCTCTCGGGCTTGCTCGTTGCCTGGGTCGGCGAGTCGCCCAGCTCGAGCTTGTCCTCATCCGTCTTATCGGCATCGGACTTGATCGCCTGCTCCTTCGGCGTCGCGAACGGTTTCGCGTTGGGGCGCGCGGGTGGTGTCTCCCCCGTGCGGATGTCGACGGCGGGCTTTGCTTTCGGATCCGTGGCCGGCTCGGCCGGTGTCGTGGGCGCGGTTGTCGGAGCGGCCGCCGCAGGCGCGGGTGCCTCCGCGGCCGGCTTCACGGCGATCGGACCTGACGCCGCGCTATTCGTGGCGTCGGCGGCTCGGGTGTTCTGGATTGCACGTCCGGTGCCGAAGCCCGACGAGCCCGGGCTCGCGGTGGGTGCGTCCTCGGACGCAGGTGCCGGTGTGGCGCTCGGCGCGACGGGTGCCGGCTGATCGACGGGCGCCGCGTTCGCCTGGTTGATCGCGTTGATGATGTGCGTGACGTACTGATCGACGACGCTCTGCACCGCGGCGAACAGCTGCGTCTCCAGCGCCTGCGCCTGGCGATGGAAGTCTGCCGCGAGCGTCTCGAGCGACGATGCGTTCGCGGCGACGCCGTCGTAGTCCTGCGTGCCGATGAATGCCTGCAGCGCGGTGTTGATCGCCGCCGCCTGCGTGCGCGCCGAGCCGGCGAGCGTACCGAACGCGGTGGTGTACGTCTGTACCGCGGTGCCGATCGCGGTCGTGCCCTGCGAGATGTCGAGCTCGGGGAACGCGCTCTTCATCGAGGTGAGCTCGGCCATGCCTTGCTGCCGCGCGCTCTCGCCGACGTTGGCGCCATCGATCGAGCCCGTGAACGCAGTGATCCCTCCGACCGCCGGCGCGATGTACGCGGCATCGATCGAGGCCTCCTGCTCCTCGGTCTGCAGCTCGTGCGCGATCATCGGCGAGACCTGTCCGATGTACGACTGCCCGTTCGTGATCGCCGCGGCGAGCTGACGGTCCGCATCCTCGAGCGCCTGGATGAAGCGCTGCGCGTCGGCCATGCCCTGGATCGCGTACTGCTCGTCGCGCGTCCTGTTCTCCTGGAGCTGGAACACCGTCTGCTGGATCTGATCGGCCTTGAGCGCGGCGTCCTGCGCCTCTTGCGACGAGGTCTGATCCTTCTTGTCGTCC
>JANNBP010000059.1:0-46490 GCA_031385555.1 Deltaproteobacteria bacterium | reverse complement strand
GGGATCATGTTCGTCGGCTTCGGCGGCAAGGCGTACGATCGCCAGATCGACAAGACGATCGATCGCCCGGCGATCGACGTCGGCCTCGCGGACTCGAAGACCGATGCCGAGCGCGCCGCGTGGGCGATGAAGTTCATCGAGCTGTCCGACGAGACGATGGCGATCCTGCGCTGCAGCTTCCCGGGCTCGGTGCCGCAGGAGCTCCAGGCCGAGGCGTTCAACTGCCAGGGTGTTCACAGGATCGAGAAGGCCCCGGCGAAGGGCCTGTGCCCCGAGACCGGCTGCACGATGAAGGCGCTGCCCGACATGAAGCCGTGCCGCTCGAAGGACGTCAACGAGCTGAAGAAGTGCTCGGCGTGGGAGTTCGGCGATTACATCTTCCTCTACGAACGCATCGTCATCGCGTCGGACGAGAGCAAGTCGTCGGTCACCGCGCAGGTCTCGATCTGGCACCACGGCACCGACAACCTCGGCGCCGTCTACCCGGCGAAGTGGGACTACCGCAAGGGTTCGGAAGCGACCACCGAGGTCGCGATCCGGGTGCGGCCGCGTGAGGACGTCTACGTCGTCCTCACCGGGTACGAGCTCGAGAGCCAGCTCGCGAACTTCCGCGTCTACATCAATCCGCTGATCACGTGGGTCTGGATCGGCACCATCATGGTCGGGCTCGGCACGATCCTCTGCATCATCATGGGCTTCGTGTACCGGATGATCGCGGGTCGTCCGAATCGCCCCGGTGGTGGTCAGGTCGGCAAGCTCGCCACGATCGCGCTGCTCGTCGGTGCCGCGGTCGCGATTCCGAGCATTGCGAGTGCGCAGCCGTCGGAGCACGTCACCGCGGGTGGCGGCATGGGCGAAGGGGGCGTCGGCTATCCCGCGATGAGCCGCCCGCGCAACGACACCGAGAAGAGGGCCATGCAGGAGCTCCGGTGCATGTGCAATTGCCCGAAGGAGAGCATCTTCTCGTGCAAGTGCGGCTGGGCCGCGAAGCTGCGTGGCCAGATCCAGGAGATGATGGCGGCGACGGATCCGTCGGGGAAGCCGCTCTACGACCTGGAGACGGACGGCGGGCGCGACAAGGCCTACCAGGACGTCCTCAACTGGTACGTCGGCAAGTACGGCACCGGCGCGCTGCTGACGCCGCAATCGAGCGCGATCTGGATCGTGTCGGCGCTCGGCATCGTCGGCGGGCTCGGCCTGCTGTTCGTCGTCGGTCGTCGCTACGTCGGTCGCGGTCGCGCGGTCGCGATCGCGAGTGCGGCGGCGCCCTCCGTGGTCGAGGATGACGACTACGCCGACAAGCTCGACGACGAGCTCTCGAAGACGGAGTGATCAGATGGCCAGCGCGAGCTCGCTCAAATGGGTCTGGCGCGGGAGCGCGCTCGGGGTCCTTGGACTCGGGTGGCTGTTCATCCTGCTCCAGAACAAGTTCCACCTGACCCCGTCGGTGGTCTACGTGATGCTCGCGTACATGGCGGGCATCGGCGCGGTCTACGCGCTGTTCCGCATGGGCGCGTCCGCGGTCGGCCCGACCATCGAAGAGGATCACGATGCGTGGGTGTTGCCGCAGAGCGCGCGCACCGAGCTCGAGCGCGAGAAGCGCACGCTGCTCAAGGCGATCAAGGAAGCCGAGTTCGATGCCCAGATGGGCAAGCTCAGCAAGCGCGACTACGACGAGATGGTGCGCAACTACCGGCTCCGCGCGATCGAAGTGATCAAGCTGCTCGACGAAGGCGGTGCCTCGACGCGCGACGAGATCCTCCGCGAGGTTCGCGCCCGTGCCGAGGTCGAAGCGATGCACGACAAGGTCGAGCGCGCGCACGCCGGGCTGAGCAAGCGCAGGAACCCCAACAAGGCGGCTGCTGCAGCGCAGGCGGCAGCACGCGCGGCCGCGGTGGCAGGTGCCTCGCCGACGGTCGCGGCCGCGGCGGCGAAGCAGGCAGCGATCGAGACCGACCTCGAGGTCGAGGACGTCCCGAAGGCGACCGGCAAGCCCGCGGTCGATGACTACGACGACATCGAAGACGCCAAGGACGACGCGAAAGACGCGAAGGCCGTGAACGCCGTGAAGGCCGTGAAGGACGAAGCGGCGAAAGACGCCGTCGTTGCTGCTGCGGAAGACTCCAAACCCGACGAAGCCAAGGAGGCGACGCCATGAAGGCTCGCATCGCATCACTACTGCTCGCGGGTCTCGCGATGTCCACGCTCGCTCCTCGTGCACCGGAGGCGCAGCCCGCGTCCGCGATCGGCAAGCCGCTTCCCGATGGGGCGATGGCCGCCGGTAGCGTCAGCATCCGAGTGATCGCCGGCTCGCCCGCGTCACCGGTGATCGGGGTCGACGTCACGCTCGTCGTCAACGGCACGCCGCAGCTCGCACGCACCGATGCGAGCGGTCGCGCGAACTTCACGGGGCTTCCCGCCGGCGCGAACGTGCAGGCGAAGATCAAGGACGCGGAAGGCAAGGACGTCACGTCCGACGGCTTCGGTGTGCCCGCCTCGGGCGGCGCCCGCGTGATGCTGTCCACCAAGCCGATGATCGGTGGAGGTGGCGGCGCTGGACCGATGAGTGCCGGAGGCATGGGCGGGCAGGGCATGCCCGAGCCGCGCAAGCTGAGCGGTCAGGCGCGTCAGGATCGCGAGACCGATCCGGGCACCTACGTCGTTCGGTTGACCTACAACGATCTGGCCGCGAAGGCCGGAACGCCCGCGGGTCCACCGGCCGGCGTGCCCGTCGTCCTCGTCGGCTACGTGTCGGACGACACCGTGATCGTCAAGACCGAGATGTCCGATGCCATGGGGCGCGTCGCGTTCCCGAAGCTCGACATGACGGGTAGCGTCGGCTACTTCGCGCTCGCCAACCTACCGCGTGGCACCGGCGTCGATCGCCTCTACTCGATGCCGACGCAGCTCGACGGGCAGGCCGGGTTCCGGACGATCCTGTCGGGCGAGAAGCGCGACGCCACCGCAGCGAACATCGATCAGTACCAGACGCCGCAAGCGATCCCCACGGAGCCGGGCAAGGTGCGCGTCACCCTCGAGGGGCTCGCGCAAGCAGGTACCCCGGTGCGGCTCGTCGACGCTGCCACCGGCAAGGTGGTCGCAACGCAGGCGAGTGGATCGCTGACCGGTGATCCGTCCACGGTCACGGGTGGTTCGACGTTCACCGCGAAGCCCGAGATCGCTGCGAACACGCTCGCGGTCTACGTCCACGGCGGTCTCGGTGAGGACGCGGCCCTCGCCGACGTCGAGATCCGCGTGATCTCTGCCGACGCGCAGGGCCTCGACGGCGTCGGTGCGGTGAAGAGCGGCGCCGACGGCAAGCTCGAGATCAAGGTGCCCGACGCGATCGCGGCGAAGCCCGTGCGCGTGGTGTTCAAGATCCTCGGTCGCGACTTCGTGTCCGACGTGATCGACACCACCAAGACGGGCGGCACGCTCGACATCAAGGCGCAGTGGGCAGCCGGCGGCCGCCCACACGCGCTGTTCGACCTGCCGTACCACGCCAACCAGGTGCTCTACGCCGAGGCGATCGTCACCGGCAAGCTCGAGGGGACGTACCGCTCGCTGCCGTTCCTGACGGCACCCGACAAGGGCATCCACCTCGCCGTCATCGTCTATCCGCGTGTGATGGTGAAGTTCCAGATGCGCGCGATGATCGAGGACCAGCTGCTCGCGGTGTCGGGCAAGTGGACCGTCGACAACAACTCGTGGATCCCGTACCGCGCGTCGGCCGACGGCATGCTGATTCCGGCGCCGAAGAGCTTCAAGGGCGGCGTGATCGCCGACACGAACCAGAACGACGTCGCCGTGGTACCGGGCGAAGGCTTCCGCATCCTGCGGCCGCTGCCGCCGGGCTCGAACCGGCCGTTCGTCGCCGGCTTCTCGCTGCCCGTCGACGGTGGCAACGCCGAGTGGGCGCTCGATCTCCCGCTCGGGACCGTTGGAAGCGAGATCTCGATCCGGCAGACCCCGGGCATGAAGGTGCAGCTCCCCGAGGGCGTCGCAGGCAAGCCGGAGGAGATGTCCGATGGCGCGATGTACTTCCGGATCGCCGATATCCGGATCCCCAAGGGTCGCTCGATGGCGATGAGCATCAGTGGGCTGCCGTCGCCGCCGGCGTGGAAGATCTGGGCGCCGCGCTTCGTCGGCGTCCTCGTGATCCTGATGATCGTCGGCGGTGTCGCGCTCGCGCTCTCGCGCACCTCGATCAAGACGCCGAACAGCGTCAACCTCGCGCGCAAGAACGCGCTGCTCGAGGAGCTGGTCGAGCTCGAGCGTTCCGGCGCAGACGATCACCCCGGCTCGACAAGCTCGCCGCGTGACCGCCGCCGCGAGCAGCTGATCGCCGAGCTCGAGAAGCTGTGGAGCGCGTGAGCCGGGCAAGCTCCGGCGCGGCCGGGGCGCGCAGCGACGCGAAGCGGAGCGAAGGCAGGATCGAGAAGGTCGAGATCACCAAGCTCGCGAAGCGCTATGGAACCGAGCGCGCGCTCGTCAACGTCTCGCTCGAGCTTCGCGCCGGAGCGATGACCGCACTGCTCGGCCACAACGGCGCCGGCAAGACCACGCTGCTCGGCATCCTGTCGACGCTGGTCCGCCAGAACGACGGCAAGGTCCGCTACGTCGCCGGCGAGCGCGAGGTCGAGGCCGATGCGCTGCGCGCGCAGATCGGGCTGCTCGCGCACTCGTCGCTGTGCTACGGCGAGCTCACGGCACACGAGAACCTCGAGCTGTTCGCCGGGCTGTACAGCGTCGACGGTGGGCGTGGGGCGATCACCGCCGTGCTCGACCGCGTGGGACTGGACCTCAAGGCGCGAGACCGCGTCGCCCGGACCTACTCGCGCGGCATGCTCCAGCGACTGTCGCTCGCGCGGGCGCTGCTCACCAAGCCATCGCTGGTCCTGCTCGACGAACCGTTCACCGGTCTCGATCGCGGTGGTGCCCTCGCCTTCGGCGCCGAGCTCGCGGCGCTGCGCGATGGCGGTGCGATCGTGGTCGTGGTGACCCACGATCTGGAGGCGATCGCGGGTCGCACGGATCACGTGGTGATCTTGCGGCAAGGCAAGCTGGTGTTCGAGGAACGCGGCGCGTACGACTACGAGCAGCTCAAGGACATCTACCACCGGCACGCGAACTAGCCACGACGACCCGCGACATGCCGCCACGCCATCAACCCTCGCGCCCTCGACGACGACGCCCTCGGGACACCTGATGTCGACGCTCTCTCACGCCGTCCGCATCGCCTCGAAAGATCTCCGGATCGAGCTGCGCAGCCGCGAGATCCTCTACACGATGACATTCTTCGGCGGCCTCCTCGCCGTCGTCTACTCGTTCGTCTTTCCGTCGAACGCCGACATGATCAAGATCGCGGTGCCCGGCATGCTGTGGGTGTCCATCGCGTTCGCCGGCACGATCGGGTTGTCCCGCGCATTCGATCGCGAACGCGAGAACGACACCATGCGCGCGCTGCTGCTGGCGCCGATCCCGCGCTTGTCCGTGTTCCTCGGCAAGGCCTTCGCGATCGCCGTGCTCGTCCTCGGTGTCGCCATCGTGGTCACCCCGATGCTCTGGCTGCTGCTCGACGTCAAGCTGTTCGACGAGCCGGGAGTCCTGCTCCTCTCGCTCGTCCTCGGATCCGTCGGCTTCGCGCTCGTCGGCTCGGTGTTCTCGGCGGCGCTCATCAAGGTGCGGTCGCGCGACGTGCTGCTGCCGGTGATCCTGTATCCCCTGCTGATCCCGCTGTTCGTGGCCGGTACCTCGATCACCGCGGGCATGCTGGCCGGAAATGACGAGAAGGTTTGGTATTGGATGGGCTTCCTCGGAATCTACGACGCCGCGTTTTTGGTAGTGTCCCTGTGGATCTTCGAGTCCTTGGTGATCGAATGAGACGCTATTCCGCGCCCCTGTTTGCCGCCCTCGGCGCGTTCGGCTTCGCCTACACGTTCTGGTTGATCTTCACGAGCACACCGCTCCAGTACGCCTGGCAGCCGAGCGATCGGCACCTCGTGCTCGCGACCGGCTCCGGCTCGTTGTTCTTCAACCAGAAGATCTTCTTCTGGCACGTGCCCCACGCGATCATGCTGTTCATCGCCGTCGGCGTCGCCGGGGTGTCGTCGATCGGCTATCTCTGGAAGCGCGAGCCCAAGTGGGACGATGTCGCGCTCGCGGCGGTCCAGGTCGCAGTCGCGTTCGGTGCGGTCACGCTGATCACCGGTTCGATCTGGGCGAAGGCGGCGTGGGGGCACTGGTGGATCTGGGAGAAGCGGCTGACGATGTCGCTGCTGCTCTGGTTGACGCTCGTCGGCTACCTGCTGGTCCGTCGCTACGCGGCCGGGAGCGGCGAGCGCATCGCCGCCGGCATGGCGGTGTTTGCGATGATCGGCGTGCCGTTCATCTACACGATGGTCGGCGCCGGCGATAACCATCCGCAGGCGGGCTCCGAGGGCAACGTCGCGACCCTCAACAGCGACATGCGCCCCGCGTTCTGGTCGAGCATGGTCACGTTTCTGTGCTGGTTTCTCGCTCTCACGATCATGCGCGTCCAGGGCGCGCGGATGGAGCGCGAGGTTCGTGAGCTTCGCGAGAAGGGGCTCGATAGCGGAGTGCTTGAATGATGAAGACGATCCTCTGCATGCTCGGGTTGGTGGTTGCGTCGCCGGTGTCCGCTCAGCCCGGCTCGGGCTCGGCCGGCTCGGCTACCGGATCTGGATCAGCGGCTCCGGCCGGATCTGGCTCGGGTGCACCGACGGAAGGCTCGGGTGGGTCAGGTTCGGCGAGTGTCCCGGCGCCGGCACCCGTGCCCGACTTCCCGATGCCCAGCGGGGTCAAGCCGACCAAGGTCTGCCTCGACGAGATGGACAAGGATCCCGAGTTCGCCGACTACATCATCAAGCGCACCGAGCTGAAGCTGAAGGACAAGGTCAATCACGAGCAGATCCTCAAGGACCAGTGCACGATCCGTCAGCACCAGGAGTCGCAGGACGAGGTCGCCACCAACCAGCGCCACGTGCTGCTCGCCTACGTCGCGATGTGGCTGGTCGCCGCCGGCTTCGTGATCTACCTGTGGCGCAAGCAGCAGGCGCTCAAGCGCGAGATCGTGAACCTGCGGAGTGACCTCGACGCGGCGACGAAGGATAGCAAGTGACCTCCGCCCACATCTTCTTCATCCCGGGGATGATCCTCGTCGGAATGTTCCTCGGCTTCATCGTCGGCGCACGCGCCGGGCGCAATCAGGTCGATATCGAGCGCAAGCGCGACGAGGAGCGCGAGGTCGCCCGTGCCGCGCGCGCCGCTCGGCGAGCCAGCAACAAGGTCGACGATCAGCCGCCTGCGGAGGCGAAGGCGCCCGAGGTGGCCGACGAGTCGGCTGCGAAGGACGACAAGCCGACCAAGAAGCTCAAGGGCAAGTCGCGCTGACGACTGCCGGTTCGACGAGCATCTCGGCACCGTCCCCCGATCAACTCTGGTCCGAATGCCGGTACGAACGGACCTGGTACGAACCAGGGTTCGTACGAGCTCGTGGTGTGGGGCACGACAGGCGGGTCCCTGAGATCGCTCTCGGGATGATCAATTCGACAATCGGGTCGCGAGCTCGCGCGCATTCGGGATCCGGTCCTTCGGATCCTTGACCAGCGCGGCCTGCACGATCGCATCGAGCACCGGATCGGGCAGGGGAGGCGCCGCCTCCTCGACGACCGCCGCCATCGTCAGCCACGGGGGCCCGCGGTGGAACAGGCGCTTGCCCGCGGCAAGCTCCCACAGCACGACGCCGATCGCGAACACGTCGGTCGCCGCGGTCCACGCCTCGCCGCGCACCTGCTCGGGGGCCATGTACGCGTGCGTGCCGCGCACCGATCCAGCCTGCCCGATCTTCTTCGCGACGCCGAGGTCGACGAGCGTCACCCGATCGTCGTCGACGATCAGGTTCGCGGGGCAGATGTCGCCGTGGATCCAGCCGTACATGTGGAGGTGGTGCGCCGCATCGCAGGTGGCGCGAACGATCGACAGCGCGCGTGGTTGTGACACCGCCGCGCGGGTCGGGCCCTTCGGCGGGGGCATCACGATGCGACGAAGATCCTCGCCGGGCGCGAGCGCGAGCGCGAGGTAGGGCCGGCCGTCGACGAGCCCGGGCTCGATGCCGCGCACCACGTTGGGATGCTTCGGCAAGCTCATCGCGAGCAGCTGCTCCTGCGCGAACATCTCGCGGGCCTCGTCGTTGCGCGCGAGATGCGTGTGCAGGCGCTTGAGCGCGGCGGTGCGCCCGTCCTTCGTCGCGCGCCAGACCTCGCCGAGCCCGCCGACGGCGATCAGCGCTTCGAGCTGCCACGAGCCAAACGTCTCGGTCACCTCCGCCACGTTACCGCAACCTGTGTGACCGACGGTCGCAGGTGGCGTGTCGCGATCGGTCCCCAGCCATCGCCCGACGCTGCTAGAGTCCGCCGCCATGGACTTCAGCCTCACCGAAGAGCAGACCGCCCTCGTCCAGACCGCCCGCGAATTCACCCGCAAAGAGATCATCCCGAAGGCGGCCGGGTTCGACGAGAGCGGCGAGTTCCCGCGCGACATCCTCAAGCGCGCCTGGGAGACCGGCCTGATGAACGTCGAGGTGCCCGAGGCCTACGGCGGGCTTGGTGGCAGCTGCCTCGATAACTGCCTGGTGCAGGAGGAGGTCTCGTACGGCTGCTCCGGCATCAACACCTCGATGGCCGCGAACTCGCTCGGCTCGATGCCGCTGCTGATCGCCGGCACCGACGAGCAGAAGCAGCAGTATCTGACGCGGCTGACCTCGGAGCTGACGTTCGCGGCGTACTGCTGCAGCGAGCCCGATGCCGGGAGCGACGTCGCCGGCATGCGCACGCGCGTCACCAAGCACGGCGATGACTACGTGCTCAACGGCCAGAAGCGCTGGATCACCAACGGCGGTGTCGCCGGCTTCTACACCGTGCTCGCCACGTTCGACCCCGCGCTCAAGCACAAGGGCATCGCGTGCTTCGTCGTCGACGCGAACACCCCGGGCGTCAAGGCGGGCCGCAAGGAGCACAAGCTCGGTCAGCGCGCCTCGAACACCACCGACGTGATCTTCGAGGACTGCAAGATCCCGAAGAGCGCGCTGCTCGGCAGCGAGGATGGCGGCTTCAAGATCGCGATGAAGACGTTCGATCGCTCGCGCCCGTGGATCGCGGCGACCGCGGCCGGCGTGATCCGGCGCTCGCTCGAGGAGAGCCGCGCGTACGCGCTCGAGCGCAAGACGTTCGGCGTGCCCATCGCGCAGCACCAGGCGGTGCAGTTCATGCTCGCCGAGATGGCCATCTCCTACGAGGCCACGCGTCTGCTAACCCACAAGGCGGCGTGTCAGGTCGACAAGGGCGATCTGTCGGCGATCACGAGCGCGTACGCGAAGGCCTACGGCGCGGATGCGGCGATGGCTGCATCGACGGATGCCGTGCAGATCTTCGGCGGCTACGGCTATACGAAGGAGTATCCGGTCGAGAAGTTGATGCGCGACGCGAAGCTGCTGCAGATCTACGAGGGCACCTCGCAGATCCAGCGCGTCGTGATCGCACGCAACGTGCTCGGTCGCGGCTGATCCGACGCCAGCCTTTCGCCGCAACGAGGTCGTCGCCGATGGTAGACTGGCCCGATGCGAAATCTCCTGGGGGTCACGTTGGTGCTCGTGTTGTCGGCCGGCTGCACGCCGAACAACAAGGAGCAGATCGAGGAAGCCACGTCGTTCGAGAAGCGCGCCTGTGCCTGTAAGGACGCCGCCTGCACGGATGCCGTGGTCGGAGACGTCAAGATCTGGTTCGACAAGCACAAGGACCGCCGCGGCACCGACTCGGACGTCAAAGAGATCGAGCGCAAGTTCACGGCGATGGGCGAGTGCATGGCCAAGGCGGGGATGAGCGAGGCGTCAGCCACCACGCTGATCAACATCGCCGCCGAAGCCGAGAAGATGTAGTCCTAGGCCTGCGATGAACTGTCAAAGCCGTGCGGCTTGTCGACCCGCAGGCCACTGGGCGACGAGCAGATCATCCGGATCGCGGTGCCGCTGTAGCCCGAGTAGATCGATCGCGACGTGATAGACATACGCGCCGGCACTGACCGCGATCAGCGGATGCCAGACGGCAACGTCGCGACCGCGTGCGGCTCAGCCTAGCGGCGGCCCTTGAAGCCCATCATTCCCTGGATGACGCCCTCGCTCGCTTCGGCGATCTCGCCTTCCTCGCGCAGCCGGTCCGCGCAATCGGGGCACAGCTTTCGGGCTTTGCCGGCGACCTTGACGGTCACCAGCTTCGTCACGTCCTCGTCCTTGCATTCCTGACAGGTCGCCATGGTCCGATCCTAATACGTCACGCCGAGCGTGGCGGCGAGTCCGAAGTCGCGATCCGCGGCACCGGCCACACCGCGCGCTGCCGACATCGTCCCGTTGCCCTTGAACTTGAAGACGATGTTGGAGAACCCGGCGGCGAGGCGGAGCCCGAGGCGCTCCGTGAAGGCGATGTCCGCACCGGCCTTGAGGTCGAAGCCGATCACCGTCGCCGCGCCATACTGGTCGCGCTCCTGGATCGGACCGGTGTTGAGCACCAGCATCGCGCCACCGCGGCCGAAGATCGTCACCTTGTCGGTCGCGGCCTTCGCGACGCCGACGTTCGGGACCACCATCGTGTACTTGACGTCGGGCGTGTCGAGGTCGGTCGGCATCGCGAGTCCGGAGCGATCCGCGACGTACTGCTGCTTGCGGAAGTCGAGACCCAGGATCAGGTCGATCGCCGACGTCACGATGCGATAGCGGCCGCCGATCGAGAAGTGACCCTGGTTGATCGGTGCTTTGCCGGCGGGCACGGCGATCGAGAGGCCGAGCGTCTTCTGAAACTCGCCTGCGAAGCCGAGGCCCGCGGCGCCGCCCGTCTTGCCACCGAACGCGAGCGGATAGACCTCGCCCTCGAGCCGGAGGGCGGTGTTGCGCGTGCCGACACGCGGCGGAGGCGTGGTCGCCGAGTACGTCAGCGAGCGAACGCCGCCGAAGCCACCGACATCGAACCGGGCTGCGACCTTCTTCGGACCGTCCGCGGGCTCGTCATCGTCGGACTTCTTCTTCTTCTTCTTCCGGATCTTCTTGTCGTCATCGTCGTCGGGGTCCTTCTCGGCGACCCTGTCCTTCTTGTCGTCGTCCTCGGTGATCCGTTTGGGCGGGTCGTCCTCGCTGACGTCGAGCTTCTTGACGATCAGCTTCGAGACATCCTCGCGAAACTTGTCGTTGACGGTCTTGAACTGGACGGTGAAGCGGACCGCGTCGTCCTTGCCCTTGAGGAAGATCGCGACCTTCAACGTCTTCTTGTCGCCGTCGCTGTCGAGCTTGCCCTGGACGACCGCGTCGACCTCGAGCTTCTTCGCCAGCTTGGTGGCCTCGGAGCGATCGAGCTCCTTGCCGAGCCCGAGCTTGTCGGCGGCCTTGCCGGTCGCCTTCGTGTCGGTGAGCTTGACCGACCCCGAGAGCGAGTCGGCGATCGCATCCGCCACCTTGTTACCTTTGTCGCCCTTGAAAGGTGCGACGGCCACCTTGGGCTTCTTGGCCCAGGCAGGAGTTGTAACGATCAGGAGCCCGACGACAAGGACGAGGATCCGCACGTTCGTCGAGGATATCCGACATCGGGTCCCGTCGCGCATGACTTCGGCGTCAGACCCCTCTGGCAGGCTCCGTCGGGTGTTGACCGAGACCCAAGCCCCCGCGGTGGAACCTGCAGCCCCACTCGCCGCCGATGGCACATCGCGAGTTGCGTCGGGATCAGGAGGGACCGACACCCAGTTGTTACAACCGCGCCAGACGCAGGATGCGGACGCCTTCGCGAACATCTTCATCGGCATCGCCGGGATGATCGGCGCCGGCAAGTCCACGCTCGCCACCGCGCTGGGCCAGCACCTCGGCATCGACACGTACTACGAGCCCGTCGCGGACAACGAGTACCTCTCGGACTTCTACACGGACACACCTCGGTACTCGTTCGCGATGCAGGTGTACCTGCTGAACCGCCGGTTCCAGCAGCACCAGGAGATCATCTGGCGCGGTCGCTCCGCGGTGCAAGACCGCACGATCTACGAGGATTCGATCTTCGCCAAGATGCTCGCGAAGACGGGCCTGATGGACGAGCGCGACTACCGCACGTACCAGAGCCTGTTCCGCAACATGAGCAACTTCATGTGCAAGCCGAGCGTGATCGTGTTCCTCGATGTCTCGCCGGAGGCGTCGGCGGAGCGGATCCGGATGCGCTCGCGGGACGTCGAGTCGGCGATCCCGCTCGACTACCTGAAGGCGCTGCACGAGGGCTACGAGGAGTTCGTCCAGTCGATCTCGCGGGTCATCCCGGTGATCCGCGTCGACTACGAGCGGTTCTCGTCGGCGGAAGACATGGCGGCCGTGATCAAGCGCGAGTACCTCGACGCCTCGTTCCTGCGCCGGGCGAGCACGTTCGACCCGCACCGTTGATCCTCGCGCCTCGTTGGCGAATCGAGCAACCATCGGCTTGGACGGTTGCGCCAGAACGGCAATCCACGACGTGTAACCTACCGAGGTCACGATCGGCTGTGTGTGGCATCACCCTCGCAAAGCCTCCGCGCATGCGCAGTGCCTCGTGGCTCAAAGCCGTCTTCCTCGTCGCATGTGGATCATCATCGTCCTCGTCGGTATCGCCCGATGACTTCCCCGACGATCACGCGTTCCACAACGACACCGAGGAGACCGAGCGCGAGCTTCGTGTCCATCTCGGTGGCAAGCAGATTCCGCTGTCGGAGATGCCGGGCGTGGCGAAGCGGATCGGGCTCCCGGTCAGCGGCACCGCTGACGTCGCTGTCGCGATGACCGTCCCCAAGGTCGGTGAAGACACGGACTACACGAAGGCGGTCGGGTCATGGGCGATCTCGTGCACCCACTGCCAGGCTGGCGATGACAAGTCCAAGCTGGATTTCGGAACCCACGACTTCATCGGCGGAGGGATCGACGTCAGCCACCTGACGGTCGATCGCCTGCAGGTGAACGCGACGGTCGCCGACGGCAGGGTCGAGCTGACCACGTGGCAGTTCGCGTCACCCGACCTCGACCTCGACGTCGCGCTGACCGTGAAGCTGGCACCCGTGCTGTTCGACAGCACGGTCGACGGCTGCATCAGGTTCAAGCCGAGCAAGGCGCTCGAGGCGCGGGATCCAAAGCTGTACTCGCTGCTCGCGCTGACCGGTGCAGCGATCGGACGTGATGGCCGCTACCAGATCAAGCTCGAAGGCCCGCTGAACAAGGTGCGGCGTCTCGCCAAGGAGTGCGGAAGGTAGCTACGGATCCTTGCCCATGTGCGCCATCACCTTGCAGTGACCAGCCTCGCACGTCGCCTCGGCATCGCAGCTCGAGTGCGTGCTGATCACCTGCGTGCACATCGAGTCCCCGCAGCGCTCGCGGCGCGTCGAGTCGTACTCGACCACCGCATCCTTGCGGATCGCAACCCGCTTGCCGCCCGCGGTGCAGCCGCAGCACGCCTCGACGAGCGTGCAGTCTTCGGCGCTCGTGCAGCGATCTCGGTCCGCGGCGTGGGGAACCTGCTTGGCGCCGGTCGAGGTCGACGACGTCGAGCCACACGCGATCGCGAGCAGCAACGCGGCCGAGACCAGCAGCGTCCTCATCGCCGGAACACGCCGGCGCCCGCGAAGCGCGCCTCGTCACCGAGTTGATCGGCGATGCGGAGGAGCTGGTTGTACTTCGCGACCCGATCCGAGCGCGACGCCGAGCCCGTCTTGATCTGACCGGCGTTGGTGGCGACCGCGAGATCGGCGATGAACGCGTCCTCGGATTCGCCCGAGCGGTGCGAGATGATCGCGGTGTAGCGCGCGTGCTGCGCGGTGCGCACGGCATCGAGCGTCTCCGACACCGTGCCGATCTGGTTGAGCTTGACCAGGATCGAGTTCGCGACGCCGCTCGAGATGCCCTTCTGCAATCGCGCCGTCTGGGTGACGAACAGATCGTCGCCGACGAGCTGCGCCTTGCTGCCGAGCTTGTCGGTCAGCGCCTTCCAGCCGGCCCAGTCGTTCTGATCGAGGCCATCCTCGATCGAGATCATCGGGTACTTGCTGCACCAGCCGGCGTACATGTCGATCAGCTCGGCGCTCGAGCGGAGCTTGCCCTCGTAGTCGTACGCCTGCTTCTCGGCGTCCCAGAACTCGGAGGCCGCGACATCGAGCGCGAGGAACATCTGCTCGCCCGGCTTGTAGCCGGCCTTGGTGATCGCCTCGATGAGCAGCGTGAGGACCTCGTCGCCGTTCTCGAGGTTCGGCGCGAAGCCGCCCTCGTCACCGACCGACGTGACCTTGCCCTTCGCTGCCAACAGCTTCTTGAGGTGGTGGAACGTCTCGACGCCGGCGCGCAGCGCATCCTCGAAGTGCTCGAACCCGGCGGGGACGATCATGAACTCCTGGATGTCCAGGTTGTTGTCGGCGTGGGCACCGCCGTTGATCACGTTCATCAGCGGCACGGGCAGCGTCACCGCGCCGACGCCACCGAGGTAGCGGTACAGCGGCAGCTCGTGACCGAGCGCCGCGGCGCGTGCGGTTGCCATCGAGACGGCGAGGATCGCGTTCGCGCCGAGATGCGACTTGGTGGGCGTGCCGTCGAGCGCGATCAAGCTGGCGTCGACCGCCGCCTGGTCGGTCGCGTCCATGCCGATCAGCGTGGGCGCGATGACATCGCGTACGTGATCGACCGCGCGCTGAACACCCTTGCCCATGAACCGCGCGGCATCGCCGTCGCGCAGCTCGAGCGCTTCGTGCTCGCCGGTGGATGCGCCGGACGGGACGATCGCGCGACCCAGCGCGCCGCTGTCCAGGCCGACTTCAGCTTCGACAGTGGGATTGCCACGAGAATCCAGGACCTCGCGAGCGTGCAGCCAGACGATCTCGGTCATGCGCGGGACACTACTACAACACCACCCAGAGGATCAGGGCGACGCAGAGGATCGCAGCGAACGGGAGCAGGACCATGACCAGGTTCGCCTGGCGGTGATCGTTCTCGAAGTGAACCGGGGCTGAGTGGTACTCGGGCATAGCAAACCTCCGACCCCAGGAGATGCATCACGCGAGCCCGGTGCGCTGCGCGCCACTGACACGGTCGTGATAGGAACGACGGCGATGACGCGAACGATCGGAGTGGCCTTGCTCGGCCTCGGCAACGTCGGTGGCGGCGTGGTCAAGCTGCTCGAGGAAAACGCCGCCGCGATCCGCGCCCGCCTCGGTGCGGCGATCGAGATCCGCGCGATCGTCGTCCGCGATCCGGCCAAGCTCGACCGCGTGATCGAGATCGATCGTGCGCGGCTGACGACCGATCTCCTGAGTGTGGTGAAGCGCGCCGAGATCGATGTCGTGTGCGAGCTGATCGGCGGCACCACGCTCGCGAAGGAGGCGGTGCTCTCGGCGATCGCCGCCGGCAAGCACGTGGTCACCGCGAACAAGGCGCTGCTCGCCGAGCACGGCACGGAGATCTTCGCCGCGGCCGACCAGGCCCAGGTCGAGGTCTACTACGAGGCGGCGGTGTGCGGCGGCGTGCCGATCATTCGCGTGCTCCGCGAAGGCCTCGCGTCGGATCGCGTCGAGTCGCTGATCGGCATCGTCAACGGCACGTCGAACTACATCCTATCCTCGATGACCGAAACCCGGCGCGCGTTCGCAGACGTCCTCGCGGAGGCCCAGAAGCTCGGGTACGCCGAGGCAGATCCCACGCTCGACATCGGTGGTGGCGATGCCGCGCACAAGCTCGCGATCCTGATCGGACTCGTGTTCGGCCGCGTCGACGTCACCAAGATCCCGATCGATGGGATCGATGTCGTCGACCCGATCGATCTCGAGTACGCCGACAAGTTCGGCTACGTGATCAAGCCGCTGGCGATCGCGCGCGAGCGGGGGGCGCAGGTGGAGGCTCGCGTCCACGCGACGCTGATCCCGCGCAACTGGCTGCTCGCCGATGTCGCCGGCGCGAAGAACGCGGTCTACGTGCAGAGCTACGCGCTCGGTCCGTCGATGTACTACGGCGCCGGTGCGGGCATGCTGCCGACGGCGATGTCCGTGGTCTCCGATCTGATCGATCTCGGCCGAAATATTCTTGGCCCGTACGCCTTGGCCGCGCAGGCCGCCGGGGCGGGGCGCGGGCATCGCGTCGCGACGGTGCAGCGGGAGGTGATGCCGCTGTCCGAGGTCCGCACGCGCTACTACCTGCGCTTCGGCGTCGCCGACGAGCCCGGTGTGCTCGGCCGGTTGATGACGATCCTCGGCGCGCACCACGTCTCGATCGCGCAGGTCGTCCAGGACACGTCGGCGACCGACGGACCCGTGTGGGTCATCGTGCTGACGCACGAGGCGAAGGAAGGCGAGGTCCGTGCGGCGCTCTCCGAGATCGACAAGCTCCCCGTCGTGCGCGACAAGGCGCGGTTGATCAGGATCGCGTCGTGATCGTCCCCCACGAGATCCGCGTGATCTTCGGCGACACCGATCAGATGGGCGTCGTCTACTACGGCAACTACATGCGGTTCTTCGAGGCCGCGCGTGCCCACTACTGGCGCGCCCTCGGCCGCAGCTACCAGGACCTCGTCGAGTGGGGCGTCGCGATGCCCGTCGTCGAAGCGCACTGCAACTACAAGCGGCCGGCGCACTACGAGGACCTCCTCGTCGTCGACACCCGCGTCAGCGAGGTCCGGACCGCGTCGCTACGCTTCGCGTACGTGATCAAGCGCGGCGACACCGTGCTGGCCGACGGCTACACGCGTCACGCGATCATCAACAACGCCGGCAAGCCGCGCGCGCTACCAGACCAGCTCAGAGCGATGATCCCGCCGATCGGGAGCGAGCAAGGGGACCGCTGACGTGTTCCTCCAGCTGCCTCCGTCGATCATCGGCGTGTGACGCGCTCGCCACGGAAACGGTCTCGCTCGGCCTGGGTCACGGCCAGACCAACTCGACGGTGTACTCGGGTGCGATCCGCGAGCGACCACCGGCGTGAAGGCCGACCTTCGCGTTGCCGACCGTGAGGTCGGCGCGCTGTCCGGTCTCGAGCATCGCCAGCCGCGCGAGCAAGGCCTCGACGCCCTCGTGGCCGAGCACTTCCTTGAGCCCGTGGCCGATGTGGCCCTTCGCTTCCGCGAGCAGCTTCGACGGCAGCGCGATCGTCAGCGTACTGAGGTGGTTTCCCAGCGTCGAGATCGAGACGTGGCCGTAGCGCCCACTGCACTCGCGTTTCTCTGTGGCGCCAACGCGCTCCAGCTTGCAGTCCGGTGCGATCGCGCGCAGCGAGTTCGCCGTCGCGGGGCTGTAGATCGGACCACCTGCCGCGACCTCGATGACCTTGTCCTTGTCGCCACCACCGCACGCCGCGAGGACGAGAGCCAGGAGGGCCGTACGAACCATGCCGCGATGGTAGCATCCGACGCATGCAAGACCGCAACCTCGCCCTCGAAGTGGTTCGCATCACCGAGGCGGCCGCACTGGCGTCCGCTCGTCTGATGGGACGCGGCGATCGCAAGCTCGCCGACCACGTCGCCGTCGAGGCCATGCGGCGTGCCTTCGACGCGATGGACATCCGCGGCACCGTCGTGATCGGTGAGGGCGAGCGCGACGAGGCGCCGATGCTCTACATCGGCGAGACGGTCGGCGCCGGCTGGAAGACCGGTGACAACAGCTCGCCCAAGGTCGACATCGCCGTCGATCCCCTCGAAGGCACCAACCTGTGCGCGACCGGCGAGCCCGATGCGATCAGCGTGATCGCGATCGCCGACGACGGGCAGTTCCTCAACGCCCCCGACACGTACATGCAGAAGATCGCCGTCGGCCCCGAGGCGCGCAACGTGATCGACCTCCGCGAGTCCCCGACCTGGAACCTCGAGCGGATCGCGAAGGCGAAGGGCAAGAAGGTCGAGGACTGCACCGTGGTGATCCTCGATCGCGATCGCCACACCGATCTGATCGCCGAGGTCCGCCAGGCCGGCGCGCGGATCCGCCTGATCGGCGATGGCGACGTCTCGGGCGCCGTGATGACGGCGAACCCGGAGTCCGGCATCGACGTGCTGTTCGGCACCGGTGGCGCGCCCGAGGGTGTGATCGCGGCAGCCGCGCTGAAGTGCGTCGGCGGTGGCTTCCAGGGCCGCCTGCGGTTCCGCTCCGACGAAGAGCGCGCTCGTGCGAAGAAGATGGGCGTCCCGCCCGAGGACACGATCTATCAGCTCGACGAGCTCGCGAAGGGCGACGTGATGTTCGCCGCGACCGGCGTCACCAAGGGCTACTTGCTCGACGGCGTCAATTTCTTCGGCGATCGCGCGACCACCGAGTCGATCGTGATGCGCTCCAAGTCGGGCACCGTGCGCGTCATCCAGGCCACGCACCACTTCCAGACCAAGCCGAAGTCCTCGTGGGCGACCGGTCTCGAGAAAACCTAGGGGTCACGCTCCCTCCTCCAGAAGCCGCTATTTCGGTAGCTCGAACTTGAGGCGCGTCGGCTTGCCGGCGGTGACCGTAACCTTCTTCGACGTCACCGGGCGATCGGGGTTCTTGAACGTCAGCGTGTACGTGCCGGCGGCCAGCTCGAGCTCGAACGGGGTCTGGCCGAGCTTGCGCAGCCCGTTGTAGACATCGCTGTACGGCGTGGTCGCGACGACGAGCTTGCCGAGCGGCGCAGGGCGGGGCGCGAGGATGCGCTTGGTGAACACGATCTCGATCACCACGCGCTCGTCGCGCAGTAGCGAGACCTTCCGCGTCTCCGGTTGGAAGCCCTCGGCTTCGGCGACGATCGTGTAGTCGCCGTCGGGCAGCGCGAGCTCCGCGGGAGCCTTGCGCACTTGATCGCCGACCTTGATCGTCGCGGTCGTGGGGGTGGTGCGGAGGACGAGCAGGGCCGTCGGGGACGGCGGCGCATCGACGGCGCTATCCGGTGGTGGCGGCGGTGCATCGGGAGGTGCATCCGGCGTGCGGTTGACGGCGGCGTCGATGATCACGATCGCCGACGCGTCGGGCGCGATCGCGGCGTCGAGCGTGTCCGGAGACTTGCGTGCGGCGAGCGCGATCAAGAAGCTGACGATCGCGATCGCGAACAGGATCGCACCGGGGAGCAGGAAGCGCCGCGCGCGCTGCATGCCCACCGACACGGTCGCCGTGAGCACGGGTACATTCGGTCGTGGCAGCGCTGCTTGCAACCGGGTCGGCACCATCGTGGGACCGCTCGGCACGGGCTCGCGAAACGCGCCGCTCGCGAACGCGGTCTCCTCCTCGTCGGGATCGAGCGGAGGACGGGTGTCGCGATCGCGCAGCGTCGCTTCTTCTGCCGCACGCATCGAGGGGTCGATCACCGTCTGGACCTGGCGATCGGTGGTACGCGCGTGGAGCTCGGTCAGGCGCGGCGTCGGTGGTGGACGCTTCGCCTGGAGATCGCGCGCGAGCGCGTCGAGGACCGCCGCGTTCGCGCGATCCTCGCTGGTCAGGCCGGAGACCTCGGCCGTCCCGAGCACGGCGATCGTCTCGGCCGTGTCGTCGGGCTCGCCGGGATCCGAGATCCGCGAAGCCGCGATCAGGTGCGCCGTCAGCGGATCCAGCGTGCCGCTCAGCGAGCCACCGACGGTGCCCGGCGCGACGCTGGTCCCCGGCGCGACACTCGTCCCCGCTCCGGGCATGTCTTGTCGTGGATACGAACCGCTCGCGTCGCGCGGAAACCGCGTGCGCACCCACTGCGAGAGCTGCATCGGCGTGGCGATCTCCGGCGACGCCTTGATGAACGCCTCGAGTGCCTGCGCGAGCTCGGCCGCGGTCGCGCGCTGATCGCGCTTGGTCTGCAACGCCCAGGTGACCGCCTTCGCCAGCGGCGGCGGGGTGGCCGGTGCGATCTGCGACAGGGGCTGCAGCTTTCCGTCGCGGATCATCCGCATCGCATCGACGGCATCACCGCGCGGCACGACCGTCTTGCCGGTCAGCAGCTCCCACAAGCAGATGCCGAGCGAGAACACGTCGCTGCGGCCGTCGAGCGGTGCGGCGATCGTCTGCTCGGGAGACATGTACGCGTACTTGCCTTTGACCTGCCCCGGGTTGGTCAGCTGATCCGATGCCGACATCGCCTTCGCGATGCCGAAGTCGCAGAGCTTCACGACGCCGTCGTACGAGATCATGATGTTCGCCGGCGAGACATCGCGGTGGACGAGGCCGTACGGCTTGCCGTTGTTGTCCTCGAGTTGATGCGCGTAGTGCAGCGCCGTCGCAGCATCCGCGCCGATCCGCGCGACCAGCGTCGGCGACATCGCAGGCTTCGGCGATCCGCCGTCGCGCTCGCCGAGCTTGAAGATCTGCCCGGCGTGGACGCCGTCGACGAACTCCATCGCGATGAAGTAGTCGTGATCGACTTTTCCGAAATCGTAGATGTGGACGATGTTCGGGTGCGTCAGCTGCGCGGCGAGCTTGGCCTCGCCGAGGAACATCTTGACGAAGTCGGCGGTGTCGACGAGGTGCGGGAGGATCCGCTTGAGCGCGACGCGTCGATCGAACCCCTCGATGCCGCGCTGCTGCGCGAGGAACACCTCGGCCATCCCTCCACGTGCGATCCGGCGGAGCAGTACGTAGGGGCCGAAGCGAATACCTCCAGCTTCGGACACGAAACCAGTCTAACGAAATGCCGTCGCCTTCGCTTGGTTTGCCCACGGTTGTGGGCACTTAGTCGGTTGTATTCATGGCCGAAACTACGGTGCGAAAAGCCGGTGCGAATTCGCTCCTCGTTCATTAAGATGGCGCGCATGCCATCGGGGAACTTGGCAGGGCTCACCCTCGTTGTTGTCGCGGGATGCGTCTCGCCGCTCGCAGAGCGTGGCGAGCCGCGGATCTCGGTCGGTGGTGACTCTCCTGTCGTCTCGGTGATCGATCGGGTCGCCGCCGAGTCCGGCGTCCCCTCGGCGCTGCTCGCCACGATGGCGTACACGGGTTCGCGGTTCGAGATCACCCGCGACGAGCACACCCATGGTCGCGGTGCGGTCGGCATCTTCGGCCTCGATCCCGCAAGCGTCGCGCACGGTGCTTCGCTCGCCGGCGTCTCCGAGCTCGCCGCGCGTACCGAGCTCGAGGCCGGCCTCCGCGCCGGTGCCGCCCTGCTACGCGAAGCTGCCCCGAACGCACACACGCTCGTCGAGTTCACCACGGCCCTCGCGCCCGACCTCCGCCGCTCGGTGGTCCGCTCGCTCGAGCGCGGCATCGATGCCCGCGACGCCAACGGCAAGTCGATCGTGATCGCGGCGCGCACCGTGGATACGATCGCACTCGCCACCGTGCGTGCCGAGCAAGCACCCGGCTACGAGGGCGCCGAGTGGTACCCGGCGTACTCCGGGAACTACGCGCAGGGCGATCGCGGCGTCGGCGACATCACGAACATCGTCATCCACACCACGCAAGGCGGCTTCAACGGGACGATCAGCTGGTTCAAGGATCCCGCGGCGAAGGTCTCCGCGCACTACGTGGTCCGCTCCGACGACGGCTACGTCGCGCAGATGGTCGACGAGTCCGATGTCGCCTATCACGACCGCTGCTTCAACACGAAGACGATCGGCATCGAGCACGAGGGCTTCATCGACGCGCCCGACCGCTGGTACACCGAGCCGATGTACATCGAGTCGGCGAAGCTGACCGCGTACCTCGCCGACAAGTACGGCATCGCGAAAGAGATGGGCGCTATCGTCGGTCACGACACCGCACCCGACTGCTCGGATCACACCGACCCCGGCCCGGGCTGGGACTGGCCGCACTACCTCGATCTGGTGAAGACCTACGGCGCGCCATCGTTCGCCGCGGAGGAGGTCATCGTGCAAGGCCCGCCGACGCTCGTCGCCGGCGAGCGCGCGACGTTCACGGTCACCGTCACCAACCGCGGCAACACCGCGTGGGAACCCGATCTCACCCGGCTCGGCACCGCACTGCCCACCGATCGCGAGAGCGAGCTGTTCGTCGACGGAGATTGGGTGTCGCCCGCGCGCGTCACCGGCATCGATGCCCGCGTCGAGCCCGGCGCCTCCGGCACGTTCACGTTCGACGTCATCGCGCCCGACGTTCGCGAACCGACGGTGATCGACGAAGGCTTCCAGCTCGTCGAGGAGGATCTCACGTGGTTCGGCCCCGAGATCCATGTCGTGTTCCAGACGATGCCGGCCCCCGACTCGGGCGGCTGCAACTCGAGCGGTTCCTCGTCGTTGCTGTTCGGCGCCGGCCTGGTCGCGCTCGTGCTTCGTCGCCGCCGCCGCTAAGCGTTCCGCGCACTTCCCGATCGGGGACAGGATCTACCCCGACAACTCCCCGTGATCGCAGGCGTTCTACGGCCAAACGTAAAATGTGTTTTGTCCGGTATTCGGACAAGGTGGCCGTCGTCGAAAAACCAATCTTACGTTTTGCGCCAGATCGCTCGTGATCTCGACTACCTGCGGGGGTAGATCCTGTCCCCGATCGGGAAGTGCTGAGAATCGCTTGCACGAAGCGCCGTCGGCCAGCCTATGTTCGCCGCGTCCCGTGCGGTGGTTCGCTGTCCTCGCTCTCGTTGGTTGCAACGACGCAGTCACGCTCGCGATCTCGAGCGATCGCCCGGTGCCCGAAGCGATCGATGCGATCTGCGTCGGCGTCGCGGATCGCGCGGCGGACGGCGCGACGTTCGGGCAGCTCTATCACCTCGAGGGCGAGCTCCAGGCGTTGCCGCAGACCCTGCGGATCGAGCCCGGTGATGCGGACGTCGCATGGGCCTGGGTCCGTGCGGATCGCGGCGGCACCGCGGTCGCGCGGCGTGGAGCCGCCGTCAACTTCGGTCCCGACGTGACGCTCAGCCTCGAACGCTGCGAGGTCGGTTCCGGTGCCTCACCGTCGACGATCGGAGAGGCGGCCGGACCGGCGAACGCGCGGCTCGTGGTGTCGAACGGCAACGGCGGCCAGCTCGTCGTCGCGCTCGGCGAGACGTCGTCGGTGCTCGACGCGACCGCCGGTGCGTTGACCGCTATCGAGGCACCGGCGATCGGGGTCGTGCGGGACGCGATCGCGGCCGATCTCGACGGCGATTGCGACGACGATTTGGTGATCGCGAGCGCCGACGGCCCGCCGGTGTTGTGGCTGCGCACCGGCGCGTCGTTCGTCGAGGTTGCCACGCTCGGTGGGAGCCCGGTGGTCGCTCTCGCCGCCGCCGATCTCGATCGCGATGGCGACGTCGATCTGATCACCGGAGCCGGCGCCGTGCTCCGCCTGTGGCGCAACGACGGCAGCGGCGCGTTCACCGAAGATCCGGCGGCGCTGTCCTCCGACGGCCTCGTGCAATCGATCCGGGCCCTCGCGGTGGCCGACCTCGACGGTGATGGCAATCCCGATCTCGTCGTCGGTCAGGCCGGCGATCCCCTGCGCGCCTGGCTCGGTGACTCGGGAGGTAGCGGCAGCTTGTTCGCGGCCGACGCGGTGATCTCGCCGGTGCCCCTCGACGTCGCGCGCTTCACGCTCGCGGATGTCGACGGCGACTTCGATCCCGATCTCGCCGTCGCGGTCGTCGGTGCGCCGCTGCATCTCTACGTCAATCGCGAGGGCCTGCTCGAGGAGCAGACGTTTCCGCGGCTGGGCGAGCCGCCCATCGCCGCCGCGATCGCGATCGGCGGCTGGGATCCCGGCTGCGAGCCCGATGTCGTGATCGCGGGCGACGCGACCGAGTCCCGGCGCGGCCTCCCCGGCGGTGCGCTCGAGGTCGATGGCGAAGGCCCCGCCGGCGGTGACGTGGTGATGGTGGATCTCGACGACGATGGCGATCTCGATGCACTGATCGCGACCCCGGAGGGAGTGCGATGGCTCGCGCGCTGATCCTCCTCGCGCTGTTGCTGATGCCGACCGGCGCGTCCGCCGAGGTCGATCCGCAGGCGATCGAGCAGTACCTCACGCGCGGCAAGCAGCTGTTCGACGACCTCGACTACGCGGGCGCGATCCAGACGCTCGCGCCCGTGACTCGCGATGCCCGCGCGACCCGCGCCCAGCGCCTGCGCGCGCTCGAGGTCACCGCGCTCGCGCACTTCATCCGCAACGATCAGGGTGCGGCGCGGGCGACGTTCGAGCGCATCCTCGACATCGATCCCGGCTATCAGCTGCGCGACACCTCGGGCTCGCCGAAGATTCGCCAGTTCTTCGAGGACCTCAAGAAGCAGTTGATCCCCGGCTTCGATCCCAACGCGGGTGCGGACCTCGAGCACGCCGCACCCACCGCCGGCACCTCCGGTCGGCCGATCGAGCTCGACGTGCGCGCCACGCGTGGTGGTGCTCGCGTGTTCGAGCTCGTGCTCGCGACCCGACGCCGCGGCGAGCTCGCCTACAAGATCGCGCCCGCCACACCGCGTGGCGATGCGAAGTGGCGCGCGCGGTTCGTCCCCGACCTGTCTCCGAAAGCGTACGTGCTCGAGTACTACGTCGAGGCGCGCGATGCCGGCGGTGGTGCGCTCGCGCGGATCGCGGCACCCGATTCACCGCTGGAGATCGCGCTCGCCGGCGGCGCCCTCACCGAGCGTAAGAAGTCACCCTGGTACGGTCGCTGGTACGTGATCGCCGGAGGTGCCGCCGTGGTCGCAGCCGGCCTCACCGGCCTGGTGGTCGCGACGACCCGTGGCCCGGATCCCGGAACGCTTCCGCCAGGATCCGTCACGCTGTCACGCTAAGCCTCACCTGGCTTGGCGTCTTGCACAGGCGGCTTCGCCTCAGCGTCAACAGGTGGTGTCAGTGCCGGGCGTGATGAAAATCATCGTCGGAAATCAGCGTTCGGACTCTGATCTAGTGGCGCCGGGCGTCGTCCGAATCTGCCTTGACCCTCCGGAGCAACCCCAGTAGGGTCCGCGTTCGTTTCGGGCGGGGATACGCATGAAGGAACATATGAAGAACCTAGCTTCGGGTGTGTTGGTGCTGTTGATCGCCGCGTGTGGTGGCGGTGACAAGCAGGTCCAGCTCGTCGACGCCGTGAGCGACGCGCCCGCTGCCGCCTGTAACCCCATCGACCAGTCGGGCTGCAACCCGGATCAGAAGTGCACGTGGTTGATCGATCAGCTGTCGCCGTTCATCGGCCACATCGGCTGCGCGCCGCTCAGCGGTGACGAAGTCGCCGTCGGCATGCCCTGCCTCGATTCCACCGATCCGGGTGGTCCGCCCGCCGGACCGAATGGCTTCGACAACTGCGCGGCCGGCGCCGTCTGCGTCGCCCGGATCTGCAAGCAGATCTGCGATCACCAGATGGCCGGCGAAGCGTCGGGTTGTGACTCGAACAACTCGTGCGGCATCTACAACAACCTCCTCGAGATGAGCGACGTCACCGTCGCCGGCGCCTGCGATGCGCACTGCAACGTGTTCGATCAGACGCGGTACGACGGTGCCGAGGCCTGCGGCTCGGGTGATCCGGCCGCGCCCACCCAGGGCTGCTATCACAACCGCTTCTTCAAGACCGCGCCCGACGGCACCACCGGCACCTGCGCGCCGGTCCGCCCCGACGACGAGCTTCCGATGGATCCGCTCGACCAGCAGAACGTCGACGGCATCAAGCACGCGGATCGCACCGATCGCGTGAAGCCGCTGTTCAACACGCGCACGGGCAATCTGTTCAAGAACAGCTGCGCACCCGGCTTCATCCCGCTGTACTTCGAAGACGACGCGAGCAACGCGCAGATCTGCACCGGCATCTGCTCGCCCGATCCGGTGGGGATCAACGCCGTCACCGTCCTCGCGAAGGCAAGCCGGGAGTTCGGCGATGACACGGTCTCCGTCAAGCTGCCGCGCTCGGCCGCCGCCACGGTGGGTGATGGCCTCTGCCAGATCGGCAAGAAGGGCAGCATCGAGCCCTCGAACTGCGTGTTCGCGTGGGGCATCGCGCTCGGCAACGACGGCATCGTCAACGCCGAGCAGGGCCCCGAGGGCGAGCAGTTCGGCTTCTGCTTCCCGCGCAATCTGTTCACGTTCGACGCGAACAACGACGGCACCAACGACACCGGCTTCCCGAACTTCAAGGATCTGCAGCCGCGCAGCGGTGCCACCGCCGGCGTGTTCCCGGCGAACCCCGACGACCCGTGTGACTACGTCGCGTCGCGGTTCCGCGTCACCGGTTGCAAGCGCTCCGAGGCGATGCTGTTCCAGGCCGCGCCGTCGATCCCCGAGAAGCAGGCGCTCCGGTTCGACGACCAGGGCCCGGCGAACGCTTACTGACCCTACGGCACCCAGGCTTGGCCGTAGGCGTCGAGGAACGCCGTCGCCGTGCGCTCGAGAAACGGGCGCGGTAGTGCGGCCTGCATGTCGGCGAGGCTGTCGCGCGCGTTGTCGGCGAACGTCGCCGTGACGCGCAGGAAGTTCACGCCGTCGTTGTAGTGCAGCGTCACCGCGTGGCTGTACGAGCCCACGGAGTTGCCGTCGGCGTCCGGACCGAAGTACTGGCCAGCTTGATAGATCGCGATGATCGGCGCACCCGCGAGCTCGCGGCTGCTGATCTCGAACACCGAGTCGGGCCGATCGCGGAGCGCCGGATGCACCGCTTGCAGCAGCTTCGCCTTGTCGGCCTGCCACACCGCCAGCTCCATGGGACGGCATGGATTGACCGACCCGCACCGCCCGATCGCGATGTTCACCGACATCCGCGGCCGCAGTGATGCGCGCTGCCGGATCGCGATGCTGTCGGGGTACGGCGTCATCTCGATCGTGAAGTCGTCGAACCGCAACGCGACGAGCTTGTCGGCGAGCGCCTGATCCATCGGTGCCGTGGTCTTGATCGGAGGCTTGCCCGACAGCGCAGGGAGCTTGATGTCCAGCGTCGAGCGCTTCGCGGGGTTGACCACCGGCGCCGTCGCCGAGCCCGTTCCAGATCCGGCCTGCGGTTGTGCCGACTGCTGGCACGCGACGAGCAAAACCACGGGAAGCAACCGCACGGTGCGTAGCGTAGCCCGGTCCGATCGGTCTGACGTCCCCAGGCCACCCCGGACACGCGGACGCCCTCCGGACACTCCGGACAACCGCCCACGCAGGTTCGCGAGCTTGCGCCGGCACGAAGTTTTCAAACAGTGCGCAACCGACAGCCGTTATCTCCGAAGACGACCGCCACAGGGAGCAGCACACTATGACCTTCAACGAGACACGAACCCAAGGGCTCGCGCCCGACACCCGACGAGCCGGACGAGTGATGGGGTTACGCTCGAATCGCACCGGTGCCGAGTTCCCGATCGACGTCCTAGGTCGTCGCTGGGTCCTCGGCTCCGCCGAAAGCTGTGATGTCGTGATCGACGACCCGTTCGTCTCGAGCACCCACTGCATCATCGAGCGCCGCGCCGGCGGCAACCTCGTCGTCCGCGATCGCCAGTCGCGCAACGGCACCCACGTCGACGGCAACCTCGTCGAGGGAGCCGAGCTTCGCGTCGGCTCGTACCTCACGCTCGGTCGCACCACGCTCGTCGCCTACGCCGCCCCGGGCGCCCTCGGCGCCAGCGCGCTCGACATGATGCGAGGTCACGACCCCGCGTTTCGCGCCACCGTCGATCAGGCGCTCAAGGCCGCGCAGACCGACTGCAACGTCCTGATCGTCGGCGAGACCGGCACCGGCAAGGACCTCCTCGCGCGCACGATCCACGAATCGTCGCGGCGGGCCGCAGGCCGCTTCGTCCCCGTCAACTGCGGCGGCATCCCGCACGAGCTGATCGGCTCCGAGCTGTTCGGCCACGACAAGGGCGCCTTCACGGGTGCCCACGCCGAGCGCGACGGCTACTTCGTCGAATCCCACGGCGGCACGCTGTTCCTCGACGAGCTCGGCGAGCTCCCCCTGGATCTCCAACCCCACCTGCTGCGCGTCCTCGAGACCCGCCATGTCCGCCGCGTCGGTGGCACCCACGAGCGCGCCGTCGATGTCCGCATCATCGCCGCCACCAACCGCCTCGAGCACCTCGGTACCGAGTCCTCGCGGATCCGCGTCGACCTCTACCACCGGCTCGCCACCGTCGTGCTCGTCCTGCCGCCGCTCCGCGAGCGCATGGGCGACCTCGTCGACCTCGTCGAAGCCTGCCTCGACGAGCACGCCGGCGAGCACGGCATCAAGACGGTCACCGAAGACGGTTGGCGCGCTCTCTCCACCTTCACGTGGCCGGGCAACGTCCGCGAGCTTCGCGCCGCGATCGCCCGCGCGTGTGCCCTCGGTGGCACCGAGCTCAACGCCGAAGACTTCTTCCCCGATCTCCGCTTCGGGCGCCCACCGATCGGCGTCCAGAATCCGCGCGGCAACCTCGCTCCCTACCAGGCGATCATGCGCGGGGCGATGGAACAAGCGCTCGCCACCCACGGCACCATCCGCGCGGCCGCCGCCCACCTCGGCATGGCGAAGTCGACGTTCGCCGAAAAAGCCAAGACCTGGGGCCTGCTCCCACGTCCACGCCCGCGGCTACTCAACAAGGCCATGGAAGCCGCGCGCAAACGGGAGGAAGACGAGGACGACGATGCGGTCCCCGAGCCGATCGCACCGGACGTGACGACGCCCGACGCCATCCCCGAAATCATCCCCGACTGCGATCCCACCGAGGAGATCGCCTCCGAATACGATGACTTCTGCACGCGCTGACGCGGCCGCGCTGCTCGCGATCGGCTTCGTCCTGTCGTTCGCGCAATGGACCGGCCTGACGGTGTTCTTCGTGTGGTGGAGCTCGCGTCACGCACTGCGAAACGCTTCGGGATGGTGCTGGATGGCGTCCGCCTCCATGAAGTAAACCTCGGCGCGCAGCTTCTCGAGGACGATGGCGAGCTCGGGGGTGTCGGTCATCGGGCGCGAGGATAGCGCGCGCGTGAACAGCGACGCTCCATCGGGGGGCGAACGCGAGTGTGGTGGATCTCTCGTCCCGAGGTTAGGTTCGCGCGGTGATCGACTCGACCTACGTGGTCAGCCTGGCCGCCTACAATCGTTGGCAGAACGAGAACCTCTTCGGCTGCGCCGCCGCCCTGTCCGATGCCGACCGCAAGCTCGACTGCGGTGCGTTCTTCAAGTCCATCCACCACACGCTCAACCACATCCTGTGGGCCGACGAGACGTGGATGAGCCGGTTCACTCTCAGCGCTCCGCCGGCGACGCCCCACAGCGAGTCGCAGTTCCTGCACGAGGACTGGAGCACGCTGCGCGCCGCGCGAACCAAGCTAGATGACACGATGGAGGCGTGGGCTGCCACGGTCGATCCAGCGTGGCTCGCGCGATCGTCGACGGGGCGGTGGACGCGCTCGAACGGGTTCCTCGTCGCGCACATGTTCAATCACCAGACGCACCACCGCGGGCAGGTCCACGCGCTGCTGACGGCGGCGGGTGCGAGCCCGAGTGATACCGACCTGCTGAAGCTGCCGTAACAATCGAGCAATCGCGGGCGTTCTCGGGCGACGCGCGCGCTGAAGTCCAGAAGGGTGACGCAACCCAGATGGGGCGCGGGCGATGGGCGCCCCAGGTCGCGACTTGTTCTGTTCGCCTTCCTCCTCGCGTGCTCTTCGACGCCGAAGCAGACCGACCCAGCACCGTCGCGAGCCGAGATCACGCTGACCGCCTGGTTCGAGCGCTGGGCGGTTGCGCAAGTGCGTTGTTGCGCCAGCTCGAGACCTCCTGACCGGCGTCACGATCGCGATGCAGAAAGGCGAGGACTGCTCGAATGTCCTCGGTCGCCTCAGCGTCGGCGTCGTGCCGGGCGGCAATGCGCAGCACAACATGCTCCCGGTAGCGAAGGAGCTCGTTCGCATGATCGGCCGCCCGCAGTCATCCCCGTCGAAGCGCGCAGACCTGATCAGCGACCTCGACAAGGTCCTGGAGGCGCTGGACGAACTTGCTCGTGAGGAGGTTAAGGAAATCGCGCAACCATCGCCATGAGCGGTCGACTCACCGCCCATGTCCGATTCCGAGCATGCCCCCGTAGGAAAGTCGCAAACCGCGGCTACCAAGTCGAACGGCGCTGCGGAGCCGAAGGCTAGCGCTCCCGGGACGAAGTTGGTGTACGTCCTGGATCACCACCGGGTCAGCGCCGAGGTCGTCGAAGTCACACTCAACCTGCGCAAGCACACGGTGACCGTCGGAACAACCGGAGTCCTGCTCGGACTACCGGGAGCAAGGGTGGAGGTGACTCGCGTGTTCTATGGTGGCGCCAAGGCGCGCATCACGGTCGCTGGTATCGACAAGGAGATTCAACATCACCGTCAGGTGATCCTCGAAGCGGGTATCGGCGTGACCGAAGCGAACCAGTCCAACGGGCACTTTCCACACGGCTCGAATCCGCGGGCGCACTTGCTGCCGAGTGGCAAGACGAAGTAGCCGGGTCGCGAGCATGCCTCGGCGGGGAAGCGGTCTGCTCTTTGTGAACGCAACCGCATGAGCACGCGGGCGATGGGTGCGCATGTCTCGACTTCCGATTGCTCGCGTAGTCGCGTGTGTCGCGCAGGCAACCGACGAAGGAACTCGAGGCGTGGCTCGACAACTGGAACGACGCGCGGCGCGATTCGGGCGTCACTCGGCTCGCCGTTTCACTGAGCTCTCATACGTGTCGTTCACGTCCCAACTTCTTGATCGAGTTCTTGTTCAGACCAAGTCGTACTAGGCTCCACTCGATGACCGGCTCGGTGACGCTTCGATGATGTGGGAAGACATCGACAGGACCTATCCGGCCATCGAGGTGCCAGTAGTTCTCGCGGACTCGTGGCAATTCCAGTGGCTGGTCTATGTCGACGCCCTCCTGACCTATTTCGCGCGCGCCGGCGCAGGGCTCGACGTCGGCAGCATGGATCGCGATGCTGCACGAGAGGCCCTGCGCTGGGCCCATGCTCGCAATCGAAAACCGAGAGCACGCGAGGGGGACGACGAGGAGTACGAGTACGGGAGGGGGGTGTGTGCGCTACTCGCTGCAGCGCTCGCCGACACCGAGCTCGTCGCGACCTGCACCGGTAAGCGCCTGGGTTCGAAGGTGCAACCCGCGAAGCAGTTCGGGACCGCACAACACGGGGTGGAGTTGCGAGGGCTCGCGCGGCACCACGCAACTGCCGCACACGCCAAGCTACCAGCGCGCCAGGTGACCACGGCGTTGGTGCCGCTCCGCGATGGCTTCGTCGCAGGGACGCTTCGGGATCCGCGTGTCGCGCTGGTCGCGGCATATGTCCAGCTCAAGCACGTGGCGATGCTGCCGGCCGACGAGCTACGGGAGGCATGCCGCGCGTGGATCGAGGGCAGGTCTCTCGCCTCGTTCGAGCGATCTCCGAGCTACGGGATCGCCGACGGTCACGACCCCCGCGTGATGATCTTCGAGCAGTTCGCAGAGTCGCTGGCGAACCCTGCGCAACACTGGATGTATGCGCGCGACCTCGAGGCAACCACGCCCGCCGTCGAGACCTCTGATCGGAGCGTGTTCCACCCCAAGGCCACCAGCAACGCCGCGGTCTACCTCTATCTCGCCCGGCAGCCCTTGGCTCCAGGCTGGTCGTCACGGGTCGATCCGTACGTCGCACGCTGGCTCGGCGCGGACGTCAGTGACGCGTCCATCCAACACCGCCGGTTGGAGCTGCTCGCCGAGCACCGCGAGAGCAAGCGGCCGCGGATGCTCCGATTCAACGTGCGCGTCTTCAAGAACACCCTGGTCCCGGCGATCGCTGCGTTGCACTTCGAGGACCTCGATGCCCTGGTCGCGTATACCGGCGGCGGCAAGCTAGCCCCGTTCAAGCCGGGGATGTCCTTCCGGGACGACTGGAGGAAGTTGCTGCGCTATCTCGGCGGGGCCGTGGTCTCGAAGCACGCGACGCCGTCGGACGTCGAGCCCGCATGGTTCGACTTCTTGTCGCGCCAGCGGACTGAGTGGTGGTTTTGGTCGCATCTGCTCGCCGTTCAGGCGGTGATCACCGTACAGATCGGGCACCGCGATCCGGTGACCGTCGGTCGCGAGCTCCAACTCGTCCTGACAGGTGTTTGAGCACGAGAGCTGCGAATCCGCACCCACAAGATCTGTGCGAGGTCGACCGACCACAGTCACCACGGCCGCCGCCGACAAGCCGAGCAACCGGAGGCGTGCCCCGAGGAAGCGGCCGGGACCCGCCAAAGACGCACTTCCCAGCTCCACTCGAGATGGTGCGAGCGCGCAATCGCGCGGACAGTTCGAGCGCAACCGCGAGGCGCAGCGGGCGATGCGCGCAGCATGTTGAGGTCATTCATTGCGTTGGCCGTGTTGTCTGCGTGTTCAAGTGTGCACTCCCTCGACGGAGTCGAGCCATGGCTCGACAACTGGTCGCGTATTCGCAGTTGTCTCGTCGAACCTGCGGAGGACATCGCGACCGGCGTCACACTCGCTCGGCTCGCGAGTCGTACGTGCACGATCACCATCGGCGCCAACCCCACGGTGGAGTCAGCGCTTCACGACCTCTGGCGTGCGGCGAATCGCGATCTTCGAGCCCTCGACCCGTACGCTCTGCCATCGGTGCAAGCATCGAGGATCGAGCGGATCGATCGCGCCTCCCTGATCCTCGGGTTCGCGACGGGTTGGCGATTCGCCATGCACACGTCAGCGCCCCGGTTGACGATGATCCCTGAGGTTCCGCCGAAGGGCATTGCTCACGCGGTAGGCGAGCCGCCGTGGCCTTACCCGAAGCCGGAAGAGTACGGCGCGAGCGGATTCGTGCAGCGTGGCAAGCAGCGCACGGTGCTTGCCTACGATGGCTTTCATGGCCTCGAAGGACTCCTCGTTCACACCTCGCGCGATAGCGGCGCAACCTGGCGAACTGATCGAATGCCTTTCGGAATGCTCCGTGGCGGTTTGATCGATCCCGTCGGTGGAAGAATCTGGCGCTACTACCGCCGCAACAACGTGGACACCCTCGAACGTGTCGACCTCGATGGAACGATCAACATCTACCCAGCGAAGAGCTCATGGCGACCTGCCCAGCGCTGTCGGAGTAGACGCCCATGGCGTTTGCTGGATGGAGAGCTGATGGTCGAAGGGGAGCTCGACTACATCAAGCTGCATGCTGACGACGACCTAATTGCATGCGATGAGCGCGGCGCGCTCGTACTCTCGAAGGACGCGGTGATTCGGTGCGGCCGCGATTGCCACCGAGTCTTCACTCGTCCTGCTCAGGTTCCCGGTAGCGCGACACTCCTTCCAGATGGAAGGTGGATGTTTGTCGCGACGCTCGAAGGCGTGGCTGCATGTTGGGTAGAAGGCTCTGACGCACCCACGTTCTATCGGCTCCCAGATTCCACGGATGAAATCGTCTCGCTGGAAATGGTCGGCGATCAACCGATGCTTCTCTTGGGTTGGCAACAGAACACTGTTCTTGGGTTCCCGAAACCACCTGCAGTTCGGCCAGTTACATCAAGCAAGCAACCGTAGGTTGGTATGGGCGAAGACGGCTCCATGGGTGATTCAGCGACCGAAGAAAAAACGACCAAGAAGAAGCCTGGACCTGTTGCCGACCGAGGTGCACCGCCACCGAAGCTCGCGAAGCGCTACCTCAAGAACGTCGAGCATCCCAGGATTGTCAAGCACGAGGCGGTTGGCCAGAAGACGCGCATCACGCTGGCTATCGGACGGGACAAAGGCGTCGCGCCTGGCATCACCGGATACATTCCGCATCTCAACAACAGTCGGTTCACGATCGAGTCGGCTGATGCAGGAACGTCCACCGCGTTGGTCGATTGGCCATACGGCCAGGTGAAGGACTTCAGCACCGCTCTCGTGGGTCGGTGATGGGAAGCAACTTCTCAACCGTAGTGGCGAGGGTGAGCTCCATGCAGACTGAAGCCGAGCACGTGCTCTCAGCACTCGACCGCGCGCGGCGGCTGTTGGTTGTATCCGCCTCCGTCGAGGCTGGTCAGGAGAAGGAAGTCGAGCCCGCGTCTCTGCGGGCCGAGCTCTCGAGCCATCCGACCCAACCCGTGTCGTGGCTCGCCGAGCAGCTCGGTCTTACTGCCAACGAGCAGTGCTTGCTGTGGGTCCTGATCTCTCACGAGTTGTGTCCCCAAGCTCGACTCAAGATTCGCGAGATCAATACAGAGCAATTGTCCGATCCCACACTCGATACGCTCCGTCGCGTCATCTACGGCAGCATGTCCAACCTGCAAGCGTGGCGCGAGCTCGGCGCCGACGGCACGCTCCGCAAGCGCGGCCTGGTCGAGATCGTCGAGGAGGGACCAGAGCATCGTCAGACCGTGAAGCTCGCGCGTCGCGTCCTGGCACTCGTGCACGGCGAGGTCGGCCTCGACGAGGATGTTGAATACGCGGCGATCGACGAGACCGAGATTGATCTCGCGAAGCTCGAGGTCGACGAGACGGCACGCCAGCGCATCGCCGCGGCGTTCGACAGCAAGGAGCTCGTGATCGTGAAGGGCGGCGCGGGCAGCGGACGGCGCAGCGTGATCACGGCGACTGCACGCGCGAAGGGCAAGCGCGTGCTCGTCGTCGATGGCATGGCGATCTCGAAGGAGCGCGCGGTTGCGCAGAAGCAACTTCGCATCGTCGCTCGCGAGTGCGCGCTGTTCGATGCGGTTCCGCTGATCCGCCAGCTCGAGGCACTGCAGGGCGGTGGCGAGGTCGCAGATCGCTTGGACCTCGTCGAGACCGAGCTTTCTGGACCGTGCTTCGCGACCACCACGCGCGCGATCGTTCGCCGCTGGCGCAAGCCACCCGTGCACGTCGAGATCAGTCCACTCGGCGGCGCCGCACGCGCGAGGCTGTGGCAGCGCGCGTTGCCCGTTCCCGTCGAGACGGCGGAGCAGCTCGCGAACCTGTATCCACTCGCACCCGGGTTGATCGATGCCGCGGGCAAGGCGGTGATGCGCAGCGCGGGCGGTGAGACGCTACAGGCGGCACATGTCGCCGCGGGCATTCGCAGCGTGCTCGACGATCGCCTCGCCGGGTTGGCGACGCGGATCACCGTGAAGCAGACCTGGGATGATCTGGTGCTGCCGACCGAGCAGATCACGAGCGTGATCGAGCTCCTTGCACGGATTCGCGAGCGCGGCCGCGTCTACGAGGAGTGGGGCTTCGCGGAGAAGCTCGGCAAGGGGCTCGGGATCTCGGCGCTGTTTTCGGGACCGCCGGGCACCGGCAAGACGATGTGCGCCGGGCTCATCGCACGCGACCTCGGCACGGAGATCTATCAGGTCGACCTCAGCAAGCTCGCGAGCAAGTGGATCGGCGAGACCGAGAAGAACCTCGCGGCGCTGTTCGATGCGGCGGAGGCGGGGCACGCGATCCTGTTGTTCGACGAGGCCGATGCCGTGTTCGGCAAGCGGACCGAGGTGAAGAGCAGCAACGACAGGCACGCCAACCACGAGACCAACTACCTGCTGCAGCGCCTGGAGTCGTTCACCGGCATTTGCATCCTGACCACCAACCACGAGAACGCGATCGACGAGGCGTTTCGCCGGCGGCTCAGCGTCCACGTGCGCTTCCCGATGCCGGAGGCCGACGAGCGGACGAAGCTGTGGCAGGCGCTGATTCCGAAGGCAGCACCGGTCGGCGAGGAGATGCGGTTCGAGCAGCTCGGGCAGTCGTTCGTGATGAGCGGCGGCTACATCCGCAACGCGGTGCTCCGGGCGGCCTTCCTGGCGGCGGATGCCCAGACCAGCATCGACGGCAAGTTCCTGTTGCGTGCCGCGCAGTTGGAGTACGAGGCGATGGGGAAGGTGATCTCGCGGCAGTAATCCGGCAACCGGCGAAGGGTGCGGTCGAAGGCTGCCCCATGAACGACAGAAGCCAGGCCTGCAGCGAGATCGTCCGGACCGGCCTCCTCAACGTCCAGCACTGGTTCGATCACGGCAGCGAGCTGCTCTCGCAGGGCGTGCTGGGCAACTGGCAGAACCTGGTGATCATGGCGGAGCGGCATCTGATCCAGGTGATCGCGGCGCTCCGCGAGGGCCTCGAGCGCCGCGAGCTCGGCGTCCAGCTCGACGCGACCATCAAGTCGACGAACCAGTTCTGGTACGCGGCACTGGCATGGTGTGCCCGGCAGGGCGCGCGGATGGATCGGACGCTCGAGCGCTCGATGGATCGCATCTACGAGAAGCTCGATCAGGTGCGCTGGCTGCTCGACTGCGGCGAGGTGATCCATCTAACCCACGCTTCGCGCGTGCTCGCGGACGACATCAAAACCCACGCTTCGCGCGTGCTCGCGGACGACGTCTATGAAGCGATGGCGGTACCGCCGGTGTTCGACCTGATCCGCGGCGAGGCCGAGCGTGCGGCGATGGAGCTCGCGGGCAAGGATGCGCACGTGGTGACGATCGTGGAGCGCGTGACGCGCGAGCTCGAGCTACGGATCGAGCACGCGCGCTTTCTGCTCGAGGCACACGACGGCAACAAGACGCAGTTCGAGCCGTTGATCGATTCGGCGATCAGCGCCGTCGATGCGCTGTCTCGGGCGATCTGCGAGCGCGTGCGGATGCCGGCGCGCGAGCGGATCGATCGCGTGATCGTCGGGCTCGTCGGGATGCGCGTGCAGCGCGCGGCGGCCTGAGGGCGTTGCGGACGGACGGTCGCGAGGAGGCCTGAGCCTTGCGTCAGCCGAACCGAACGAGGGCCGCTAGCGCTTGACCAGAAATGCGACGAGCTTCTTGACCGCCGGTGTCTGCGTGACGCCCCGAGGATAGAGCAGCGAGAACGGACGCGAGGCGCCGCGCTCGGAAGCGAGCACCTCGACCAGCTCACCACGCGCGAGCTCGCGAGCGACCGCGAAGTCGTAGATCTGGAGCAGCCCGGCACCTTCACGGGCGAGCGTGATCATCGCGAGTACGTCGCCTTGGATCTTGAACGCGGTCTGCGGCGTGACGTCCCCACACGCGAGCTCCCACGCAAGCTGGCGACCACTGCCGGGCATCACGAAGCCGATGCAGCGATGCGTCGCGAGGTCTGCAGCGGTGCGTGGCGCCGGATGCTCCGCCAGGTACGCCGGGCTGCCGTAGATGCCGACCTCCGGCGAACCGAGGCTGCGCGCGATCAACGTCTGGTCGCGGATCTCGCCGAGCCGGATCGCGAGGTCGTAGCCGTCGCGCACGAAGTCGATGTTGCGGTTGTCGATCTGAACCACCAGTTCGATATTGGTGTGCGTCCGCGCGAACGCGGCGAGGGCAGGGAGCAAGCGGTGGTGTCCCCACGGCGTGCCCGCGGAGATCCGGATCGTGCCGCGCTCGGACCCGATCTGCGAGGCGAGCTCCTTGGCGCCACCTGCGAGCAGATCCAGGGCCTGACGACAACGCGTGTAGTACGCCCGTCCAGCCTCGGTTGGCTCGAGATTTCGCGTGGTTCGACGGAACAGCGTGGCTCCGACGTGGCCCTCGAGCCGCGCCAGCGCTCGGCTCGCCGCCTGCGGAGTCAACCCGAGATCCACCGCCGCCCGCGTGAAGTTACCGAGCTCGAAGGTCCGGCAGAACACCTCGAGGTTACCGATACTCGCGTCGATCCGCGGAGATGCCATTTGTACATCAAGTGTACAGAAGTACCGCTGCGCTGGCGTCTGCGGAAGTCAGCGTGCAGCGACTAGGTTGGTGTTCGTCAGCAACCCCCGAACGAAAGAAAAGAACATGTCGAACCTCCGCCGCGTCCTCATCGTCCTCACCAGCCACGACCAGATCGGTTCGACCGGCAAGCCCACCGGTGCGTACCTCCCCGAGATCACCCACGCGTACTGGGAGCTCGTGAACGCCGGCCTCGAGGTCGACTTCGTCTCCCCGAAGGGCGGCAAGATTCCGCTCGACGGGATCGACCGCAAGGACACCGACAACGCACGCTTCCTCGATGATGCGCAGTTGATGGCTCACCTCCACGCGAGCCTGCGCCCCGACCAGGTCGATCCCGCACGCTACGCCGCCATCTACTTCGCCGGTGGCCACGGGACGATGTGGGATCTGCCGGAGGACGGCGGGCTCGCGCGGATCGCGGCCTCGATCTACGAGGCAGGCGGGGTTGTCTCCGCCGTCTGCCACGGCCCGGCTGGCCTCGTGAACATCAAGCTCTCCACCGGCGCGTACCTCGTCGCCGGCAAGCAGCTCGCCGCGTTCACCGACGACGAGGAGCGCGCGGTCAAGCTCGATGCGATCGTCCCGTTCCTGCTCGCCAGCAAGCTGGTCGAGCGCGGCGCGACGCACGTCCCCGCACCGAACTGGCAGGCGCACGTCGTCGTCGATCAACGTCTGATCACCGGACAGAACCCGGCCTCCGCACGTGGTGTCGGGCAAGCGCTCGTGAAGTCACTCGGCTGACACGTCGCCCACGACCAGATCGCGACATCGGCGTCAGGAATTGGTCGGTCCTGTCGATCCAGCTGTTCGAGGCATGTCAGGTGCTTCGGCGGACGCTCGAGGAAATGCCAAGAAGCACAGCCAGTTGACCGATCGCTCGATCTGGCACCGCGAGTGCTTGATGGGTTCGCATGAACAAGCTGGCCGTCGCCGTCGCCCTCCTCAGCGTGTCCGTCACCGCCGCCCAGGCTGATACGGAGACCACGACCGTGGACACGCTGGTCGTGGTCACCCCGAACGCCCCCGTGATCGTCACTCCGAACGGACCCTCCGCACAACCGGCGATCCAGCCGCCGGGGCTCCCGCCCGCGCCGGTCGCCGGGGCGCACGGTGGACCCCAGAACGAAGACTGGAACAACGTCTCGCACATCAACGGGACCCCCATCAAGGTCGGCGAGCGCGGTGACTACCTCGTCAAGCACAAGTCCAACAACATCTCCGCCAACCCGTTCGGCTTGTTCTTCGGGATGTACGACCTCGCCGGCACCCACGCGATCTCGCAGAACGTCGCGCTGACGGCCGCGATCACCGCGGTCGACAACGAGTTCTTCCAGGTGAGCGCTACCGTGCCGCTGTACTTCCGGCGCGTGTTCTCGGGGCCCTTCCTCGAGGGCGGGCTGCTCTACCGTACGAGCATGCGCTCGGACATGGCGTACGCCGGGTGCATCGACTGCGGCTCGGACGACTCGTGGGCCGGCCCGCAACTCATGCTCGGCTGGCACTGGACGTTCGACTCCGGCCTCAACCTCGCGTTCGCGGCCGGTGTCGCGAAGCGGATGAACAACACGAACGAGTACGGCGACAACACCGAAGGCAACGCCTACTTCCGCGTCGGCTACGCGTTCTGATCAGCGCCAGCCGGCTTCGAGGAGATCGAGTACCGCGCGGTGATCGGGGCGGGCACGAAGGCGCCGGTGTCGATCAGCGTGTCGTGCTTCCCCGGGGCTACTTCGCCTTGAGAGCGGCCGCGCGCTGGCGGAGCACGTAGCTCAGGATGCCGCCGTGTGCCACGTACTCGACCTCCTGCGGCGTGTCGACCCGCGCGGTCGCCGTGAACTTCACGGTCGTGCCGTCGGGCTTGGTCGCGATCACGTCGAGCTGCTTTTTCGGGGTCACACCGCCGGCGATGCCTTCGATCGTGAAGGTCTCCTCGCCGGTGAAGCCGTAGCTCTTCGCGTCGTGACCGGGCTGGAACTGCAGCGGCAGCACGCCCATGCCGATCAGGTTGGAGCGGTGGATGCGCTCGAACGACTTCGCGATCACCGCGCGGACGCCGAGGAGCAGCGTGCCCTTCGCCGCCCAGTCGCGCGAGCTGCCGGTGCCGTACTGGTCGCCGGCGAGCACGATCAGCGGCACGCCATCGGCCTGGTACTTGACCGCGGCGTCGTAGATCGGGAGCTGCTCTTCGCCCGCCTTGGAGAAGTACTTCGTGACGCCGCCTTCGACCCCTTCCAGCATGAGGTTCTTGAGCCGGATGTTCGCGAACGTGCCGCGCACCATGACCTCGTGGTTGCCGCGGCGGGCGCCGTACTGGTTGTAGTCCCGCGCGTGGACGCCGTGCTCGTCGAGGTACCGCGCGGCCGGCGAGCCCTTCGCGATGTTGCCGGCGGGCGAGATGTGATCGGTGGTGACCGAGTCGCCGAGGATCGCGAGCACGCGCGCGTTGCTGATATCGACGAGCGGCTTCGGCGTCGGGCCGAGGTTGTCGAAGAACGTCGGCTTGCGGATGTACGTCGACTTGTCGTCCCACGCGAACGTGTCACCGGTCGGTGCCTCGAGCAGCTTCCAGTCGGCGTCGCCGTCGAGCACGCTGCCGTAGCGCATCTCGAACTGCTCGCGCTTGACCCCACGGCGCACCAGATCGGCGATCTCTTGCGGCGACGGCCAGATGTCGCGGAGGAACACGGCCTTGCCATCCTGGTCGATGCCGAGCGGCTCGATCTCGAGGTCGATATTCATCGTGCCGGCGAGCGCGTACGCGACGACCAGCGGCGGCGACGCGAGGTAGTTCGCGCGCACCACCGGGTTGACGCGACCCTCGAAGTTGCGATTGCCCGAGAGCACCGACGTGACGACGAGGTTCTCGTCCTTGATCGCCTGCGCGATCGAGTCGTGAACCGGGCCGGAGTTGCAGATGCAGGTGGTGCAGCCGTAGCCCGCGAGGTGGAAGCCGAGGGCCTCGAGGTCCTTCATCACGCCGGCTTCGATCAGATAGTCGGTGACCACCTGCGAACCGGGCGCCAGCGAGGTCTTGACCCACGGCTTCGAGGTCAGGCCCTTCGCCACGGCCTTCTGCGCGAGCAGGCCGGCGGCCATCAACACCGACGGGTTCGACGTGTTCGTGCAGCTGGTGATCGCCGCGATCACCACCGAGCCGTGCGCGAGCTTGAACGGCTTCGAGTCGATCGTGACGTTGCGCGACGCCGCGAGCTTGCCGGGGGCGGCCAAGGTGTTGGAGTCGATCCAGCTCTCGATCACCTTCGGCTCGGCCTCGGCCTTGTCAGCGAGGATCGCGGCGACGGACTTGCGCCACGACCGGCGCGAGACCGTGAGCGGCACGCGATCCTGCGGGCGCGCGGGGCCGGCGAGCGACGGCTCGACCTGCGAGAGATCGAGCGACAGCGTGTCGGTGAACCGGAACTTCGGGTTGTCCTGGCGCCACAGGAGGTTCTCCTTGCAGTACCGCTCGACCAGCTTGACGTGGTCCTCCGGACGCCCCGTGAACCGCAGGTAGTTGAGCGTCTCGTCGTCGACGGGGAAGAAGCCCATCGTCGCGCCGTACTCGGGCGCCATGTTCGCGATCGTGGCGCGATCCGGCAGCGACAGCGCCTTGATGCCGGCGCCGTAGAACTCGACGAACTTGTCGACCACGCCCTTCTTGCGCAGCTGCTGCGTGACCATCAGGACGAGGTCGGTCGCCGTCGCGCCCGGTGGGAGACTCCCGGTGAGCTCGAAGCCGACGACCTCGGGGATCAGCATCGCCATCGGCTGGCCGAGCATGACGGCCTCGGCCTCGATGCCACCGACGCCCCAGCCGAACACGCCGAGGCCGTTGATCATCGTGGTGTGCGAGTCAGTGCCGACGAGCGAATCGGGGAACGCGACCGGGATGCCAACCGACCCGTCGGTCCACACCACGCGTGCGAGGTACTCGAGGTTGACCTGGTGGCAGATGCCGGTGCCCGGTGGGACCACCTTCATGTTGTTGAACGCCTTCTGGCCCCACTTGAGGAACAGGTAGCGCTCGCGGTTGCGCTGGTACTCGAGGTCGACGTTCTGCTTGAACGCGAGCTGGGTGCCGGCGTGATCGACCTGGACGGAGTGATCGATCACCAGGTCGGCGGGGCGGAGTGGGTTGATCTCGTTGCCCTTGAGGCCGAGCGCGACGAACGCATCGCGCATCGCGGCGAGGTCGCAGACAGCGGGGACGCCGGTGAAGTCCTGCATCAGCACGCGCGCGGGGCGCAGCTGGACCTCGTGATCGACGCGATGGGTGGGATCCCACTTCGCGACCGCCTCGATGTCGGCGGGGTTCACCGTCTTGCCATCCTCGTAGCGGAGGAGGTTTTCGAGCAGGATGCGCAGCGAGAACGGCAACGTCTCGACGTCACCGACCTTCGCTTTGATCAAGGCATCGAGTCGATAGAGCGCGACCTTGTTCGATCCAACTGCGATCTCGGCGCGGCTTCCAAAGCTATTCGTCACAGGTTCCTCCGGGGGATGAAATCTAACAAAGTCGGTCGGGTTGGATCGTCTCGGGCGGGTGGTATCGTGCGGCGTGCTCGTCACCGAGGCTGCGGAGGTCGCCGCAATCTGCGAGGCGATTTCGGGTGCCTCGCTGGCTGCGTTCGACCTCGAGTTCCTGACCGCTGACCGGCTGATCCCGAGGCTGTGTGTGGTTCAGGTGGCCTGGTTGACCGTGCCCTTGGATGCGCCTGTCGACGAGATCGTGGCGGCAAAGGCGGACGTTCGGCTGATCGACGCGCTCGCCGTCGACCCCAGGCCGGTGTTCGAGGCCCTCGCCGCGCATGCCCGGACCGTGGTGCATGCCGGGCGGCAGGATCTCGCGATCATCGGGCGGGTCGGGATCGCGATGCCGGAGGTGATCGACACCCAGGTGATGGCGGCGTTCGCCGGGCTCGGCGACCAGATCGGTCTCGGCGCGCTGACCCAGGAGGTCCTCGGCTTTCCGCTCGCGAAGGAGCAGCAGTGGACTGACTGGGCGATGCGGCCGCTCTCCGAGGCTCAGATCGCGTACGCGATCGCCGACGTCAGCCATCTGCACGTGCTGTACACGAAGCTCGTCCGGAAGCTCGGGCCCCGGCTGCCGTGGGCACTCGCCGAAAGCAGGGTGGTCGCCGCGGATGCGCTGGCCGCTGCCACGCTCGGACCCGAGGAGGCGTGGCGGGGCATCGGCGGCTTGCGCGGCCTGGATCCGCTGGCGCTGTCGGTCGTGCACGAGCTCGCGGCGTGGCGGTTTCGGGTGGCGCACGAGCTCGACCAACCACTCGGCTGGGTGCTGACCGAGAAGCTGCTGATCGATCTCGCGCGCAGCCGGCCGTCCGAGCCGGGAAAGCTCCTCTCGCTCAAGGGCTTGCCGCAGCCGGCGCGCCAGCGCGTCGAGGAGCTCGCCCTGGTGATCGGCTCGGCGAAGCCGCTCGCGGGGAGTCCCGTGATGGCGAAGGGGGTCTCGGCGCGCGCACAGCGCTGGGCGGAGCTGTTGCTCGCGATCGTCCAGCTCGCCTCGGAGCAGAGCGGAGTGACCTCGCGCTTGCTCGCCACGCGGAGCGATGCCGAGGAAGCAGCGCGCCTGATCGACGAGCAGGGGCTCGAGGCAGCGCGTTCGCTCCCCGCCTTCTCGACCTGGCGCTACGAGGTGATCGGCACGCTGTGGGAAGGCTGGTTGACTGGCGCGCTCGGGCTGGTCGGTGATCCGTCGTCGAACGTCGGCATCGCGCTCAAGTGAAAACACCGGTGTGTTTATCGGAACGGCGCGAGCGAGAGCTCGACCAGCTCGGGGACCAGCGCCGCGAGCTCCTGCTGCCGCTTCGTCGCGATCGCCCGGACGGCGAGACCCTCGATGCCCTTCGCGATCGCGAACACCGTCGGCTCCGTCGGCTGCTTGCGGAGGTGCCCGGCGGCATGCACCGCGATCAGCATCTCGCGTAGCAGCTCCGCATAGCGCCCGCTGTCCTGCTGGTAGCGCGCCTCGAAGTCGCGGCCGCCCTGCCGGTACTCCTGGAACATCACGCGCGCGACCTCGGGATAGGCGGTGACCGCCGTGACGTAGGCGGCGAGCCCGGCGCGCAGCGCGTCGAGCGGCTCGGAGTGGGCGCGTGCACTCGACTGCACCATCGTCAGACTGATCGCGGCGGCGCGATCGTAGATCTGCGCGAGCACGTCGCGGACGTCGGAGAAGTGCTCGTAGTACGTGCGGCGGCTCATCCGCGCGCGGTCGACGATCGCCTCGACGGTGGTCTCGCCGAAGCCCTTCGCCGCGATCACCGACGTCGCGGCGTCGAGGAGCTTGGTGCGTTGATCGGCCTGGCGCGCCGCCGCGGTCAGCGAGCGATCGTACTTGCCGCGTCCGCTCGCCTTCGCCTTCCTGGCCACCGAGCGAGCTTACTGGCAGTAGGTGCGGCGCGGACCGGACTTCGTCTTGATCGCATCGATCAACGCGTCGTTCGCCGGCTCGATCACGGCGTCGTAGGGGCGCGCGGGGACCAGCTCGGGCATCCGTTGCTCGAGCACGGCACCTTGTCGCGCGACATCTCCGACGCTCTTGACGAAGCCCGGGTTGGTGTCCCACGACGACGTCAAGCCGACCTTGCTGACCTCGAAGTCGGAGTCGCCGGTCGGGCTGTTCGGATCCGGGCACTGCAGGCAAAACTCGCCGGGCCGCGCCTCGTAGACGTTCGCTTCGGAGAGGAACTTTGCCTCGTTCTGCGCGGCGGCTCCGAACTCGTACCACTGGTAGTGATAGTTGTTGAAGAAGTCGGCGACGCCCCAGTGGAACTGCGGACCGCGGCGCGACGTGCGGTCGAAGAAGTTGTGGTGGTACGTGGTGCGGTTGCCGTACGACGGACCGCTGTCGGTGTCGTTGGTGTGGAGCATCGACTTGCTGTGCGAGTGCATGTGGCACCACGACACCGTCACGTACGTCGCGCCGCGATTGTCGAGCTGACCGTCGCCACCTCGCGCGAGCTCGAGGTGGTGGAACCACATGTCGCGCGAGTCGTACAGCTCGGGATCGACGTTGCCGTGACCGCGGATGCCGATCAGATCTCCGTCGGACGTCGCGAACCCCGCCGGGTACTGGAACTTGACGTCGGTGAACAGGATGTTCCTGGTCCCGGGATCCAGCTTGAGCTGGCCGTCGATCGTGATGTCGCGACCACGGCCGTCGAGCGTCTTGTTGGACTTGACGTGGATGGCGTCGTCGCCGAGGTCGATCACGCCGTGGACGTCGAACACGATCCAGAACCTCTGCGTGCTCTCGAGCGCGACCCGGAGCGAACCGGCACCGGTGCTCGCGAGCGTGGTGACGTGATAGGGCAGGTCGTGATCACCGCCGGTGACGTTGCGGCCGAAGCCGACGCGCTCGGCGTAGAGCGTCTCGGCCTTGAACGGATACGACGAGCAATCCTCCTCGACGACGTTGCTCGGCCCGTCCTCCGGTGTGCTGGCGTCCGACGTCGTCGACGAGTCCGGTGCCGGATCGTCAACATCGCCAGGCTGATCACTCGGACGCGCGCTCGGCGAGCCGCACGCGGATAGCAACACGAACACTCCGATCGAACGGAACGACATGGTGGTTCCCTCCCCGCAGTCTCTATACGCAGCGAGCTCCGTACTCGTCACCATAAAAACGCGCGTGTTTTCAAGAATCAGAGCGCACGAGGATGCGCGATTCGCGCAGCGCGTGGATCGAGTCGCGAAGCGCGCACGTTCGAGTCCGCGCGACCGTTCCTGAAATCGAGTTACCGGGCTCGCTGCAACTGGCTGGAATCCAGAGAGTTCTTCCTCGAAGGCGGAGGCCGAACACGTCGACTCGTGCGTTTGAACCTGCCATGTCCAGTTCATCCCTCGTGGCCGGGGTGTAGTTCTGCGTCGCCTGCTCGGGCGCGCATCGTGCGAATGAAGCGTCGAGTGTGCCGATGCCGGCGTTCGCGGTGTCGGCGCAGATCGCGACCGATCAGCTCCAGGCGCCGTGGTCGCTGACGGCGACGGATGGCAGCGGTCTGGTGCTGACGCGGGTCGATGCGAAGGCGGTGTTCGAAGGGCCGCTCGCCTTCACCGAGCTCCACCTCTACTTCCACAACCCCGAGGACCGCGTTCGCGAGGGCACGTTCGCGATCACGCTACCGAACAAGGCGGCCGTGTCGCGGTTCGCGATGGAGAACATGGGCAGTGGCCAGTGGATCGAGGCGGAGGTCGTCGAGAAGCTGATCGCGCGACGCGCGTATGAAGACTTCCTGCACCGCAAGCAGGATCCCGCGCTGCTCGTGGCTACGGCCCCGAGTGTTTCGCCATCCCGGGCAACGCGAAGGCCGGGCCGTATCGGCTCTCGATCGACTACTACTCGCAGGGCCCGATGGGCTACGGCATGGGGCTCCTGCAGATCGTGCGTCACGACGGTAAGGGCAAGCTCGCGTTCGAGGATCGGCCGTACATCATCATGGCCGACCACGCGTACGTCGATCTCGGTTCGTTCAAGTAGCCGGAGGCCCTGGCTCCGCGCGTAGGCTGTCGTATGCGCGCCCTGCCGGTTCTGCTCGCGAGCTGCTGGACGGCGACCGTGCCCGACGTGGTCGCGCCGGTGTCGACCGCGCCACGGATCGCCGCGAATGGCCTCTCGGTCGACGGACTCCCCGCAGTCGCCGCTGATGGCCGCACGATCCTGGCGGCGATCCGGCGTGTCGATCCGGCCGACTACGGTCAGCTCGAGATCCACACGATCTCGCGGGACGACACGCCGGGGCAGCCGTTCCTCGCGCTCGCCGCGGACCAGCTCGGTGCACCCGTCGACGAGGCCAAGGTCGATCGGCAGCGCGCCCGCGCCGATCGCTGGCTGGCAGTGCAGCACGTGACCCTGGTGCTACACCCGATGACCGTGCTCGCGAGCGACGGCGACCGGCGGCGCACGGCGGGTGCGGTCGCGATCGAGTGGGGAGTTGCTGGGGTGCGCGTCCTCGACGGATCC